>NZ_JWLN01000001.1:0-345732 GCF_000814065.1 Pseudomonas sp. C5pp | reverse complement strand
CCATCTCAACCGCTGCCGATCATTCGATCGAAGCGCTCCTGACACTACCTGAATCGCCTAACTAATTGATTTACAAGAAGTTTTACGCTTCGACTACGTCAGAAGTGGGGCGCATTATAAGGGGATTCGAAACCGCGTCAACCCTTAATTTCAAGAAACCTTGATATCGCTGAAAAGCAAAGCGGGGAGGCCTGACGGCCACCCCGCTTTTCACCAAGGCCAAACGTCCTTAAAGCACACCGGCACTGCGCAGCCGCTGCACCTCACCGGCATCCAGCCCCAATACATCCTCCAGCACCACCTCGGTATGCTCACCCAGCAGCGGCGGCGCCCGACGGTACTCCACCGGCGTATCCGACAGCCGTATCGGGCTCGCCACCTGCGGCACACTCCCCGCCAACGGATGCGGAATGCTTACCGCCAATCCGCGCGCCAGCACCTGCGGGTCCTGGAACATCTGCGCCAGGTCATTGATAGGCCCGCACGGCACACCTGCAGCCTCCAGTTGGCTCACCCATTCCGCCGTGGTCTTGAACACCGTGGCCTGGCGAATCAGAGGAATCAGCTCGGCCCGGTTGGCAACCCGCAGCTTGTTGGTAACGAAACGCGGGTCGTCCGCCCACTGCGGCTGCCCGGCCACCTCGGCGAACTTGCGGAACTGGCTATCGTTGCCCACGGTAAGGATGAAGTCGCCATCCGCCGTCGGAAAATCCTGATAAGGCACGATATTGGGGTGCGCATTACCCAGGCGACGAGGCGGGTTGCCCGTGGTCAGGTAGTTCATCGCCTGGTTCGCCAGGCAGGCCACCTGCACATCGAGCAACGCCATGTCGACATGCTGACCCACCCCGGTCTGCTCGCGATGGGCGAGGGCAGCGAGGATCGCCACCGTGGAATACAACCCGGTAAGGATGTCGGTCAGCGCCACCCCTACCTTGACCGGCCCCGCACCTTCCTCACCTTCCGGGCGGCCGGTCAGGCTCATCAGCCCGCCCAACCCCTGGATCATGAAGTCATAACCCGCGCGCCTTGCATAAGGCCCGGTCTGCCCGAACCCGGTGATGGAACAATAGATAAGCTGCGGGTTGATCGCCTTCAGGCTCTGGTAGTCCAGACCGTAGGCAGCCAACCCACCAACCTTGAAGTTCTCGATGACGATATCGGACTTCGCCGCCAACTCACGCACCAGGCGCTGCCCCTCGGCCTGTGTGAAGTCGATGGTAACCGAGCGCTTGTTGCGGTTGGCCGACAGGTAATAGGCCGCCTCACTGGTGTTCTCACCCTCGGCATCCTTGAGGAAGGGCGGCCCCCATGAGCGGGTATCGTCACCACTGCCAGGGCGCTCGACTTTGATCACATCGGCACCAAGGTCAGCGAGAATCTGGCCAGACCATGGGCCGGCCAACACGCGAGAAAGGTCCAGCACCCGCAGATGTGATAGCGCGCCCATGGGCTGGCTCCTTATCAATAGAAGGCCTGGATGCCGGTCTGCGCACGCCCCAGGATCAGTGCATGCACATCGTGAGTACCTTCATAGGTGTTGACCACCTCCAGGTTGACCAGGTGACGAGCCACGCCGAACTCATCGGAAATGCCATTGCCACCCAGCATGTCACGCGCCATGCGAGCAATATCCAGCGCCTTGCCACAGGAGTTGCGCTTCATGATCGACGTGATCTCCACTGCAGCTGTGCCTTCGTCCTTCATGCGCCCCAGACGCAGGCAGCCCTGCAGTGCCAGGGTGATTTCCGTCTGCATGTCGGCCAGCTTCTTCTGGATCAACTGGTTGGCAGCCAACGGGCGACCGAATTGCTGACGGTCCAGGGTGTACTGACGCGCGGTGTGCCAGCAGGCTTCCGCAGCGCCCAGCGCACCCCACGAGATGCCATAGCGGGCGGAGTTCAAGCAGGTGAACGGGCCTTTGAGGCCGCGTACATCCGGGAAGATGTTTTCCTCCGGCACGAATACGTTATCCATGACGATTTCGCCAGTGATGGAGGCGCGCAGGCCGACCTTGCCGTGAATCGCCGGCGCGCTGAGACCTTGCCAACCCTTTTCCAGAACAAAGCCGCGGATATCACCCGCATCGTCCTTGGCCCAGACCACGAATACATCGGCGATCGGGCTGTTGGTGATCCACATCTTGCTGCCAGTCAGGCGGTAGCCGCCGTCGACCTTCCGGGCACGAGTAATCATCGAACCCGGGTCGGAGCCGTGGTTGGGCTCGGTCAGGCCGAAGCAACCGATCCACTCGCCGCTGGCCAGTTTGGGTAGGTACTTCTGCTTTTGTGCCTCGGTACCGAACTCGTTGATTGGCACCATCACCAGCGACGACTGCACACTCATCATCGAACGATAACCCGAGTCGATGCGCTCTACCTCGCGAGCAATCAGGCCATAGCACACGTAGTTCAGGCCACTGCCACCGTACTGCTCGGGAATCGTGGCGCCCAGCAACCCGACCTCACCCATTTCACGGAAGATCGCCGGGTCGGTCTGTTCATGACGGAAGGCCTCGAGCACACGCGGGGCCAGCTTGTCCTGGGCGAACTGATAAGCGCTGTCACGCACCATGCGCTCTTCTTCAGTGAGCTGCTGATCGAGCAGCAGCGGGTCGATCCAGTTGAAGCTTGCTTTACCGGCCATGAGCGAAATCCTCGAAATAGGGGGCAGTTTCTTGTGCCTTTGAGCCTAGGCCTGATCGGCCGCCGGGACAAACGAGGATTGCGCACCAATTAGTGATAATTTGTCACTTCGTAAATCGGCAAAACGCCATATTGACAGCCTTACGAGTGAGGTTGACGTACATGCGCCGCAAGATCCCCAGTACCGCCGCTCTGGTTTGCTTCGAGGCGGCGGCGCGCAACGAGAGCTTTACCAAGGCCGCCCAGGAACTCGCCCTGACCCAGGGTGCCGTCTGTCGACAGATAGGCGGCCTGGAAGCCTTCCTCAATGTGGAACTGTTCCGCCGCTCGCGCCGCGGCGTGAAGCTGACCGAAGCCGGCCTTTCCTACAGCCGCCAGGTGGCCGCCCAACTGGACGCGGTAGAGCGCGACACCTTGTCGGTAATGCGCCAGCAGGGCGCAAACGTGATCGAGCTGGCCGTGGTACCCACCTTTGGTACCCAATGGCTGCTACCACGGCTAAAGGACTTCCAGCAGCGCCACCCTGAGGTCACGGTCAACCTCACCAACCGCACCCGGCCATTCCTGTTTGCCGACACAACCTTCGATGCCGCTATCTACTTCGGCGATGCCGACTGGTCCGGCACCCAGTCGCACCGGCTGATGGGGGAAAACCCGGTACCGGTGTGCAGCCCGGCGCTGCTGGGCGGGCAGGGCACACTCGACGCTCAGCGTATTGCCCAACTGCCACTGCTGCAGCAGAGCACGCGCCCCTATGCCTGGCGGCAATGGTTCGGCAGCGTCGCCATGAATGTGGAACGCGACATGACAGGCCCGCGCTATGAACTATTCTCGATGCTCGCCCAGGCGGCCATGCATGAGATGGGCATCGCCCTGATTCCACCGTTCCTGATCCAGCGCGAGTTGGAGGAGGGTAGGTTGGTGGTCGCTAACAGGCATGCCCTGAGTAGTGACAAGGCCTACTATCTGATGATTCCGGAGCGCAAAGTGGAGTCGGCTTCGCTACGCGCCTTCCGTGACTGGCTGGTAAGCCAGGCCCAGGCGTACACGGCCAAGACGTGAGCAGTCATGATAAATTGACTTCGTAGTCAATTATTTTTAACACCTACAGATATATGTATTTGTCGCATATACATAAACTGTTATGCAGTAGCAAAAATCCGCTTTAACCCTGCTTACGGCGCGGCTTCGCGGGTTATTTTGCGACATTCACCAAGCCGTAAGCGAATCAACCGCAATTTTTTTGTTTTTTTCTCCTAATCTGCCAATAGCCTATGTTTGACAGGCTGCAGCCTGGCCGTTGCGACATACGGTCACAGGGTGACTTGTAGTTTTGACTTCGTTTCGCTCCAGAACCGGTTGAAGGCCTCTGGCTTCGTCTGCAAAATGCTTCGCCCGCCCGGGATTCGGCGGGTCGGCGCTCCACAGCCGCCCCAGCGCACCATCCGAAGTGCGCTGGCTTTTAAAAAGACAAAAGGTCACCGCAGGAGAAATAGTCGTGCACATTGGTGTTCCTCTCGAGACGCAGACCGGTGAGACAAGGGTCGCTGCGACCCCGGAAACCATCAAGAAACTGATTGGCCAGGGCCATCAGGTCACCGTCCAACGGGGGGCAGGGCTCAATGCCAGCATTCCGGACAGTGCCTATGAGGCCGTGGGTGCTTCCCTGGGGAGTGCAGCCGATGCCTACGGCGCCCAATTGGTGCTCAAAGTGGTCGCCCCCAACGACCAGGAACTGGCCCTGATCAACAGTGGCAGCCTCCTGGTGGGCATGCTCAACCCCTTCAACAGCGAGCTGATCGGCAAGATGGCCGAGCGCGGCATTACCGCGTTCGCCCTGGAAGCCGCGCCGCGCACCTCGCGGGCGCAGAGCCTGGACGTGCTGTCGTCGCAGGCCAACATCGCCGGTTACAAGGCGGTGTTGCTGGCTGCCCATCACTACCCACGCTTCATGCCCATGCTCATGACCGCCGCCGGTACCGTCAAGGCCGCGCGCGTGCTGATCCTGGGCGCGGGCGTTGCCGGCCTGCAGGCCATTGCCACGGCCAAGCGCCTGGGCGCGGTGATCGAGGCATCCGACGTACGCCCGGCCGTGAAGGAGCAGATCGAGTCGCTGGGCGCCAAGTTCATCGACGTACCCTACGAAACCGATGAAGAGCGCGAATGCGCCGAAGGTGTCGGCGGTTATGCCCGGCCGATGCCGGCAAGCTGGATGCAACGCCAGGCCCAGGCCGTGCACGAGCGCGCCAAGCAGGCGGATATCGTCATTACCACTGCGCTGATCCCGGGGCGCAAGGCGCCGACCCTGCTCAGCGCCGAAACCGTCGCGCAGATGAAGCCCGGCTCGGTGGTCATCGACCTCGCAGCAGCCCAAGGCGGCAACTGCCCACTGACTGTCGCCGACCAGGTGGTACAGGAGAACGGCGTGATCATCGTTGGCCCGACCAACCTGCCGGCCCAGGTGGGCGCCGATGCCTCGGCACTGTATGCACGCAACCTGCTGGACTTCATGAAGCTGCTGTTCGACAAGGACGGCGCGCTGGTCATCAACCTCGAAGACGACATCGTCGCGGCCTGCTTGATGTGCCGTGATGGTCAGGTCGTCCGCAAGAACGGCTAAGGAGCACGACAATGGAAGACATGCTGATTTCCCATGGCATCTACAACCTGATCATCTTCGTGCTGGCCATCTATGTGGGCTACCACGTGGTGTGGAACGTCACCCCGGCGCTGCACACACCGCTGATGGCCGTGACCAACGCCATCTCCGCGATCGTCATCGTCGGCGCCATGCTGGCCGCCGCCCTGACCGTGACCCCGGCCGGCAAGCTGATGGGCACCCTTGCGGTAGCCCTGGCCGCAGTCAACGTGTTCGGTGGCTTCCTGGTCACCCGTCGCATGCTTGAGATGTTCAAGAAGAAAACCAAGAACGAGGCGCAGAAGTAAGCATGAGCATGAATCTGGTAACGCTCCTCTACCTCGTCGCCTCGGTGTGCTTCATCCAGGCGCTCAAGGGCCTGTCGCACCCGATTACCTCGCGGCGCGGCAACCTGTTCGGCATGATCGGCATGGGTATCGCCATCGTCACTACGGTCGGCCTCATTTATAAGCTCGGGGCCGAGCTTGCCACCGCCGGCATCGGCTACGTCCTCGTTGGCTTGCTGGTCGGCGGCACCGCCGGTTCGATCATGGCCAAGCGCGTCGAGATGACCAAAATGCCGGAACTGGTCGCCTTCATGCACAGCATGATCGGCCTGGCAGCGGTGTTCATCGCCATCGCCGCGGTGCTGGAACCGCAATCGATGGGCATCGTTGCCGCCATGAGCGACCCGATCCCCACCGGCAACCGTCTGGAGCTGTTCCTCGGCGCAGCCATTGGTGCCATTACCTTCTCCGGCTCGGTGATCGCCTTCGGCAAGCTGTCTGGCAAGTACAAGTTCCGCCTGTTCCAGGGCGCACCGGTACAGTTCACCGGCCAGCACAAGCTTAACCTGATCCTCGGCCTGACCACCATCGCCCTGGGCCTGCTGTTCACCTTCACTGGCCACTACAGTGCCTTCACCCTGATGCTGGTATTGGCCTTCATCATGGGCGTGCTGATCATTATTCCGATCGGGGGCGCCGACATGCCGGTGGTGGTGTCGATGCTTAACAGCTATTCGGGCTGGGCAGCGGCCGGTATCGGCTTCTCGCTGAACAACTCGATGCTGATCATCGCAGGCTCTCTGGTCGGCTCGTCCGGTGCCATCCTTTCGTACATCATGTGCAAGGCGATGAACCGTTCGTTCTTCAACGTCATCCTCGGTGGCTTCGGTGGTGATACCGATGCTGGCGCGGCGCAAGGCTCCAAAGAGCAGCGCCCGGTGAAGTCTGGCTCGGCCGACGATGCCACCTTCCTGCTCAGCAACGCCGACAGCGTGATCATCGTCCCTGGCTACGGCCTGGCGGTGGCTCGCGCCCAGCACGCGCTCAAGGAACTGACCGAGAAGCTGAGCCACAACGGTGTGACCGTGAAGTACGCGATCCACCCGGTGGCCGGCCGTATGCCCGGGCACATGAACGTGCTGCTGGCGGAGGCCGAAGTGCCGTACGACCAAGTGTTCGAGATGGAAGACATCAACGCCGAGTTCGGCCAGGCCGATGTGGTGCTGGTGCTGGGCGCCAACGACGTGGTCAACCCTGCGGCGAAGAACGACCCCAAGTCGCCGATCGCCGGCATGCCGATCCTCGAAGCGTTCAAGGCCAAGACCATCATCGTCAACAAGCGCTCCATGGCCAGCGGCTATGCCGGCCTGGACAACGAACTATTCTACCTCGACAAGACCATGATGGTGTTCGGCGACGCCAAGAAAGTCATCGAAGACATGGTCAAGGCGGTGGAGTGACAACGCCCGCTGCAAACCAGTTGATATAAAGGAAGCCCCGGTCAGAATCTGCCGGGGCTTTTCTTTTATTGATCCGGATCAACGGCTCTATTCCAAGGCTTCTCATACGACCATGGTCGTGGGACGGCAAGGGGCGAAGTCTCTAGACTGCGCTGCAGTAGTTTCAGTAGCCCGAGATAACAATCCATGTACCGTGATCGTATCCGCTTGTCCTCCCTGCACAGCAAGGTAATGAGTGCGGCTGATGCCGCTGGTCTGATCGAGGACGGCATGACCGTCGGCATGAGCGGTTTCACCCGCGCCGGCGAAGCCAAGGCCGTACCACATGCACTGGCCGAACGTGCCAAGCAGTCGCCACTGAAAATCAGCCTGATGACCGGCGCCAGCCTGGGCAACGACCTGGACAAGCAACTGACCGAGGCCGGCGTGCTGGCTCGCCGCATGCCGTTCCAGGTCGACAGCACCCTGCGCAAGGCCATCAACGACGGCCAGGTGATGTTCATCGACCAGCACCTGTCGGAAACCGTCGAGCAGCTGCGCAACCAGCAGCTGAAGCTGCCGGACATCGCGGTCATCGAAGCCGTGGCCATCACCGAGCAAGGCCATATCGTGCCAACTACCTCGGTGGGCAACTCGGCCAGCTTCGCGATCTTCGCCAAGCAGGTGATTGTCGAGATCAACCTCTCGCACAACACCAACCTCGAAGGCCTGCACGACATCTATATCCCGACCTACCGCCCGACCCGCACGCCAATCCCGCTGGTCAAGGTCGACGACCGTATCGGCAGCACCGCCATCCCCATCGACCCGGCCAAGATCGTCGGCATCGTCATCAGCGACCAGCCGGACTCGCCGTCCACCGTATTGCCGCCGGATGACGAAACCCAGGGCATCGCCGACCACCTGATCAACTTCTTCAAGAAAGAAGTCGAGGCCGGCCGCATGACCAACAAGCTCGGCCCGCTGCAGGCCGGTATCGGCAGCATTGCCAACGCAGTGATGTGCGGCCTGATCGAGTCGCCGTTCGAAGACCTGACCATGTACTCCGAAGTACTGCAGGACTCCACCTTCGACCTGATCGACGCCGGCAAGCTGAGCTTCGCCTCGGGCAGCTCGATCACCTTGTCGACCCGCCGCAACGCCGACGTGTTCGGCAACCTGGAGCGTTACAAGGACAAGCTGGTACTGCGCCCACAAGAAATCTCCAACCACCCGGAGGTGGTCCGTCGCCTGGGCATCATCGGTATCAACACCGCGCTTGAGTTCGATATCTACGGCAACGTTAATTCCACACACGTGTGCGGTACCAAGATGATGAACGGCATCGGCGGCTCGGGTGACTTCGCCCGTAACGCCCATCTGGCCGTGTTCGTCACCAAGTCGATTGCCAAGGGTGGGGCGATTTCCAGCGTGGTGCCGATGGTCAGCCATGTCGACCATACCGAGCACGATGTGGACATCCTTGTCACCGAGCAAGGCTTGGCCGACCTGCGCGGCCTGGCGCCACGCGAGCGCGCCAGGGCGATCATCGACAACTGTGTGCACCCGGACTACCGCGCAGCACTGAGCGACTACTTCGATCGCGCCTGCCAGCGTGGCGGCCATACCCCGCACATCCTGCGTGAAGCCCTGAGTTGGCACGAGAACCTGGAAGAAACCGGGCGCATGCTGGCTAGCTGATACAGATGTGGTACGGAACGGCGGCCCTGCTCCCGCTGTTCCGGCTTCTTCGCATGCTTGCCAGCGAATGGGCCATAACAGTCCAACCCGTCTATCAAGATACCTGGCCGCCGCTACTCAGTTAATCTGTACTACTGTACTGGTAATTCCACGCCTTCCTGGCAGACAAATACCTTTGGTTTAATGAAAATGCACCAAATAAGGGCGGACCAGTACAGTTACGCCAGTTTCGAGTGCAACAGTAGGGTTACACAGTTAACTGGACCATCGTCTTTCAACTGAACTGTATCTACTGTTATGGACGACAGAGGAGGATCATTGGCATCAGTTAAATCACTACCTAATCCCGCCATAAGCGGAAGGATGAAACATCATGGAACGTACCCTCAGTTCCGGTCTGGTTTTTGAAAGCAACGCCCAACAATCCAACGCTTCGCTGCCGCTGCGCGCTCTGTCCACCTTGCTGCTGTGGCAGCGCCGCATGGCCAGCCGCCGTCAACTGGCTCGCCTGGACGCCCGCCTGCTGGCCGACGCCGGTATCAGCGAGTCGCAGCGTTACGAAGAGCTGAGCAAGCCATTCTGGCGCTAAGCTCCGGCTTGCCGGCTTCGGCCGGCACCGCGAATTCCCGAAACCCGTTGCAGGTGACTGCGACGGGTTTTTTGTTTGCAGGCGGCATGTCAGAGCCTTTTCCAAGCGAACCTGTACAGTTTTAAAAAATCATAAATCAGACCAGAACAGTTTATTGGTGCGCTGTTCATTAACATCCAGAAACACCGGCGCGTGATACGCTTGGCGTAACAGTCTGGTAGAACGCACTGTTGAAAAGTACCGCGACGAGCTGTGCGAGCGTCCGATAAAGCAGAACCACCCGACCCTAGTCCAGGAGTCCACGATCATGTCCCGTAAATACCTGATTGGCGCCGCCCTGATGCTGAGCCTGGCCGGCACCGCAAACGCCACCAGCTTCGTTGTAACCACCGACGCCGTCGTTGGCGCAGTGGCCGCGTCCACCGATGCCACTTCCGATATTTCCTCCTCGTTCCGTGACGACAAGATCGTCCAGGCCGCCCGTGACGACGCCGCCAGCTTCGTTGGCAGCCAGGGCGACATCCGCGGTGCCAAGCTGGAAAGCGCTTTCCTGCACATCCGCTCGCAGATGCCAACCCTGCAGGCCAGCGACGCGCAACTGGCCCAGGCCATTCTGGCGCTCTGACCCCGCCTGAGCCGTTCAGCTGTGCTGGTCACCACCAGCACAGCCGTACTCACCATTGCCGCCCACGTTTCCAGCTGTTGTAGAGCCCATGCGTTATCTGTTGCCGTTGCTGTTCTCCGTTATTGGCATGGCCAGCGCCCATGCCATGGATACCACTACGCAAAGCCTGGTCATCACCGGCTATGTCACCAGCCAGGTCACCAGCGCACCGTTCGACCGCAAACTGGTCCGCCAGGCCCAGGACGATGCCGCTGCCTTCGTCGCCAGCGACGGCCAGATCCGCGGTGCACGGCTGGAGGCAGCACTGGAATCATTACGCCACAATTGCACACGGCATACCGTCGGCGATCTGGAACTGGCGCGAGCAATTCTCGTCCAATAATTAAATCTGACTCCCTGTATTTTTCGGAGATGCTCCATGCGTAAACCGCTGATTGCCGCTACCCTCGGCATGCTGCTGCTGGCCGACCTGGCCCAGGCACAGACCCTGGTGGCCACCAGCAATATCATCGTGCGGGCCTTTGGCCGTTCGATCGATTTCACCTCTGACACCACCACCTCGATCCGCGATTCCAAAGTGGTGCGCGAAGCCCATGACGACGCCGCCAGCTTTGTCGCCAGCAACGGTGACATCCGCGGCGCCCAGCTCGAGGCCGCCTTCAACACCCTGCGCGAGCGCGTACCGCAAGCGCGTGACGCCAGCGACCAGGTACTGGCTGAAGCCATCCTCGCGCTGTGAACCGCGTGCGCGCCTGGCTGCTCGGCTGCGCCCTGACGCTGCTCGGCACGCCCGCCCTGGCCGACCTGCAGCTTGAGCTGCAGGCGTCCGGCCTTGACTCACAGCAGGCCCTGGCCACTCAGGCTCTGCTCGACGAAGCCATGGGCAAGCTGCCCCCCAGCTTCAAGCAAAAGCTGAACCGCCGAGTGCGGGTCAGCTGGAGCGACAATATGCCGGCCGACGCCTATGGCCAGGCATCGCTGGTCTCTACCCTCGAACTCAATCGTCGCCTGCTGCCCAGCCTCACCGATGGCAGTGCAGCCACCGAACGCACCAACCGCCCGCATGGCACGGTGCGAGAAGAACTGCTGGCCACCGTGCTGCACGAACTCACCCATATCTATGACCGTGCCCGGCTGTGGCCCAGCGCCGAGAACGCGCTGATCGCCCGTTGCAAGCGCCAGCAAGGTACGTTGGGCAAGGTCGGCCTGCCCGAAGCATGCCGTGGCCAGGCCGAGCGCCGCTTCACCCTCAGCGACGACCCGCGCCTGCTCGACCTGGCCGGCTGGCAGCAGTACGTGGGCCGACGCGGCGAGCGCGAGCAGCACAACGGCCAGTTCGTGCGCAGCCCCGACAGCTATGAACTGAGCAGCCCCAAGGAGTACATCGCGGTCAACATGGAGTACTTCCTACTCGACCCGAGCTACGGCTGCCGCCGTCCGGCGCTGAACCAGTACCTGCGCGAACACTTCGGCTGGGCACCACAGCAGGACAGCTGCGCCAAGGGCCTGCCGTTCATCAATGCCGGCAGCGACTTCGCCCGCCAGCCGCTGGGCGAAATCGACCCCGAGCGGGTCTATGAGGTGGACTACCTGCTTGCCGAAGCCAACCAGAACCTGGTCAGCCGCTGGGGCCACAGCATGCTGCGCCTGGTGATCTGCAAGCCGGGCCGCCCACGCGGGCCGGACTGCCGCCTGGACCTCGACCAGAGCCTGGTGCTGTCGTACCGTGCCTTCGTCAACGATGTGCAACTTTCCAGCTGGGACGGCTTGGTCGGTGCCTACCCCTCGCGCCTGTTCGTGCTGCCGCTGGGCCAGGTGATCGACGAGTACACCAAGACCGAACTGCGCAGCCTGGCCTCGGTGCCCTTGCGGCTCGACCGCGACGAGATCGAGAACCTGGTGCGTCAGGCCGCCGAAATGCACTGGAGCTACGATGGCAACTATTGGTTCCTGTCCAACAATTGCGCAGTAGAGTCATTGAAGCTGCTGCGCAGCGGCACCGCCAACCCGCGCCTGAACGACCTCGACAGCATCATGCCCAATGGCTTGCTGGCTGTGCTCAAGGGCAGGGGACTTGCCGACACCAGCGTGCTCGACGACCCCCGCGAAGCGTTGCGCCTGGGTTATCGCTTCGACTCCTACCGTGACCGTTACCAGGCCATGTTCGAGGTGTTGAAGAAGCACTTGCCAATAAAGCAGGACAAGGTCGAAGACTGGCTGGCCCTGGACGCCGAGCAACGGCGGGCCTGGTTCGCCCAGGCCGATCTGCGTACCAGCGCCGCCTTGCTGCTGCTTGAACAGGCCAGCTTACGCCGGCAACTGCTGCTGGCCCAGGACGAGGTCAAGCAGCGTTACCTGAACGCCGCCGCGCTGAAGGATGGCAGCGTCAGCAAGGCCGATGCGACCCTCAGACAGATGCTTGCCAACAGTGGCTTCCTCAGCCGCCCGGCAGAGTTGCTCGACAGCAAGGGCTACGGGCTGCCGCAGCCGCAGGAGCGCAAGCATCTGGAACAGGTCAGCAGTGAGCGGCAAGCGCAGTTGCTGCGCTTGAGCACAAGCCTGGACAAAGAGGTGAGGGCGCTGCTGGAGCCGTCGCGGGCCAAGGAAATTGCGGCGGTGGAAGCCAATGTGAAGCAGGTGGGCGAACATCTGCGGGCGCTGCACAAGGCCGCCGGTGGCCTGCAATTGTAACGTCCACTGTGCCGGCCTCTTCGCGGGCATGCCCGCTCCCACAGGATCTGTACAACACCTGAAATCTGCGCCGTCCCTGTAGGAGCGGGTTTACCCGCGAAAGGGCTGGCACAGACAGCACAAGGCCTACAGGTTCTCCTCCGCCTCCGAAGGCAAATCCTCATCCAGATGCAACCAAGGCAACCGGCTACCCACCCAGATATGCCGGTTGGCCCTGACCCGTTCCGGGTGGTCCAGCGTCGCCACCGTCACATCCACCGTCTCCGGGCTATGTGTAGTCACCAACGCCACATGCGCCCCGCAATGCCCACAGAAGTAACGGCTGCAACTGGCCGGCGCCACATAGCAGTTCGGCTCGCCCGCCAGCCACCGAAACCCCGAGCGGGGCAGGGTAAGCCAGGTCACCACCAGCCCGCCACTGACCCGCCGGCAGATCGAACAATGGCAATGGGCAATGTCCGTCAGGTCGCCCTCCAACCGATAACGCAAGGCGCCACAATGGCAGCCACCCTCGGTCACATCCTGCATCACCTACCTCTCGTCGCCTTAGCTTCGGCGAAAGCTGGCTGAAAGCTTGCCCTCATAGGATAGCCCCCACTACCGGCACAAGACCGGTCAGCCAGGGCACCCGGTAACCACCGCGCCCGGCCCAATCAACAACAACAATGGTGATTCTGATGTATTCCTGTGCCCGACTTTCCGTAGCCCCCCTCCGCATGCTCCCTGCACAGCGCCAAGCGCGCTGATCCGCCCGAATCGACGTTCCTTTCGCCGCGCCACGCCTGGAGTATTGCCATGCTGACCTTCCTCGGCTTTGCCATGGTCATCACCTTCATGTACCTGATCATGACCAAGCGCCTGTCGGCCTTGATCGCGCTGATCCTGGTACCGATCCTGTTCGCCCTGTTCGGCGGTTTTTCCGCCAAGATCGGCCCGATGATGCTCGAGGGCATCAGCAAGCTCGCACCTACCGGCGTGATGCTGATGTTCGCCATCCTCTATTTCGCCCTGATGATCGATTCCGGCCTGTTCGACCCGGCCGTGCGCAAGATCCTCAAGCTGGTCAAGGGCGATCCGCTGAAAGTGTCCGTCGGCACCGCGGTACTGGCCCTGGTGGTCTCGCTCGACGGTGACGGCGCCACCACCTACATGATCTGCTGCGCCGCCATGCTGCCAATGTACAGCCGCCTGGGCATGAGCCCGCGGATCATGGCCGGCCTGATCATTCTCGCCGGCGGGGTAATGAACATGACCCCCTGGGGTGGCCCGACCGCCCGCGCCGCCAGCGCCCTGCACGTGGACCCGTCGGACATCTTCGTGCCGATGATCCCGGCCATGCTGTTCGGCGTGCTGGCAATCCTGGCCATCGCCTACATGTACGGCAAGCGTGAACGTGCCCGCCTGGGCGAGTTGCACCTGCCCACCGACGACATCGACCACAGCCAAATTACCGTTTCGCAGTACCCGGACGCGCGCCGGCCAAAATTACTGTACTTCAACGGTGCCCTGACCGCTGCCCTGATGGTCGCGCTGGTTGCCGGCGTGTTGCCGCTGCCCGTGCTGTTCATGATCGCCTTCAGCATCGCCATGATCGTCAACTACCCGTGCCTGCAGCAGCAGAAAGACCGCATCGCCGCCCACGCCGGCAGCGTGCTGGCGGTCACCGGGCTGATCTTTGCCGCCGGCATCTTCACCGGCATCCTGTCGGGCACCGGCATGGTCGACGCCATGTCCAAGAGCCTGCTGTCGGTCATCCCCGAGGCGTTGGGCCCATACCTCGCGGTGATAACCGCGATCGTGAGCATGCCGTTCACCTTCTTCATGTCCAACGACGCATTCTACTATGGCGTGCTGCCGGTGCTGGCCGAAGCTGCCAGCCACTACGGCATCAGCCCGGTGGAAATGGCCCGTGCGTCGATCGTCGGGCAGCCGGTACACCTGCTAAGCCCCCTGGTACCCTCCACCTACCTGCTGGTGGCCCTGGCCGGGATCGAGTTCGGCGATCATCAGCGCTTCACCTTGAAGTGGGCAGTGCTGGTGTGCCTGTGCATAATGCTCGCCGCGCTGCTGATGGGGATTTTCCCGCTGTTCAGTAGTCTTTAATAAACACGTATTTCCCTAACGCGACGCGCCCGGATCCGGGCGCGTCGCCTTTACCGTTCGAAGGAAGACACATGGAATGGCTGACCAGCCCGGAAATCTGGGTTGCCTTTTTTACCCTTACCGCGCTTGAGATCGTCCTCGGTATCGACAACATCATCATGATCTCGATTCTGGTCAGCCGCATGCCCAAGCACATGCAGCCGCGCACCCGGATCTTCGGCCTGGCCCTGGCAATGGTCACTCGTATCATGCTGCTGCTGTCGATCACCTGGGTCATGCGCCTTACCGCCGACCTGTTCGTGGTCCTGGGCCAGGGCATCTCCGGGCGGGACCTGATCCTGTTCTTTGGTGGCCTGTTCCTGCTGTGGAAAAGCTCGCAAGAGATCTATCACGGCCTGGAAGGCGAGGACGAAAACCCGGAAGAACCGAAAGGCGCGGGTGGCAAGTTCTTCTACACCATCATCCAGATCGCCATCATCGACATCGTGTTCTCGCTGGACTCGGTGATCACTGCGGTGGGCATGGTGTCCCACGTACCGGTGATGATCGCCGCGATCATCGTCGCCGTGCTGGTGATGATGCTGTGCGCCGGCACCATCAGCGATTTCATCGACAAACATCCGTCGTTGAAGATGCTCGCACTTTCGTTCCTGATCGTGGTCGGTACCGTGCTGATCGCCGAATCTTTCGACGTACATGTGCCTAAAGGCTATGTCTACTTCGCCATGGCGTTCTCGCTGGCGGTGGAAGCCATCAACATCCGCATGCGAACTGCCTTGGCCCGCAAGAACGGCAAAGAGCACGAGCCAGTGAAACTGCGCAAGGACATTCCGGGTCAATAAGATCAGGAAGTGCAGGACAAAGGGCCCTTCGGGCCCTTTTTTCATTTCCGCCACATTTCAAACAAATGACAGCCATGCGAAGCTGGCGACAGCTCCGCAAAACAACTAAAGCTTTGAGTGAGCACTGAAAATTCTTCAAACGCTCACGCTTCGTCTCTTGGCCCTCTGGGCCAATGCAACAGGGGGCCGTCGCCATGCTGACCCTGCTCAACCTGCTCTCGGCCGTTACGCTTCTGGTCTGGGGCACCCACATCGTTCGTACCGGCATACTCCGGGTATTCGGCTCGAGCCTGCGGCGCATCATCAGCCAGAACATGAGCAAACGCCCGCTCGCGTTCGTCGCAGGCATTCTGGTCACAGCCCTGGTGCAAAGCAGCAACGCCACAGCCATGTTGGTCACCTCGTTCGTCGGCCAAGGTCTGATGGCCATGACCCCGGCCTTGGCAATCATGCTCGGCGCCGACGTGGGTACCGCGCTGATGGCCCGGGTGCTGACCCTGGACCTGTCCTGGCTGTCGCCGCTGCTGATCTTCCTGGGTGTGATCTTCTTCCTCTCGCGCAAGCAGACGCGGGCGGGCCAGCTGGGCAGGGTAGGGATCGGGCTTGGCCTGATCATCCTGGCACTTGAGCTGATCGTGCAGGCAGCTACACCGATTACCCACGCCCAGGGCGTGAAGGTGCTGTTCGCTTCGCTCACCGGCGACATCATGCTCGACGCCCTGGTCGGCGCACTGTTCGCCATGATTTCCTATTCCAGCCTGGCCGCCGTGCTGCTCACCGCGACACTGGCCGGCGCCGAAGTGATCAGCCTGCCGGTGGCCATCGGCCTGGTGGTGGGCGCCAATATCGGCAGCGGATTGCTGGCCTTCATTAGCACCAGCATGCAGAACGCCGCTGGCCGCCGTGTGGCCCTGGGCAGCCTGCTGTACAAGCTGATCGGCCTGCTGCTGATCATCCCAGTGCTGCACCCGCTGGTGGGTTGGATGGACTCACTGAGCTTCAGCCCACAGGAGCTGGTCATCGGCTTCCACCTGCTCTACAACACGCTGCGTTGCCTGATCATGCTGCCCACGGTCAAACCCATGGGCCGGCTGTGCAACAGCCTGCTGCCCGAACGGGAAAACGGCAACGGCCAGATTCGCCCGCGCCATCTCGACACCTCGGCGCTGGAAACACCCAGCCTGGCCCTGGCCAACGCCTCCCGCGAAACCCTGCGCCTGGGCGATATCGTCGACAGCCTGCTCGAAGCCATGCTCGGTGCCCTGCGCGGTACCCAGGCCGCCTTGCCGCAGCAGGTCCGCGCCCTGGGCGAGGACGCCGAAGCCTTGTACAGCGCGATCAAGCTGTACTTGGCGCAGATTTCACGTGAAGGCCTCAGCGAACAGGACAACCGCCGCTGGGCAGAAATCATCGAACTGGCGATCAACCTCAAGCTGGCCTGCGACCTGATTGAGCGTATGCTGCGCAAGGTCCAGCAGCAGAAAACCAGCCAGCGCCGGGAGTTCTCCCAGGTGGGCCTGGAAGAACTCACCGGCTTGCAGGAACAGCTGCTGGCCAACCTGCGCCTGGGTTTGTCGGTGTTTCTCAGTGCCGACCCGGAAAGCGCCCGTCTGCTGCTGCGGGAAAAACGCCGATTTCGCGCCCAGGAACGGCGCCTTGCGCACGCCCATGTCAGCCGCCTGCAGCGCAAGGTAGTGCAAAGTATCGAGACCAGTTCGCTACACTTGGAGCTGATCGCCGACATGAAACGGTTGAACTCTTTGTTCTGTAGCAGTGCCTATGTGGTACTGGGCGGCTCGGACACGGGCGGGCTGATGCTCGACAGCGTGCCGGACGAAGCCCGACTGCCGTGATTTCGCCTACCTGAGGACCCAAGCTCGCCCATGCGTTGCCTGATGTTCGTTTGCCTGCTGATCTGCAGCCTGCCCTCATTTGCCCTCGACCGCTCGCGGGTTGAAGGTTACCTGTTGCCCAACGGCCTGCAGGTGATCCTGAAAAACGGCTATGAACGTGACCATGTAGCGATTCGCCTGGTGGTCGGCGTCGGCCTGGATGACTTCAATTGCGAGCAGAAAGAGCTGCCGCACCTGCTCGAGCACCTGCTGTTCAGCGGCATCGACGCAACCGGCGAGGGTGGCCTGGAAGAGCGGCTGCAATCGTTGGGCGGCGAGTGGAACGCCTACACCAGCAGCGCCGACACCACCTTCGTCATCGAAGCCCCGGCGCGCAACCAGCGCAAAGTCCTCGACCTGCTACTGGCGGTGATCCACGAAACCCGCATAGATGCCAAGGCCCTGGCCACTGCCAAGCGCATCATCGAGCGTGAAGATGGCGGCCATTATGGCCACCTGCAGCGCTGGCTCGACCGCCAGGACATCGGCCACCCCGCCAGCGACCAGTTGGCCACCGAGCTAGGCCTGAAATGCCCGGAGCGCTCCAACCTCGACGACATGACCCTGGAGCAGGTGAACACCTTGCGTGACCGCTGGTACGCGGCCAACAACATGACCCTGATAGTGGTCGGCGGCCTCGACCGCCTGCTGCCGGCCTACCTGGAGCGCACCTTTGGCGAATTGCCCGCCACCGAGCCGGAGGAGCGCCGCACCCTGGAAAGCATCGGCCAGCAAGCTGAACAGCGCCGCGACCTGACCCGCGGCTGGCTGGGCGACAGCGTCAAGCTGCACTGGCTGTTCGTCGAGCCGGTGCTGGACAACGACCATCAGGCCACCCTCGACCTGCTGTCGCACTATCTGGATTGGGCGCTGTATGACCAGCTGCGCTTGCGCAACGGGTTGTCCTACGGCCCTTCGGCACAACGCGAGAGCTTCGGCGACACCGGCCTGCTAAGCCTCAATGCCGACCTGGAGCGCGAGGACATCGACCAGGCGGTCGAGGTGATGCAGAAATTGTTCGATCACCTGCGCAAGGAAGGCCTCGACCCGGACACCTTCGAGCGCATCAAGTACGCCAGCGTCGCCAAGGAAAGCTGGAGCACCCAGGGCAACAGTGCCTTGGCCGACTACTATTGGGGCGCGCTGAACGACTATAGCGACGGACGCTTCGCCAACCCGGTGCGCAAGCTGCGCCAGGTCAGCCTGGCGCAGGCCAACGAGGCGCTGAAGGAACTGCTCAAGGAAGATGGCTATGTGCGTATCGAAAAGCCATTGCTTGGCTATGATGAACTCTATGGGCTGGTTGCCTTGCTATCGGGGCTGATCCTGGCAGCGGGGCTGTTGCGCTGGCGTCTGCATGGTCCAGAAAAACCGAGCGGTGCTACACGCTAGCGGTGAATCGGCGGTATCCTTTTGCCAGTACCGGCCCATTCGCGGGTATCGCAACACGGTCTTTGTGGGAGCGGGTTCACCCGCGAAGAAGCCGGCACAGCCACCATATCCTTTCTGTTGTAGCCCCCAATGCCCCAAATCCCCCACATCGTCCAGCGCATCATCGAACTGCTCAAACGCTACCCCGGCATCATCGCGCTCGGCGGTTTCCTCTCCGGCATCGGCAGTTTCATACTAGTCGACCGCCAGGCTGGCCTTGCCAGCTGGGTAGCTGTGCTCATGCTGGTCAGCTGGCTCTGGCTGATGCTGGAAAACACCCTCACCGGCCTGTTCGCGCGCACCTTCAACCGCGAAATACCGCAGCCATTGCTGCGCTATGCGACACAGATGATCCACCAGGAATCGCTGTTCTTCGTACTGCCGTTCTTCTTCATCACCACCACCTGGAACAGCGGCCAGTTGGTGTTCACCGGCCTGCTTGGCGCCGCCGGGCTGATTTCGATCATCGATCCGCTGTACTACAAGTGGCTGGCACCGAGGCGCTGGCTGTTCCTGGCGCTGCATACCCTGACCCTGTTCGCCGCCCTGCTGACCGCGCTGCCTATCATCCTGCACCTGACCACCGCGCAAAGCTTCAAGCTGGCCCTGATCGCAGCCATGGCCTTGTCGTTTCCCAGCCTTGCCAGCAGCTTCCCGATCAACAACTGGCGCCGTGCCGTGGCCCTGGTGCTGGTCACCCTGTCGGTTGGCGGCGGGGGCTGGCTTCTGCGCTCCTGGGTGCCACCAGCAACCTTGTGGATGACCGAAGTGGCGGTCAGTACCGAAGTGCTGAACCGCCAGCCGGGCGATTCGCTGCACGAAATTGCCGCCAGCCGCATCCGTAGCAGCGGCCTGTACGCCTACACCGCGATCAACGCGCCACGCGGCCTGAACGAGCGGATCTATCACGTGTGGCAAAAGGACGGCCAGGAAGTTGATCGCATTGCCCTGGACATCCATGGCGGGCGCAAGGAAGGCTACCGGGCCTGGACCCACAAGCAGAACTTCCCGCCGAACCCGGTGGGCAAGTGGCAGGTGAGGGTACTGACAGAGGATGGGCAGGTCATCGGTGTGCTGCGCTTCAAGGTGGTCGATGACGCACCCGCGGGGTGAGTGAAAGGGGGCCGCTTTGCGGCCCTCAAGGTCAGTGAAGACAGCACATAATCACCAAACAGCCCATGCCCGCTGCGCTATGATCAGGCCCTAAGCCTTAGCGCCGAGTCAGTAGCATGGAGCCGATGACCACCCCCAGCGCCACCCTGGACACCAGTAGCCAACCGGCCTGCCTGCGCATTACCGGTGACTGGACCCTGGCGCACTACGCCAGCCTCAAGCGTGAGAGCGAGCGCCTGCGGGCGCAATATGCTGCCGATACCGTCGCCGACCTCAGCCAACTGGGACGCCTGGATACCGCCGGTGCCTCGCTGCTGGCCGAACTGCTCGGCTCCGAACGCCTGTCCCGCTGCACCCACGGCCTGCCCGAAGCCAGCCGCGCCCTGCTCAAGAATGTCTACTGCTCGGTGCAGGACTACTGCATTCCGGTCAAGGAACCCGAGCGTAACGTGCTCCTGTTGCTTCTAGAGCGCATCGGCTGCGCCGTTGGCACCTTGTGGCAAGACACCCTGCAGGTGCTCGGCTTCGTTGGCCTGATCCTCGAAACCCTGCTGCGCCGCGCCCTGCAACCCCATCGCTGGCGCTTCACCCCGGTCGTGGCGCACATCGAACAGACCGGTCTGGACGCCGCGCCCATCGTCGCCCTGCTGACCTTCCTGGTGGGCGCGGTGGTGGCCTTCCTCGGCGCTACGGTGTTGGCCGATTTCGGCGCGACCATCTTCACCGTCGACCTGGTGGCATTCTCGTTCCTGCGAGAGTTCGCCGTGCTGCTGACCGCCATCCTCATGGCCGGCCGAACCGCCAGCGCGTTCACCGCGCAGATCGGCTCGATGAAGGCCAACGAAGAAATCGACGCCATCCGCACCCTGGGCCTGAACCCCATGGAGATGCTGGTGGTGCCGCGCGTACTGGCGCTGTTGATTTCGCTGCCCTTGCTGACCTTCATCGCGATGATCTGCGGCATCGTCGGCGGTGCGGTGGTGTGCGCGCTGACACTGGACATCTCGCCAGCCATGTTCCTGTCGCTGCTGCAAAGCGACATCGGCGTGCAGCACTTCCTGGTCGGCCTGGCAAAGGCACCGTTCTTCGCCTTCCTGATCGCCGCGATCGGCTGCCTGGAAGGCTTCAAGGTCAGCGGCAGCGCCGAATCGGTGGGCGCGCACACCACCTCGGCGGTCGTGCAGTCGATATTCGTGGTCATCGTGCTGGATGCGGTGGCTGCGCTGTTCTTCATGGAGATGGGCTGGTGAATGGCCAGGAACGTGTGATCGAGGCCCGCGGCATCTGTAACCGCTTCGGCCGTCAGAGCGTGCACGAAGACCTCGACCTCGACCTGTATCGCGGCGAGATACTCGCCGTGGTCGGCGGCTCGGGCAGCGGCAAGTCGGTGCTGTTACGCAGCATTATTGGCCTGCGGCGGCCCAACGAAGGGCAGATCAAGGTGTTCGGCCAGGACCTGTCCGGCCTGCGCGAAGAGCAGCGCTCACTGGTCGAGCGGCGCTTCGGCGTGCTGTTTCAGAAGGGCGCGCTGTTCTCTTCGCTGACTGTCACCGAAAACGTGGCATTGCCGCTGATCGAGCACGCCGGGCTGTCCCGCGCCGATGCCGAGCACCTGGCCGGGGTGAAACTGGCCCTGGCCGGGCTGCCAATCTCGGCCGCCGACAAATACCCGGCCTCGCTGTCCGGGGGCATGATCAAGCGCGCCGCGCTGGCCCGGGCACTGGCACTGGACCCTGACATCCTGTTCCTCGACGAACCCACCGCCGGCCTGGACCCGATCGGTGCCGCCGCCTTCGACCAGTTGATCCTTACCCTGCGTGACGCCCTGGGCCTGTCGGTATTCCTCATCACCCACGACCTCGACACCTTGTACACCATTACCGACCGCATCGCCGTGCTGTCGCAGAAGAAGGTCCTGGTGGCCGGCCCGCTGGCCGAGGTCGAGCAGACCGACGACGCCTGGATTCAAGAATACTTTCATGGCCCACGCGGGCGCGCAGCCGAGCAGGCCGCCACCCGTGCCGGGCAGGAGCGCTGAGCAATGGAAACCCGAGCCCATCACGTTCTTATCGGCCTGGTCACCGTCCTGGTGGTGGCCGGCGCCATGCTGTTCGGCATGTGGCTGGCCAAGTCGAGTGTCGACGACGCCTTCAAGGACTACGAAGTGGTGTTCAACGAAGCCGTCTCCGGCCTGTCCCGCGGCAGCCCGGTGCAGTACAACGGCATCAAGGTAGGCGATGTGTCCACCCTGCGCCTGGACCCGAAAGACCCGCGCCGGGTACTGGCACGGGTGCGCCTGAGCGCCGACACCCCGGTGAAGGAAGACACCCAGGCCAAGCTGACCCTGGCCGGCGTGACCGGCAACTCGTTCATCCAGCTCAGCGGGGGCACCCCGCAAAGCCCCGAGTTGAAAGGCAAGGACGGCAAGCTGCCGGTGATCATCGCATCGCCCTCGCCAATCTCGCGCCTGCTCAATGACAGCAGCGACCTGGTGACCAACATCAACCTGCTGCTGCATAACGCCAACCAGATGTTTTCCGAGGACAACATCGGCCACCTCAGCAACACCCTGTCCAACCTCGACAAGACCACCGGCGCCTTCGCTGGCCAGCACGGCAGCATCACCCAGGCCATCGAGCAACTGGTACAGGTGGGCAAGCAGGCCAGCGCCACCCTGGCCGAAACCCAGGCACTGATGCGCAATGCCAACGGCCTGCTGGGCAGCGAAGGCAAGCAGGCAATCGGCAGCGCCGAGCAGGCCATGCAGTCACTGGCCGAGAGCACCGCCACCATCAACCGCCTGCTCGAGGACAACCGCGAAGCCATCGGCGACGGTGCCCAGGGCCTGAACCAGCTGACCCCGGCGATTCGCGAGCTACGCGAAACCCTAAACGCACTCAAAGGCATTTCCCGGCAACTGGAGGCCGACCCTAGCGGCTACCTGCTCGGCCGCGACAACAACAAGGAGTTCCAACCATGAAACCGTCGCTGCGCCTGCTGGCCCTGGCGGCCGCACTGAGCCTGGCCAGTGCCTGCTCGATATTGCCGCAGAGCGAGCCCGTCGACCTGTACCGTCTGCCGGTGAACCAGCCCGGCCGGACGGCGCCGGCGCTGGACTGGTCATTGCGCCTGAACAAGCCGCTGGCCAGCGAAGTGCTGGCCGGGCCACGGATTGCAGTGATTCCCCAGGGCGATGTGGTCAGCAGCTACAAGGGCGCGCGCTGGAGCGACGCAGTGCCGGTGCTGCTGCGCAACCGCCTGCTCGACGGTTTCCAGCGTGACGGCCAGGTACAGCGCCTGAGTGCCGACGACAGCAACCTGCAGGCCGACTACGAGCTGGCTGGCGAGCTGCAGGCATTCCAGACCGAGTACCTCCCGGGCGGGGCGGTGGAGGTGGTGATCCGCTATGACGCACGCCTGATTCAAGGCCGCAACCAACGCATTCTGGCCAGCAAACGCTTCGAAATCCGCCAGCCGCTGGCCGACAAGCAGGTGTCAGCGGTGGTTGCCGGCTTCGGGAAAGCCTGCGACCAGCTGACCGGGCAGGTGGTGAGTTGGACCATTGCACAGGCGGGTAGTACACAACCACCATCAGTCCGTTGAGTCAGGCCCGGCTCTATCTCCTGTCAGGGCCTCATCGCCGGCAAGCCAGCTCCCACAGGAACTTCGCATGCCTTGAAGTCTGTGAGGTCAAGGTGGGAGCTGGCTTGCCGGCGATGGGCCTCAAAGCGGCCCCAAAAAGGTCAGGCGAAGAACCAGTAGCAGACGAATATCGCCGCGATCACACCGGAAAACTCCGCCAGCAAGGCGCAGCCGACGGCATGGCGCACGCGCTGGATACCCACCGCACCAAAGTAAACCGCCAGCACGTAGAAGGTGGTTTCGGTACTCCCCTGAATCGTCGCCGCCACCAGCGCCGGGAAGCTGTCCACACCGTGGGTCTGCATGGTCTCGATCAGCATCGCCCGCGCCGCACTGCCGGAGAACGGTTTGACCAGCGCCGTGGGCAAGCCCTCGACGAAGCGGGTGTCCAGGCCCAGCCCAGTCACCGCATGACGAATACCGTCCAAGGCCAGCTCCAGGGCGCCTGAGGCCCGCAATACACCCACCGCCACCAGCATCGCCACCAGGTAAGGCAACAGGCCCTTGGCCACATCGAAACCTTCCTTGGCGCCTTCGACAAAGGCTTCATACACCTTCACCCGCTTCAAGGCGCCGATCACCAGGAACAGGGTGATCACACCAAACAACGTGAGGTTGCCCAGGATCGACGACAGGCTGGCCAGCGCGGCCGCCGAAAGGGTGCCGAGAAAGGCCATGAAGCCGCCCAGCAGCAAGGCACCGGGAATTAGGTAGGCAAGCACTACCGGGTCCCACAGGCGCAGGCGCTGCATCACTGCCACCGACAGCAGGCCGACCAAGGTGGAGACGCTGGTGGCCAGCAGGATTGGCAGGAACACCATGGTCGGGTCCGCCGCACCTTGCTGGGCCCGATACATGAAGATGGTCACAGGCAGCAGGGTCAACGACGATGCGTTGAGCACCAGGAACAGGATCTGTGCGTTGCTCGCCGTGATACTGCTGGGGTTCAGCTCCTGCAGTGCGCGCATGGCCTTCAGGCCGATCGGCGTGGCGGCGTTGTCCAGCCCCAGGCCGTTGGCGGCGAAGTTCATGGTGATCAGGCCCAGGGCCGGGTGGCCGGGTGGAACTTCCGGCATCAGCCGGGCAAACAGCGGGCCGAGCACCTTGGCCAGCCACTCGACGATGCCAGCCTTCTCGGCGATCTTGAGAAAGCCCAGCCACAGGGTCAGCGTGCCGAACAACAGCACCATCACCTCGACCGACAACTTGGCCATGGCGAATATGCTCTCGACCATCGCCGCGAAGATGCCGGCGTTGCCGCCTATTAGCCATTGGGCCAGGGCGGACACTGCCGCCACCAGGAAAAAGCCAAGCCAAAGGCCGTTGAGCATCCGTGTGTTCCCCCTGAAAAATGCCCGAATGATAGCGTATCGGGGCGTAAGGCTGGAGACCGCAGGCGAGGGCTGCGGCCTTGCGTCGCGAAAGGGCCGCAAGATCTCACAGGCAACAAAAAGCCCCGACAGGTCGGGGCTTCTTGTTCAGCTCATCAGGCTCAGCGCTTGGCAGCTTCGCCAACCATGGCCGCTTCCTGCTTGCCGGCCATCAGCGAGGCGTAGTACTTCTCGCCCTTGGCGGCGTCGTACATGCCTTCCCAGCGCGCGATGACCAGGGCTGCCAGGGCGTTGCCCACAACGTTCAAGGCGGTACGGGCCATGTCCATGATGCGGTCGACACCGGCGATGAAGGCCAGGCCTTCCAGCGGGATACCCACGCTGCCCAGGGTGGCCAGCAGCACCACGAAGGAAACACCCGGTACGCCAGCGATGCCCTTGGAGGTGACCATCAGGGTCAGCACCAGCAGCAGCTGCTGGCTCCACGACAGGTCGATACCGTACAGCTGGGCAATGAAGATGGCCGCGATGCTCTGGTACAGGGTCGAGCCGTCGAGGTTGAACGAGTAGCCGGTCGGTACCACGAACGAGCAGATCGACTTCGGCGCACCGTACTTCTCCATCTTCTCGATCACGCGCGGCAGCACGGTTTCCGAGCTGGAGGTGGAGTAGGCGAGAATCAGCTCATCTTTCATGATGCGCATGATCTTGATCACCGAGAAGCCGAACAGGCGGGCAACCAGGCCCAGCACCATGAAGGCGAAGAAGGCGATGGCGAAGTACACCAGTACCACCAGCTTGGCCAGCGGCAGCAGCGAGCTGAACCCGAAGTTGGCCACGGTCACGGCGATCAGGGCGAACACGCCGATAGGGGCGTAGTTCATGATCATGTGGGTGACCTTGAACATAGTCTCGGAAACCGCCTGGAAAGTACGCACCAGCGGGTCGCGCAGCTCTGCCTGCAGGCTCGACAGGCCCAGGCCGAACATCACCGAGAAGAAGATGATCGGCAGCATTTCGCCACGCATCAGCGCTGCGAAGATGTTCGACGGGATCAGGTTCAGCAGGGTTTCGATGAACGCATGCTCATGCTGCACCTCGGCCGCGGTAGCCTGGTACTTGGAGATGTCCACTGTACCCAGGGTGCTCATGTCGATGCCGGCGCCCGGGTGGAACAGGTTGGCCAACACCAGGCCGACGACGATGGCGATGGTGGTCACCACTTCGAAGTAGATGATGGTCTTCAGGCCGATGCTGCCCAGTTTCTTCGCGTCGCCAACCCCGGCGATACCCACGATCAGCGACGAAATCACGATCGGGACGACGATCATCTTGATCAGGCGAATGAAGATGTCACCAGCGGGCTGGAGGACGTTGCTGATCCACCATGCCTTTTCTGCACTGAAATGATTCAGTAGAGCGCCGATTGCAACACCCAGGACCAGACCGATGACGATCTGCCAGGCGAGGCTCAGTTTTGCCTTCTTCATGTCTTTACCCTTTGTTCTAGTGGTCATGGGCACCCAACGGAAACGCGCGTAACAGAGCTGTTAGCTAGGTCACGGGCAGCAGCTGCTTCCGTCCGGCGACTTCATGTAAGGACACCGCAGGCGAGCGACAGGGGCGCTCGGCCGGCGAAAAAGGCGGCAACTATTGCGATGGCAAAGGGGGAAATCTAATGCCTGAAGCGCATGCCCCATGCCGTTTATGCATAACGTTTCTGACCAAAACGGGAGGTTCGCAAGTGCTTGATTTCCAACGTTCGGAATCCCGAACAAGACCAAACCGCCATATTTAGGCAGATTTGGCAGGGTAAAAAGGACAGGGGCGATGGCTTGTTCGACAATCCGAATGGCCGAAATGCCACTTGAACAAGCGCCGATCTGATCGAAAAAAATTGATGTGCGGTCGAGACAAAATGTGTCTCGAAGAAGAAATCGCGCAGGAAGAGACGTTTCCTACATGGCTCCTCGGAAGTCAGGTCTGGTCAGCCCCTATGGCACCGCCGACCTGAAACTTCCGATTCCGCCGTTCCTGACCCGGCCCATTGCTGGAGGCACTCCCTGTACCCCTAGGCCACTCCGATCCTGCAACAATCAGAACAGCCCGGCCCCTTGGTCATGTGCAGCCCCTCCTCGGGGCGGCGCATCATAGAAGGCTGAAATATAGAAAGGTTCAGCTTCTATTACGTGACAGTGCATGACCTTTCATCCGTACCGGGTACAAACGCTCAGTACCAGTTCGGGTCACGCTTGAGCTGCTCCTGCAGCATCGCTTTCATGCCGTCGTCCGGCTCACCCAGCCAGCGGTACTGTGCGTGGCGGGTGGGCGACTTGTCGTTCGGCAGACCTTCGGGCACCTCCACGAGCATCCCGTAGGCATCATCCTTGTCCCAGCTGAACGCCACGATCAGGCGCTTGTAGGTGCAGTTGTCCTTGCCTTCGCACAACGGGCCGACCAGGTACTTGTCGCCGTCCTCGGTAACGGCAGACATCTGCTGCTGGGAACTGCCGGTCAGATTGACCACCCAGTCAGGCAGGCGTTCCTCGCCTTTGATCGTGTCCTGCCAGGTTTCCCTGTACTCCGGGTCCGAGCCGAGCAACTGGTCGACCCGGACCTGGCCGTCATTGGCCGCCATCGCCGCTGCACTGCCACCCAGTAACAGGGCGGCAGCCAGGGCTGTCCAACGCTTCCTGCCCATCTTCAACCTCGTCCACGTCCAAAGAAGAAGGAGGCTACGAACAGCACCAGGAAGACAATGAACAGAATCTTCGCGATACCCGTGGCAGCGCCCGCGATACCACCGAAGCCCAGTACGGCGGCGACAATGGCGATGATGAGGAAAGTGATAGCCCAACTCAGCATGGTGGTTCTCCTTTCTTTTTCGGAATCGGTTCAGCCGGCGGTCAGAACACCCAGCGGTCCTGGGGTACGATATTTTCCAAGGTGGCCGGTGACGCAGCGGCCTGGCCGGTTGGCAGCGGGTCGGCGGCCTTGACCAGGGTGTTGGCACGGGTTGCCTGAATCTGCGTCAACAGGGCGGTCTGCGCCGCCACTTGCTCGGCCAGGCGTGCGGTCTGCCAGCTGTAATAGAAGAGGCCAGCGGCCAAAGTCAGTACCAGCGCCAGGCTGAGTGACAACACCTGGCGCAGGGGCAGTGCGGCGCTCTGCAAGCGGTTGACGGATTGGCAGTTCATGCCGGCTCCTCCTGCTGTAATTCTTGTTCAAACCTGAATAAGTAATTGCAGCCTGCATGCCAGCCTTTTGATTCAAATAAAATCCTTTGAAATCAATAATTTACACACGAAGACAATAATCGACAGGGACGTATCCTGCACGATGCCGTCCGTGGGGTCGTGCGAATTGCACGATCAACCTTCGACCTTGGTCGATACCTTGAGCAGGTCTGCGTCCACCCCGCGCACACCGATGATCTGCCTAGCGATTTCCACGGCGATGGTTTTCTGCTCGCTGCTGACCACTTCGCCTGAAAGCCGAACCAGCCCCTCTTCGCTGGCCACTTTCAGGTTCAGGCCATCGAGGTTGCGGCTGAAGCGGTAGCTGTTCTGGATCTTGTCGATGATCCAGCTGTCACTCGGCTGCGGCCCGGTCGGCAGCCCAATCGGAGCTTCCCGGGCCTTGGCCATGGCGGCGGTATCGAGGCTGACCAGGTTGTTGACCAGGTGCACGCCCTCCGTGGTGCGCGCCACCACGCCGGCCAGCTCCTTGGCCTCGGCACTGTCGACCTTGCCGCGCAGGGTCACCACACCTTCGCTGCTCTGTACATCTATAGGTGCCTTCTCGGTTATGCGGCTCCATAGCAGCCGAGCACGGATCACCGCGGCCAGGGTGGCATCCTCCAGGCGCTGGGCGTAGGCACGCAACGCCAGCGGGCGCTCCACCAGCTGGGCATTGACCCGCAGTTGGTTGTCAACTTGCTCGATGCCACGGGTAGCCAGAGCCACATGCTCTGCCAGCTGGCGCTCGACATCGTTCTCCACCTCACCGGAAAGGCGCGCCTGCTTGCCATCCACCTCGACCTGAATACGGAACGGGTCGAGCATGCGGTTCAGCGACAGGGCAGTTTGCAAGGCCCCCTCCAGGCGGGCGTCTTGCACCGGATCGGCGAATACCGGCGTGAACACCGGTAGCAGTGTGGCTGCCAACATGGCGGCTCGGATGGAAAAGGGCATGGCAGTGCCTCCTTTTGTAGGCAAAAACTGAAAATCCTCGCAACCAATGTGCCACCGTGCGCCTCTAAGAAAATCATCTGGATAGCGCGGCCTCCACGCGCTGATTGGCCAGTGGCTAGCATGCAAAGGACAGGTTCCTTCACAATGGACCATGCAACTTGCCCGATTTTTCCCACACTAAATGAAGATCTTTCCTAAAGGAGCGCAGCACATGGAGTCAGCCCAGGACAACCAAGGCCGCATTCTGCTGGTGGATGACGAGTCCGCGATCCTGCGCACCTTCCGCTACTGCCTGGAGGACGAGGGCTACAATGTGGCAACGGCCAACAGCGCCGCCCAGGCCGAAGCCTTGCTGCAGCGCCAAGTATTCGACCTGTGCTTCCTCGATTTGCGCCTGGGCGAGGACAACGGCCTCGATGTGCTGGCGCAGATGCGTATCCAGGCCCCCTGGATGCGGGTGGTGATCGTCACCGCGCACTCAGCGATCGATACGGCGGTAGACGCGATCCAGGCCGGCGCCGCCGATTACCTGGTCAAGCCGTGCAGCCCCGACCAGCTGCGCCTGGCTACCGCCAAACAGTTGGAAGTACGCCAGCTTTCCGCGCGACTGGAGGCCCTGGAAGGTGAAGTACGCAAACCCAAGGACGGCCTCGACTCGCACAGCCCGGCCATGATGGCGGTACTGGAAACCGCCCGCCAGGTCGCTACCACCGACGCCAACATCCTCATCCTTGGCGAGTCGGGCACAGGTAAAGGTGAACTGGCCCGGGCCATCCACGGCTGGAGCAAGCGCGCGCGCAAATCCTGCGTGACCATCAACTGCCCGTCACTGAACGCCGAGCTGATGGAAAGCGAGTTGTTCGGCCACACCCGCGGCGCCTTCACCGGCGCCAGCGAAAGCACCCTGGGGCGAGTCAACCAGGCAGATGGGGGCACGCTGTTCCTCGACGAGATCGGCGATTTCCCGCTGACCTTGCAGCCCAAACTGCTGCGTTTCATCCAGGACAAGGAATACGAGCGCGTCGGCGACCCGGTAACCCGTCGCGCCGATGTGCGCATACTCGCCGCCACCAACCTCAACCTCGAAGAGATGGTGCGTGAGAGCCGTTTCCGCGAAGACCTGCTGTATCGCCTGAACGTCATCACTTTGCACCTGCCGCCGCTGCGCGAGCGCAGTGAAGACATCCTGACCTTGGCCGACCGCTTTCTCGCCCGCTTCGTCAAGGAATACTCTCGGCCTGCGCGCGGCTTCAGTGACGAAGCCCGCACAGCCCTGCTCAACTACCGCTGGCCCGGCAACATTCGCGAACTGCGTAACGTGGTGGAGCGGGCCAGTATCATCTGCCCACAGGAACGCGTGGAAATCAGCCACCTGGGCATGGGCGAGCAGCCTGCTGGTAACGCCCCTCGCATAGGCGCCGCACTGAGCCTTGATGAGCTGGAGCGCGCCCACATTGGCGCGGTGCTGGCCGCCAGTGACACCCTTGACCAGGCCGCCAAGACCCTGGGGATCGACGCATCCACCCTGTACCGCAAGCGCAAGCAGTACAACCTATGAAATGGCCGCCCATGAAGCTGCGCACGCGGCTTTTCCTCAGCATTTCGGCGCTGGTCACCGTGGCCCTGCTCGGGCTGCTGCTGGGCCTGGTCAGCGTGCTGCAGATGGCCACGGTGCAGCAGCGACTGGTGCGCGATACCACCCACACCTTGGAAATAGGGCTGAAGTTGCGCCAGAACCTTGGCGAACAGTTGACCCTGATCCTCGATGACGAGACCGCTCCGGAAAATCTGCGGCTGCTGCAAGACAACTTCCAGACCCTGCTGAACCAAGGGCTGGACCAAGGTGGCGAGCGCACCGGCTTCAGCAAGGCCAGCAGCAACTATCAGGCCTTCCTCCAGGCCTACCGCGCCAGCCCGGCGCCCTCCCGCAGCATGGGCGTTGACCAACCACTCGGGGCCGCGTTCAACCAGGTCCGCACCGATCTGATCGATTCCCACAAGCAGGCCCTGGAGCACATCACCCGCAGCGAGGAGCACACCCGCGACCACGCCCTGCTGGTCAGCGGCGTACTCGGCCTGATGGGTTTGGTGGTACTGGTACTGGGCTTCATCACCGCGCACAACATCGCCCGGCGCTTCGGCCAGCCGATCGAAGCATTGGCCAAAGCGGCCGACCAACTCGGCAAGGGCGATTTCGACGTCACCCTGCCGGTCACACAGGCCACCGAACTGAACCAGCTCACCCGCCGCTTCGGCCTGATGGCCGATGCCTTGCGCAAGCACCAGGCCACCAACGTCGATGAACTGCTGGCTGGCCAGCAACGCTTGCAGGCCGTGCTGGACAGCATCGACGATGGCCTGCTGATAATCGATCGCCAGGGCCGCCTGGAACACCTCAATCCGGTGGCGCAGCGCCAGCTGGGCTGGACCGACAGCCGCGCCGGCAGTAGCCTGGCCGAAGCCCTGCAGCGCCCGGAACTGGAACAGCAGCTACGCCAGGTACTGCGCGGCGGCAACCTCGACCGCCAGCCAGACGACCTGAACATGGACGTCGATGACGAAACGCGCCTGCTCGCCTACAGTCTGACCCCGGTCAGCCACCCGCAAGGGCCGATACTTGGCGCAGTGATGGTGTTGCATGATGTAACCGAGCAGCGCGCCTTCGAACGCGTGCGCAGCGAGTTCGTGCTGCGCGCTTCCCACGAGCTGCGCACTCCGGTGACTGGCATGCACATGGCCTTCGGTCTGTTGCGCGAGCGGCTCAAGTTCCCGCCAGAGGCGCGCGAGCATGACCTGCTGGAGACCATTGGCGAGGAAATGCAGCGCCTGACCCAGTTGATCAACGACCTGCTCAACTTCAGCCGCTACCAGAGCGGGATGCAGAAGCTCGAGCTGGCTCCCTGCGCCATAGACGAACTGCTGGAACGTGCACAACATCGCTTTGCCGAGCCGGCGGCGAACAAGCAGATCGAGTTGATCACGGAGCTGGAGCCGCCGCTACCGCGCATCCAGGCCGATGTCGCCCAACTCGACCGGGTGCTGGACAACCTGTTGCACAATGCCATCCGCCATACCGCCAGCGGCGGTCGCATCCGCCTGCATGCACGACGGCATGCGGAGCGGGTGATCATCAGTGTCGAGGACAACGGCGAAGGCATTGCCTATGGGCAACAGGGGCGCATCTTCGAGCCCTTCGTGCAGGTAGGGCGCAAGAAAGGCGGCGCGGGGCTGGGGTTGGCGCTGTGCAAAGAGATCGTGCAGCTGCATGGCGGGCGCATGGGCGTGTTTTCCCGACCGGGGCAGGGAACCCAGTTCTACATGGCACTACCGGTCTGAATGTACCCTGCCCCCGGCCCCATCTTCGGTGCCGGATCAGTCAATGCTCAACCCGCCGCGGCAGCCGACCTCGTGTCACCAGTTCGGCAAACTGCCGGGCATTCAGTGGCCGGGCAAAAAGCCAGCCCTGGCCATAATTGACCCCTTCGCTGTTCAGCAGCACCGCTTGGTCTTCACACTCGATTCCTTCGGCAATCACCCGCAGGTGCAGATCGTGGGCCATGCGAATGATATGCGGGGCAACACCGCTACTGGCGGCGTCGTGCCCCAAGGCATCGATAAACGCCTTGTCGATCTTCAGGCAGTCCACTGGCAGGGTTTGCAGGTACGCCAGGCTGCAATAGCCAGTCCCAAAATCGTCGATCAGCACTTGATGCCCCACTGCGCGCAGCGCCTGGAGGTTGTCGCGGGCCACAACCACGTCGATCAGGCCGCGCTCGGTCACCTCGAAGGCGATCTGGCTGGCCGACACACGGTGCAAGGCCAGCAAGCGTGCCGCCACCCGCCCGATGCGCGGCACCATCACATCACAGGCCGCCAGATTCACCGAAATGTACAAGTTGGGATGCGAGCGCAGCAGTTGCCCTAGCTGTTCCAGCACACGCTGCAGGACAAAGTCCGTGATCTGGCGAATCTGCCCGGTGTTTTCCGCCAAAGGGATGAACAGGTCCGGGCTGGTCAGGGTACCGTCCGGGCGGCGCCAGCGCACCAGAGCCTCGGCCCCGACACAGCGTCTGCTGTCGAGCTCGAAGATCGGCTGGTAGAGCACCTGCAGTTCGCCGCGACGCAAGGCATTCTGCAATTCCGAGCTCATCGACCGCCGCTGCAGGATCAGTTGCAGTACCAGCCAGCCGATGCAACAGGCCGCCAGTACACTGCCGGGGAACAGAAGCCAGAGCATGCCGTTCATCCTCAACGGCAGGCTCGCCCGCGGGGCGATCAGCACCAACTGGTAGTCCGGTGACTTGGTCGGCATTCGGTAGATCAGGCGATCGCTGAGTTCAAGCAGCGACTTGTGGCTGGTTGACCAGGCCGAAGGAGGCGGCCATACCTGCGGTGGGCCCAGCACGGGGATGGCCCGGGCACCGTTGTCCAACACCACCACCAGGCTGCCGCCCGGGGGCAGGTCGACCACATCGGTCAGGTGCCCACGAGAGGTGGATACCACGAACTTGCCCCTCCCAAGCATCAGCGCGGCCAGGTTCTCGTTCGGCTCGGTCGTGGTATTCAGCCAGTAGCTGTAGGTCGGCCCTTGTATGTCGGGGGCGCGCAAGGGTTCGATCGCCCGCTCGTCACCGCGGTTTGAGCAGGCCACATCTCCATCCACGTACGCCGCTTCATAAATGAAGCGGGAACTCAGGCCTACCTGCTGCAATGCCGTCAGCATCGCCGGGCTGCAGCCGCGCAAGGGTTGCGCCTGCAGCAGGTCGACCCCTTCGCGCAACTGGCCGAACACCTGCTCGAGGCGCTCCAGAAAGCGTTCGCCCTGGGCGTTCATCTGTGCACTCTCGCTTTGCTTCATCTGTTGCAGGGCAATGCCGATGCTTGCAGAAAGCAACAGTGCCGCGCTGGCCAGTGCTGCCAACGTGGCCAGCATCCAGGGACGGTAAAAAATTTGGCGCAGCAAGGCGATGAGGGCTGGCATCGAGGGCATCCAGTTGATAACTAAGGTATAGCAACTGAATCAGGAATCACCTTTGCCGTTTGGCGCTTCGCTACAAGCGCCGAAGGCCGCTCCTAAACAAGAGCCCGTCTCACCTTGGCAGCTCAACGCATCCGGTTGAGCACCTGCAGCATCGCCGCCGTCTGCGCATCCGGCATGCCATCGAAGCGCTGCGGGCGGAAACGCATCTGGAACGCGGCGATCACATGGCGGGTGGCAACATCCAGTACCCCAGTCTGCTCGATCGCATAGCCAAACCGCGCCAGCTCCTGCTGGTACCAGCCAACGCTCGGCGGGTTGACGCTGAAATAGGCTTGCTGCCGTGCCACGGCAGTTGCATCCGGCCAGACCCCCAGCCCGGCGTCGGCCAGGCGTTTCCACGGAAATAGCGGCCCCGGGTCAAGCTTGCGCAGCGGCGCGATATCGCTGTGGCCAATGATGTGCCGTGGCTCGATGTTGTTACGCTTGACGATGTCCTTGAGCAGCGCGATCAGCGACTGGACCTGCGCTTCGCTGTAAGGGTGCCAGACCCGCCCATTTGGCGTGTCGGTGAAGCCCGGGTTGACGATTTCGATACCGATGGACGAGGAGTTCAGCCAAGTCCGCCCCTGCCACTGGCTATCACCGGCATGCCAGGCGCGGCGGCTTTCATCCACCAGCTGGTACACCGTCGCCGGGCCGTCACCAATCAGATAGTGGCTGCTGACTTCCCCATGGGTCAGCAACGCCAGGGAACGCTCCAGCGAAGCATTGGTGTAGTGCAGGACAACGAACTGGATGCGGTTGTCCTGGTTGATCGAAGGGTGGCTACGGTCGATGCGCAGGCCGGTCGAGCAACCGGCGACAGACAACAGCAGGAAGGAAATCAGGGTTTTTTTAAGCGTGGAAAGCACGTCAGTGGCCTCAGCGTATGAGCGCTACAGTATAACGTGCTCCCCAAGGGCCGTGCGTGCCGCGAGTCAGCAGCTACCGGCTATGCCAGCTCGACACGGTTGCGTCCCGATTCCTTGGCCCGGTAAAGCGCCGCATCGGCGCGCTTGAGCACCTGATCGCCGCGCTCGCCGGGACGGAATGCACCCAGGCCGATGGACGTGGTGATCACCACCCGTTCGCCCTTGAAGTGGAACGGGCACGCCTCGACCGTGGCCCTCAGCACCTCGGCTATCTGGGCAGCGGCAGCCGGCGAGGTCTGCGGCAGCAGCAGGACAAACTCCTCGCCGCCAAACCGGGCGATGAAGTCATGGCTGCGCAGGCGCTTGCGCAACTGGTCGGCGACGATCTTCAAGACCTTGTCCCCAGCCAGGTGCCCATAGCTGTCGTTGATACGCTTGAAATGGTCCAGGTCGAGGATCGCCATCGCCAGATGGCCGCCGTGTGCCTGCCATTCGAGCATTTCGCGCTCGACCCGCTCGCTCCAGGCCGCACGGTTGGGCAGGCCGGTGAGGGGATCGAGCAAGGCCTTCTGGCGCTGCTCTTCCAAGTGCTCACGGTAGCCGAGCGCCTCTTGCTCCATGTTCGCCACCCGCTCCGACAGCCCTTGCAGGCGTCCAGCCAGCTCCTGTTCGCGGCGATCACGCTCATGCTTGTGCTCATCCATGGTCACCAACAGACCTTCCAGGCGGTTTTCCAGAATGTGCTTGAGGCTGTCGACGTCGGCGGCACCTTGCACACTGCTCTGCAACCCATCGACGTGCTCACGCAGCTGGGTATCCAGCTCGCGAGCGGCCGAGCTGTTGTCGGCATGGCCGGCGCTAGCCTCGTGCAGGTGGCTCTGGAAACCTTCCAGGCGTTCGTTGAGCTGCTGCAGGTAGGTTTCGAATTCGTGCTGGCCGCTGTCGGTGATCGCCAGCATGAGCACAGCCAGGTCATCCAGCACCGGTATCAGCTCATACCAGTTCAAGCCCCGGGCGACGCGTTCACGCATCTCTAGCGCCTGGGCCTTGTGTCGCTCCGGCAGGCTGAGGTCATCGAGCAAGCCGATCAGAGTGTGCTCGATGTGCTCGGCAACCTGGCTGTAGGGCGGCTCCACCGCGTAGGGCAGGGCGTAGGGGCCATCTTCGCCAAAGGTTTCTTCGAGTGTTTGCGCCGGTCCTGCTTCAACCGGCGGCTCGCTGGCGATAGCTACCGGTGCCGGTACATCGTCCGGCAGCGGGGCTGGTGACAGTTCGGCCGTTTCGATAAGCGCCGGGCCTGGTGCCTCCAGCTCGGGCTCCGATATTACGAGTGCTTCGACAACAGAAGCTGAGGAGGCTGGCAGGGGCTGTAGCGCGTCCATGTCGTCGGGCTGCGGGGCATCGGCAGGTGCCGCCAAAGGCTGCGCCTCGGCAACCGGCAGCGCCAGAGGCACAAGCGCTGGCTCGCCTTGCACGCCATCCTCGCGGCTGCCGAACAAGCGCTGCAAGAAGCCGGGGCGGGCCTCCGCCGCCGATTTGCCCAAGGCTGACAGCGCGCGGCCCTGCAAGCCGCTCAACTCGCCCAGCAACGGTGGCAGGTCGCGTGACTGGGCCACTCCGCCATCGAGCTTCTTCGCCAGCTTTTTCAACGGACGCGACACATCGTTCGGCAATGGCAGGCCTTGCAGCTGGTCGACCAGCGCTGTCAGCGCATCGCTGACCTGGTTCATGCGGGCTTCCCGACGCTGTTCGGAGTCCAGTACCGCCTTCTCAAGACGAGGAATCAACCCGGCAAGGCCGGCGTCCATGTTGTCGCTGCGGATGACCTCGCGCATTTCCTTCATGCACTGGTCCACCACCTTGTCGCTGCCTTCGGCAGCCAGGGTGCTGCGTACCAAGCCACGACGCAGCAGGTCGAGACGGGCGTCCCAACGGCGCTCGAGCTTTTCCTGCTGCTCGATGCTTTTCAGGTATTTTTCTTTCCAGCGCTCAGCGTCTTCAGTCATGCCCGGGTCCGCAAACGGTGATGGCAATTAGCTCAGGACCGGCAGCGTATCCACAGTCAATGCATCAGGCAATCGAATCTCTACAGCAACGGGAAGGTGGTCGGAAATTGGCTGCGCCAGCACCTCGACACGCTCCAGCGTGAGGCTTGGGCTGAGCAGGATATGGTCCAGGCAACGCTGTGGACGCCAGCTGGGGAAAGTGGCCTCGACTTGCGGGGCTATCAGGCCCAGGTCGCGCAACGGTGAGTGCTCCAGCAGGTCGGTTGCATGGGTATTCATGTCGCCCATCAGCACCTGGTGGCGATAGCCGCCAATCAGCTCGCGGATGTAGCCCAGCTGCAGAGCGCGGGTCTTGGCGCCGAGGGCCAGGTGCATCATCACCACGATCAGCGCATCTTCACCCTCGCCAAAGCGCACCAGGATCGCACCCCGCCCAGCCGGGCCGGGCAATGGGTGATCCTCGAGCAGTTGTGGCTTCAAGCGGCTGAGCACGCCATTGCTGTGCTGGGCAAAACGCCCAAGGTTGCGGTTGAGTTGCTGGTACCAGTAGGGGAAGGCGCCCAGGTGGGCAAGGTGCTCGACCTGGTTGACATAGCCCGAGCGCAGGCTGCCGCCATCGGCCTCCTGCAAGGCTACCAGGTCGAAGTCGCCCAGCAGTTGGCCAATCTTCTGCAGGTTGCCGGCACGCCCGTTGTGCGGCAGCAGGTGCTGCCAGCTGCGAGTCACGTAATGCCGATAGCGCTCGGTGCTGATGCCCACCTGGATGTTGAAACTGAGCAGCCGCAGACGACCATCCTCGGGCAGGCCAGGGGCATGCAAGTGATGCTCGTTGACCTGCGGCTGGTGCAGGCCAATGCCACGCGCGGTTCTGAAGCGGCGCATGGGTTACGCCGCTTACTTAGCGGCGCGCTCCTTGGCGATCAGCTGGTCGGCAACGTTCAGTACGCCTTCCGGCCCGCCGGCGGTACCCAGGTCGAAGCGGTACTTGCCGTTGACCACCATGCTCGGTACGCCGGTGATCTCGTACTTCTTCGCCAGTTCCTTGGCCTGGTTGACCTGGCCCTTGATGGCGAACGAATTGAAGGTGGCGAGGAACTTGTCCTTGTCCACGCCCTGGGTGGCAAGGAAGTCGGCCATGTCCTGCGGGTCGGTCAGGCGCTTGCGCTGGTTCTGGATGGCATCGAACACCGCGGCGTGTACCTTCTGCTCGACGCCCATGGCTTCGAGGGTCAGGAACATCTGGCCATGGGCGTCCCACGCGCCACCGAACATGGCTGGTACGCGCTTGAAGTTGACGTCCTTGGGCAGTTTATCGACCCACGGGTTGATGGTCGGCTCGAAGTGATAGCAGTGGGGGCAGCCGTACCAGAACAGCTCGACCACTTCGATCTTGCCAGGTACGGAAACCGGAACAGGGTTGCTCAGCTCGAGGTATTCCTTGCCAGCGACAGGCTCGGCGGCCTGGACGGCAGTCATACCGAATACGCTGGCAGCGACCAGCGCGGCGCTGAGAATCAGTTTACGCATGCTTTACTCCTGGGCAGTCATTGGTCGCCACGACGCGACCTGCACTGAGACAGGCCGGGAACGGGCCGAGTTCTGTAGTGTAACGGCTGCGGACGGAAAAAAGGGCGGTCCGGCCGCCCTTTCATCATTGGCCTACAACATTAACTGAAAGTTAATGCGCCGCCTGTAATGGCCTCAGTGCAGGCCCTGGATGTAACTGGCCAGCGCCTCTATGTCGTGGTTGCTCAGCTTGCCGGCGATGGTGCGCATGGTCATGGCATCGCCATCGTTGGTGCGGTTGCCTTCGCGGAAGTCGGTGAGCTGCTTGGTCACGTACTGCGCGTGCTGCCCGCCCAGGTGCGGGAAGCCGGCCAAGGCGATACCCGCGCCGTTCGGCGAGTGGCAGCCGGTGCAGGCTGGCATGCCCTTTTCCAGGTCTCCACCGTTGAACAGCGCCCGGCCACGTTCGACCAACTTGGGATCGGCGGCGCCCACGCTGCCTTTCTGGCTGGAGAAGTAGGCGGCGATATCGGCCAGGTCCTGGTCGCTGAACGCGGCCAGCATGCCGGTCATCTCCAGCACGGTACGCTTGCCCGACTTGATATCGTGCAATTGTTTTTCAAGGTAGCGCTGGCCTTGGCCGGCCAGTTTCGGGAAGTTCGGTGCCAGGCTGTTGCCGTCGGGGTTGTGGCAGGCGCCACAGACGGCCGTCTTGGCCTGGCCGGCGGCGGCATCGCCTTTGACGGGTTGCGCAGCAGTGGCCGCACCTGCGACACCCAGGGTCAACAGCAGACTCACGACTAGTTTGTTCATCAGCTAATCCAACACGGCTAAGGGTGAAATGTTATGTATCGGGACTGCCACTCATCCAAAGGATGACCAAACGGTAGTCCTCGGCACTGCAGTCCATGCACAATCCACGCGGCGGCATAGCCTTGAAACCCTGGGTCACGTGCTTCACCAGTACATCCATGCCTTGCGCCAGCCTTGGCTCCCATGCTGCCCGGTCACCCTGCCTGGGTGCCTGTGGCAACTGCCCGGTGTGACAGGCCGCACACGTGCGGTTGTACAACACCTCGGGATCCTGTGTAGCCTGTGCGCTGAAAAACGGCAGGAACATACCGACAGCAAGCAGCCATTTCGCCATGCGGAACGACCTTCAGGGTTGGGGGCCGCGCTGCGTTCTGTTGCGCGAGCTATTGTTCGACACCCCATGCCCGTTCTCCTTCGCCGGGAGAATGAGCACACAAAAACTGGGGCATTATATACTTCCGCCATCCAAACGGAAACGACACCGCTTGCCAGGCTCGGGCCTATAGAGTCAGGCAACACCCACATCGGATATCCCATGCAAGTCAAGAACCCCATCCTCGGCCTCTGCCAGAAAGCCAAATTCGCCCTCAGCGCTGCCAAGGTCGAACAATGCCCGGAAGACCAGGGTTACGAGGTGGCTTTCGCCGGCCGCTCCAACGCCGGCAAATCCAGCGCCCTCAACACCCTGACCCATGCCAGCCTGGCACGCACCTCGAAAACCCCCGGGCGCACCCAGCTGTTGAATTTCTTCAGTCTGGACGATGAACGGCGTTTGGTCGACCTGCCAGGCTACGGTTATGCAAAAGTCCCGATTCCGCTCAAGCAGCACTGGCAGAAACACCTGGAAGCCTACCTGGGCAGCCGGGAGTGCCTGCGTGGCGTGATCCTGATGATGGACGTGCGCCACCCGATGACCGACTTCGACAAGATGATGCTCGACTGGGCCAAGGCCAGCAGCATGCCGATGCACATCCTGCTGACCAAGGCCGACAAGCTGACCCACGGCGCGGGCAAGAACACCCTGCTCAAGGTGCAGTCGGAAATCCGCAAGGGTTGGGGCGAAGGCGTGACCATCCAGCTGTTCTCGGCGCCCAAGCGCCTGGGCGTGGAAGAGGCCTACCGAGTGCTGGCGGACTGGATGGAGCTGGAAGACAAGCCAGTAGCCTGAGGCCTGCACCGCTCGTTGTAGGAGCAGCCTTGTGCTGCGAAGAGGCCAAGACAGGCTGTATAGGTCTGTTGGCTGTACCGGCCCTTTCGCAGTACAAGGCTGCTCCTACAGGGGTAGCTGTGCCATCAGGTCAAATTCCGGGCAAAAAAAACCCCGGACTTCGTATGGGGAGGGGGAAGTTCGGGGTCCAAGTCCGGACCGCTAGGGCGGGGTCCAGATATCTGCCAACACTTAACACAACATAGGAGCATCGAAAGGCTTCACCAGCCATTCAGTTACTCTGAGTTCCGTTTCACCGGTTTAGTTCCAAAGCCCTGAAAACTATTTGCGATAGTTTCATGAAACTTCAGCACCGCTGGCACTGAGCAGTGCCGGATCCGCATCGCTACAACACGGATCCTACACAGCTTTCCCCACCCGATCAGTGAGCTTCGTCCCAATTCGCACCAATTCCTGCCTCGACCAGCAGCGGCACATCCAGTTGCGCGGCCTTGCTCATGTGCTGGCGAATTTCATCTTTCACCAGCTCCACCAGGTCCTCGCGCACTTCCAGCACCAGTTCGTCGTGCACCTGCAGGATCACCCGGGCATCCAGCCCGCTCTCGCTCAGCCAGTTATCCACATTGACCATGGCCCGCTTGATGATGTCGGCCGCAGTGCCCTGCATCGGGGCGTTGATCGCCGTGCGCTCGGCGCCTTTGCGCAGGGCCGGGTTCTTGGCATTGATATCCGGCAGGTACAGGCGGCGGCCGAACAGGGTTTCGACAAAGCCTTGCTCCGCCGCCTGGGCGCGGGTGCGCTCCATGTAGGCCAGCACGCCCGGGTAGCGGGCGAAGTAGCGGTCGATGTAATCCTGCGACTGCTTGCGGTCGACGCCGATCTGCTTGGCCAGGCCAAAGGCGCTCATACCGTAGATCAGGCCGAAGTTGATGGCCTTGGCACTGCGGCGCTGATCGGTGGTGACGTCTTCCAAGGCTACGCCGAATACTTCCGCCGCCGTGGCGCGGTGCACGTCCAGGTTGTTGCGGAAGGCATGCAGCAAGCCTTCGTCCTTGGCCAGGTGGGCCATGATGCGCAACTCGATCTGCGAGTAGTCCGCCGCCAGCAGCTTGTAACCCGGGCTGGCAACGAAAGCCTGGCGGATGCGCCGGCCTTCGGCAGTACGGATCGGGATGTTCTGCAGGTTCGGGTCGCTGGACGACAGTCGACCGGTGGCCGCCACCGCCTGCTGGTATGAGGTGTGGATACGCCCGGTGCGCGGGTTGATCTGCCCCGGCAGCTTGTCGGTGTAGGTGCTCTTGAGCTTGCTCAGGCTGCGGTACTGCATCAGTACCTCCGGCAGCGGGTAGCCTTGCTCGGCCAGTTCGTCGAGCACCGCCTCTGCCGTGGATGGCTGGCCCTTGGTGGTCTTGCTCAGCACCGGCATGCCCAGCTTGTCGTAGAGGATCGCGCCCAGTTGCTTGGGCGAGCCGAGGTTGAACTCCTCACCGGCCAGCTCATAGGCGCGCTGCTCGAGCTCGGCCATCTTTAACCCCAGCTCACCGCTCTGCACCTGCAGCAACGCGGCATCGACCAGCGCCCCCTGGCGCTCGATCTTGGCCAGCACCGGCACCAGCGGCATCTCGATGTCCATCAACACCGGCTGCACGCTTGGCGTCTGTGCCAGGCGCGCCTGCAGCGCCTGGTGCAGGCGCAGGGTGATGTCGGCATCTTCGGCAGCGTAGGGGCCGGCCTTGTCCAGGTGGATCTGGTTGAAGGTCAGCTGCTTGGCGCCCTTGCCGGCGATATCCTCGAAGGCAATGGTGGTATGGTCGAGGTACTTCTGCGCCAGGCTGTCCATGTCGTGACGGGTGGCGGTGGAGTTCAGCACGTACGACTCGAGCATGGTGTCGTAGGCAACGCCGCGCATTTCGATGGCGGGCGAGCCATTGGCAAGGATGTTGATATCGTACTTGGCGTTCTGCCCGACCTTGGCCTTGGCCGGGTCTTCCAGCAGTGGCTTCAGCGCCAGCAGCACGGCAGTGCGGTCCAACTGGGCCGGCGCGCCTTCATAGTCGTGGGCCAGCGGCACATAGGCCGCTTCGTGCGGTTCAACGGCGAACGACAGGCCGACCAGCTGGGCCTGCTGAGCGTCCAGGCCGGTGGTCTCGGTGTCGAAAGCGAACAATGGCGCCTGGCGCAGCTTCTCCAGCCAGAAGTCGAAACGGGCCTGGTCGAGAATGGTTTCGTACCTGGGCTCGACCTTGGCCACCTGCTCCGCGACCGGCGCGATTTCGTCACCGGCCTTGCCAGCGTCACGCTGCACCTCGGCGATCCAGCTCTTGAATTCCATCTCGGTGTACAGCGCCAGCAACGCATCGCGATCAGGTTCGCCGCACACCAGGGCATCTACTTCGATATCAAGCGGCACATCGACCTTGATGGTAGCCAGCTCATAGGACAGGAACGCCGCGTCGCGGTGCTCTTCCAGCTTGGCCGGCAGGGTCTTGGCACCGCGAATGGCCAGCGTCGGGACCTTGTCCAGATTGGCATACAGGTCGCTGAGACCGCCGCCGATACCGGTCAGCAGGCCCACCGCGGTTTTTTCGCCCACGCCCGGCACACCGGGGATGTTGTCGACCTTGTCGCCCATCAGCGCCAGGAAGTCGATGATATGTTCCGGGCCGACGCCAAATTTCTCGTGCACGCCAGCCACGTCCAGCACGCTTCCGGTCATGGTGTTGACCAAGGTAATGTGCCCGTCCACCAGCTGCGCCATGTCCTTGTCACCGGTCGAGATGATCACCGGGCGGTCCAACGCGGCGCTGCTGCGCGCCAGGGTGCCGATCACGTCGTCGGCCTCGACCCCCTCGACGCACAGCAACGGGTAGCCCAGCGCCTTGACGCTGGCGTGCAGCGGCTCGATCTGTACCCGCAGGTCGTCAGGCATGCTCGGGCGGTTTGCCTTGTATTCAGCGAACATGGCATCGCGGAAGGTGCCACCCTTGGCGTCGAACACCACCGCGAACAAGCTGTCGGGGTATTGCTTGCGCAGGCTCTTGAGCATGTTCAGCACCCCCTTCACCGCGCCGGTCGGCATGCCTTTGGAGGTAGTCAACGGCGGCAGCGCGTGGAAGGCGCGGTACAGGTAGGAGGAACCGTCCACCAGGACGAGGGGCGCTTGGCTCATGAGCAGAATCAACCTTTTCGACGGGTCCGGCGCTAGAATAGCCAGAATCATTGACGACAAAGGGACAAGGTTATCATGCGTACACTCAATCGCCTGTTACTGCTCGGTCTGTTGGCCACCATGCCTGTCGTCACCCTGGCGGCGGACGACGCCCCCTCGGCCGATCCCGAGGTGACCATTCGCACGGAAGGCGACAAAACCATCCAGGAGTACCGGCAGAACGGGTTCCTGTATGCGATCAAGATCACGCCGAAAAACGGCAAGCCTTATTTCCTGGTACGCGCCGATGGCTCTGATGGCAATTTCATTCGTTCCGACCAGCCGGACATGCTGATTCCGTCCTGGAAGATCTTCGAGTGGTAATCTGACGCGCACCGTTCACATCAACCCGGCACTTCCCGGCGGAAGTGCCCGTATGGGCAAATTTTCATCATGTCAGTCTTCACCCCCGTGACCCGGCCTGAGCTGGAAACCTTTCTGGCGCCGTACGCGCTGGGTCGTCTGCTCGATTTCCAGGGCATCGCCGCCGGCACCGAGAACAGCAATTTCTTCGTCAGCCTCGAACAGGGGGAGTTCGTCCTGACGCTGATCGAGCGCGGGCCCAGCGAGGACATGCCGTTCTTCATCGAGCTGCTGGACACTTTGCACGCAGCCGACATGCCGGTGCCCTATGCAATACGCGACCGCGACGGCAATGGCCTGCGCGAGCTGTGCGGCAAACCGGCGCTGCTGCAGCCACGGCTGTCGGGCAAGCACATCAAGGCACCGAACGCCCAGCACTGCGCCCAGGTCGGCGAGCTGCTGGCGCACATTCACCTGGCTACCCGCGAGCACATCATCGAGCGCCGCACCGACCGCGGCCTGGACTGGATGCTGGCTTCGGGTGCCGAGCTGCTGCCGCGCCTTACCGCCGAGCAAGCCGCGCTGCTGCAACCGGCGCTGGATGAAATCAGCGCGCACAAGGCACAGATCCTGGCCCTGCCACGGGCAAACCTGCATGCCGACCTGTTCCGCGACAACGTGATGTTCGAAGGCACCCACCTGACCGGTGTGATCGACTTCTACAACGCTTGTTCCGGGCCGATGCTGTATGACATTGCCATCACCGTGAACGACTGGTGCCTGGATGAACACGGCGCGATCGATGTGCCACGCGCCCAGGCGTTGCTGGCGGCCTATGCGGCGCTGCGGCCGTTCACCGCGGCCGAAGCCGAGCTGTGGCCGGAGATGTTGCGGGTAGGCTGCGTGCGCTTCTGGCTGTCGCGCCTGATTGCAGCGGAATCGTTTGCCGGGATGGATGTGATGATCCACGACCCGAGCGAGTTCGAAGTGCGTTTGGCGCAGCGTCAGCAGGTGGCCTTGCACCTGCCGTTCGCCCTCTAGAGCGTGTCTGCTTCTTCGCGGGTAAACCCGCTCCCACACAGGCGTGAGGCTGGCGCTATCCCTGTGGGAGCGGGTTTACCCGCGAAGAGGCCGGCACAGGCTTACAACTGCTCCAGGCACCCAACCAGGTCGCCACCCAGCTTCTCCAGCAAGCGCTCATAGCCCTTGCCATCCACCGGGTCGGTACCGCCCAGGGCATCAAGCTCGGCCAGGCGCACCGGCAGCCCGGCGGTCAAGGTCTCGGCCAACCGCGGCCGCAGCGGCGGTTCGCTGAACACACAGGTCTTGCCCACTTCCTGCAGGCGCTTGCGCATGGCAGCCACGTGCTGCGCACCCGGCTGCACCTCGGATGCCACGCTGAATACCCCGGCGTGCTTCAGACCATACTCGGCCTCGAAATAGTCGAATGCTTCGTGGAACACGAAGTACGGCTTGCCGGCAATCCCGGCCACCCGCGCCTTGATCCGCTTATCCAATGCGTCCAGGCGTTCGTCGAAGGCCTTGAGGTTGCTCTGGTAGCGCACCGTATTGGCCGGATCGATCTGCGCCAGGTCAGCCGCCATTTTCGCTGCAATCACACGCGCGTTGACTGACGATAGCCACAGGTGAGCATCCAGGCTGCCCGGGCGGTGGTCGTGGTCATGGTCGTCGTGGTCTTCTTCCTCATGGGAATGGCTGTCCTCGCCAAAATGCCGGAGCTTCATGCCCGGTAGCGCCTGCACGGCCACAGTGGGCTTGCTGCGATTGCCCAGTACCCGCGGCAGGAAGCCTTCCATGTCCGGGCCAATCCAGTAAAGCAGGTCGGCATCGCCTACCCGCCGTACGTCGGACGGGCGCAGCGCGTAGTGGTGTGGCGAAGCCCCCGGAGGCAGCAATACCTCAGGGCTGCCAACACCGTCCTGCACGGCAGCGGCAATCTGCTGCAGGGGTTTGATACTGGTCAGCACGCGCACGTCGGCCTGGGCGGAAAATGCGATGAAAGCGACAAAAAGGACTAGGAATCGGGACACGGTGAATACTCGAGTCGTCAGAAACAGGTAACATAATAACGTCTCCATCCAGAACCGTCGCTGCCCATGTCCATCACGCCGCTGGCCAACCGTCCTCACGATCATTCCCATTGCGTACACAGCGCACTGGCTGAAGCCGACGCCTTGTGCACCCGCCAAGGCCTGCGCCTGACCGCGCTGCGCCGTCGAGTGCTGGAACTGGTTTGGCAAAGCCACAAGCCGCTGGGCGCCTACGATATCCTCGCCGTGCTCAGTGAGCAGGACGGCCGCCGAGCCGCGCCGCCCACGGTGTACCGTGCGCTGGACTTCCTGCTGGAAAACGGCCTGGTGCACCGCATCGCCTCGCTCAACGCCTTTATCGGCTGCAGCCACCCCGAACACCTGCACCAGGGCCAGTTCCTGATCTGCCGGGCCTGCCATGTGGCCATCGAACTGGAACAGGACAGCATCAGCGAAGCCATCATCAGCAGCGCCAAGGGCGTGGGCTTCGCGGTCGAGACCCAGACGGTGGAAGTGGTCGGCCTTTGCAGCAATTGCCGGAGCGCGGCATGAGCGATGCACTGATCCGCCTGGAGCAGGTCGGCGTCACCTTCGGTGGCGAGGCGGTGCTCGACAGCATCGACCTGTCGGTCGCACCTGGCCAGATCGTCACCCTGATCGGCCCGAACGGCGCGGGCAAGACCACCCTGGTGCGCGCCGTGCTCGGCCTGCTCAAGCCGCACCGCGGCAAGGTTTGGCGCAGGCCGAAGCTGCGTATTGGCTACATGCCGCAAAAGATCCAGGTCGATGCAACCCTGCCGCTGTCGGTACTGCGCTTCTTGCGCCTGGTGCCCGGTGTAGACCGCGCGGCAGCCTTGTCGGCGTTGCAGGAAGTGGGCGCCGAGCAGGTCATCGACAGCCCTATCCAGACCATTTCCGGTGGCGAGATGCAGCGCGTGCTGCTGGCCCGCGCCCTGCTGCGCGAACCCCAACTGCTGGTGCTCGACGAGCCAGTGCAGGGCGTAGATGTGGTCGGCCAGACAGAACTGTACAACCTCATTACCCGCCTGCGCGACCGCCACGGTTGCGGCGTGCTTATGGTGTCCCACGACCTGCACCTGGTGATGAGCGCCACAGACCAGGTGGTATGCCTGAACCGCCACGTGTGCTGCTCGGGCCACCCGGAGCAGGTCAGCGGCGACCCGGCATTCGTCGAGTTGTTCGGCAAGACCGCCGCCCCCAGCCTGGCCATCTACCACCACCATCACGACCACAGCCACGACCTGCACGGCTCGGTGGTCGCCCCTGGCACCCATGTTCACGGAGCGCACTGCAAGCATGGCTGATTTTCTTCTCTACGCCCTGCTTGCCGGTTTGTCCCTGGCGCTGGTGGCCGGCCCACTGGGCTCCTTCGTGGTGTGGCGGCGCATGGCCTATTTTGGCGACACCCTGTCCCACGCCGCCCTGCTCGGCGTGGCCCTGGGTTTTGCCCTGGACGTCAGCCCGGCGCTGGCGGTAACCGTGGGCTGCCTGTTGCTGGCGATCTTGCTGGTTACCTTGCAGCAACGCCAACCGCTGGCCTCCGATACACTGCTTGGCATCCTCGCCCCCAGCACCTTGTCGCTGGGCCTGGTGGTGCTGAGCTTCATGCATGATGTCCGCATCGACCTGATGGCCTATCTGTTCGGCGATCTACTGGCCATCAGCACCACCGATCTTGCCTGGATCCTCGGTGGCAGCGCGCTGGTCCTGCTGTTGCTCGCTGCACTGTGGCGGCCGTTGCTTGCAGTCACCGTGCACGAGGAACTGGCCATGGTTGAGGGCTTGCCGGTGGCCGGGCTGCGCATGGCGCTGATGCTGCTGATCGCGGTGGTGATTGCCGTTGCCATGAAGATCGTCGGGGTGCTGCTGATCACCTCGCTGCTGATCATTCCTGCCGCTGCGGCGCAACGTCACGCCCGTTCTCCCGAACAGATGGCCTTGGGCGCCAGCCTGCTGGGCGTGACCGCGGTATGCGGCGGCCTGGCTCTGTCCTGGTTCAAGGACACCCCTGCCGGCCCGTCGATCGTGGTCTGCGCGGCGGTGCTATTCTTGCTGAGCCTGGCCCTGCCAAAACGCTGAAAAACAGGGCGTGTGAAGGCGCGCCCTGCAACCTTTCCGCACGTAAAGGGTCTGTAAGACTTGTTTTCGAGCGTGCGCACCTGGGTGTAGACTTGCTCGCTTTTTGCGCAAATAGAGAGTCGCAGGAATGAAGCCGTTCGCCTCCCGTTATCTGCTTGTTGCCGCGTTTTCCCTGTTCCTGGCTGCGTGTTCAAACGCGCCGGTCGAACAGGCCACCGCACCTGCCCAAGCAGATGCCTGGCAGCAATTGCAACAGAACATCGCCAGCAACGAGCTGGCCACCGCCGAAGACCAGCTGGCAGCCCTGCAGGCCCAGGCACCGGATGACGCGCGCCTGGAGCAATACCAGCGCCAGCTTGCCGAAGCCTACCTGCAACGCAGCCAGATCTTCCTGCAAAAGGGTGATGTGAACGCTGCCGCCACAGCCTTGGCCCGTGCCCGCGCGCTGATGCCGCAGGCCCCGGCGGTTACTGGTGGCGACGCCGTGACCCAGGCGCGCAAGGCCGAGCTGGAGAAAGCTGAAGCGGCGTTGAAAGCGGCCGAGGCCAAGCCCAAGGCGCGCATCATCGACCCGGCTGCACCGAGCACCGTGGTGGCCTTGAAGACCACCGACAGCCGCGCCATGCGTCGCCAGCTGGATGACATTGCCGCCGATGTGGTGAGCTATCAATGCGACGTGGTGTTCCAGGTGCCGCGTACCGAAGATGCGCCTTGGCTGAAGACCTTGCTGGAGAAACGCGTGCGCAAGATCGACAGCGGGTTCGAGCTGAAGCAGAAGCACGAGATTCAGCGGTCGTTGCCGGCGCAGGTGGTTCTGGTTCCGCATCAGCGTTAAGAATCTGGGGGCGCTGCGCGCCCCTTTCGCGACACAAGGCCGCTCCTACAAGGGAATGCGATCTCCTGTAGGAGCGGCCTTGTGTCGCGATGGGGTGCAAAGCAGCCCCTTAGGCAGGCACAGCCTCCGCAACCGCCTCCCGCTCCCACACCCGATGCCCCTCTACCGCTTTGACGAAGGCATCCACGGTCTTCTGCTCATCCCCCAGCAGCAACCCCTTGTCTTCTTTCAGCCCCAAGCAGCCCAAAAGCTCTTTGGTCAACACCATCGCCTTCAGGTGTTTGTAGCCCTCCAGCAGGAAGTGCTTGGCTAAACCACTGCCTGCCAGCGCATCGGTCGAGGCCTTGCCCGCTGGCACGACAATCCCGTCAAACATGATCGAGGGCATCCCTTCCATGGAAGCATCCACCGACAGCTGCTTGCCGTCCGCGGCCATCACCGGTGCCGAGGTCGGCCCAAGCAGCATCGGCCGGGCACTGTGCGCCTCCAGAGCCTTGACCAGCTTGTCCACGCTGGCAGCGTCTACGCCATCTGCCACCAGCACGGCAATCTTGCGCCCCTTGATGCCAACCGAGCCCGGGTGGTTCATCTGGCTCAGGGCAGGCGACTGCGCAAGCTGGCTTCCCTTCACTTGCACAGTGCCTGCGCTCGGTGCAGGCAAACCGAGGTTGGCAGCAACCGCAGCCGCCAGCTTCAGGTCGATATTGGCGAGAATCTCATTCACTTCCCGAGCACGGATCGTCTCCCGCTCCACCTTGCCCAGCTCAAAGCTGTAAGCCTTGATGATGTGCTGCTGCTCGGTCGGGCTCATGCTCTGGAAGAACAACCGCGCCTGCGAGAAATGGTCGCTGAACGAATCGCTGCGCTGGCGGATCTTGTGCGCATCGATACGCTCCTGGTAGCTCTCGAAGCCGCCATCCTGCGCGGCTGGTGGCGTTTCCTTCGGCCAGCCACCGTCGATGGAATTGGGCTCGTAGGATGCGCGCCCCTTGTGCACCAGATGCTGATGCAAGGCGTCACGCTGGTTGTTGTGGTTAGGAGCGACGGGGCGGTTGATCGGGATCTGGTGGAAGTTGGGCCCGCCGAGGCGGCTAAGCTGCGTGTCGGTGTAGGAGAACAGGCGTCCCTGCAACAAAGGGTCGTTGGTAAAGTCGATGCCAGGCACGATATGAGCCGGGCAGAACGCCACCTGCTCCACTTCGGCAAAGAAGTTGTCCGGGTTGCGATTCAGGACCATCCTGCCCACAGGTGTAACCGGCACCAGTTCTTCCGGGATTATCTTGGTCGGGTCCAGCAGGTCGAAATCGAATTTGTGCTCGTCGGCTTCCGGCACGATCTGCACACCCAGTTCCCATTCAGGGTAATCACCCGTCTCGATAGCCTCCCACAGGTCGCGACGCTGGAAATCAGCATCCTTGCCTGCCAGCTTCTGCGCTTCGTCCCATAGCAAGGAGTGCACACCCTGGCGCGGTTTCCAGTGGAATTTGACGAAACTGGCTACGCCCTGGGCGTTGATCAGGCGGAACGTATGCACCCCGAACCCTTCCATCATCCGCAAGCTGCGCGGGATAGCGCGGTCCGACATCGCCCACATGACCATATGAGCCGACTCCGGTACCAGCGAGACGAAATCCCAAAAGGTGTCATGGGCCGAAGCGCCGGTCGGGATCTCGTTGTGCGGCTCCGGCTTTACGGCGTGGACGAAATCCGGGAATTTGATCGCATCCTGGATGAAGAACACCGGCATGTTGTTGCCCACCAGGTCGAAGTTGCCCTCGTCGGTGTAGAACTTCACAGCAAAGCCCCTCACGTCACGCACGGTGTCGGCTGATCCGCGCGGGCCTTGTACCGTGGAAAATCGCACGAAGACGGGCGTGACTTTCTCCGGGTCCTGCAGGAAGCCGGCTTTGGTCAGCTCGGCGTGGTTGCCATAGCTCTGGAAATAGCCATGCGCCCCTGTTCCTCGCGCATGCACGATGCGCTCAGGAATGCGCTCGTGGTCAAAGTGCGTGATCTTTTCGCGCATGATGAAATCTTCGAGCAACGAGGGGCCTCTATCCCCCGCCTTGAGCGTGTTCTGATTGTCAGCGATGCGCACCCCCTGGTTGGTACGCAACGCACTGCCTGTGGCATCGCTTCGGTCAGCCTCCAGGCTCTGCAACTTGGCGTTGGTATTGGCCCGGTCCGGGGTCTGGGTGCCAGCGGCCTCGCTGTGCTTTGGCGCGTCCGTGTTCTTGCTGGGCATGATCGGCTCTCCTCGTCAGTCTTAAGGCATACCCGTTTCGGGCTGTGTGCAAGTAGTGACCGGGAGGCTTTGCCGAGCGTTCAATCAGGATTACCGGTTGTCGCGATATGCCCGAAGGATTGGTGCATTACGAAATAAATGCTAAGAACAGCTATGGGAAAAGGCTAAAATGCGCGACCCCAGCTAACCGCTGACCCAAATTCCATGCGCCCCACAAGGTTCGCTACGTGATCGAGTTCCAACAGGTACACAAGACCTACCGCGTCGCCGGTAGGGAAATCCCCGCACTGAATCCGACCAGCCTGACCATCGAAGATGGCCAGGTGTTCGGCCTGATCGGCCATTCCGGCGCCGGCAAGAGCACCATGCTGCGCCTGATCAACCGCCTGGAAGAGCCTTCCGGCGGCAAGATCATCGTCGACGGCGAAGACGTTACCGCGTTCAACGCGAGCCAGCTGCGCGGTTTCCGTCAGCAGGTCGGGATGATTTTCCAGCACTTCAACCTGCTGGCCTCCAAGACTGTCGCCGACAACGTCGCCTTGCCACTGACCCTGGCCGGCGAGCTGTCGCGCAGCGAAATCGACAAGCGCGTGACCGAGCTGCTGGCCCGCGTCGGCCTTTCCGACCACGCCAGAAAGTACCCGGCGCAGCTGTCCGGTGGCCAGAAGCAGCGCGTCGGCATCGCCCGCGCCCTGTCCACCAACCCGAAGATCCTGCTGTGCGACGAGGCCACCAGCGCCCTCGACCCGCAAACCACCGCCTCGGTCCTGCAATTGCTGGCCGAAATCAACCGTGAGCTGAAGCTGACCATTGTGCTGATCACGCACGAAATGGACGTGATCCGCCGGGTCTGCGACCGCGTGGCAGTGATGGACGCCGGCCAGATCGTCGAGCAGGGCTCGGTGGCCGAGGTGTTCCTGCACCCGCAGCACCCCACCACCAAGCGCTTCGTCCAGGAAGACGAGCAGGTTGACGAAGGCGAGCAGCGTGACGACTTCGCCCACGTGCCGGGCCGTATCGTGCGCCTGACCTTCCAGGGCGACGCCACCTATGCGCCGCTGCTGGGCACCGTGGCCCGCGAAACCGGCGTGGACTACAGCATCCTCGCCGGGCGTATCGACCGCATCAAGGATGTCCCCTATGGCCAGCTCACCCTCGCCCTGATCGGCGGTGACATGGAAGCGGCGTTCGCCCGCTTCAAGGCAGCTGACGTACATATGGAGGTACTGCGTTGATGGACGCCCTGAATTTCTTTGCCAACGTCGACTGGGCCGAAATCTGGCTGGCCAGCGTCGACACCATGATCATGCTGTTCGGCTCGCTGTTCTTCACCGTGCTGCTCGGCCTGCCGCTGGGCGTGCTGCTGTTCCTCTGCGGGCCAAAGCAGATGTTCGAACAGAAGGGTGTGTATGCGCTGCTGTCGCTGATCGTCAACATCCTGCGCTCGCTGCCGTTCATCATCCTGCTGATCGTTATGATCCCGATCACAGTGCTGATCACCGGCACTTCGCTGGGCGTAGCCGGCGCCATTCCGCCGCTGGTGGTGGGTGCCACGCCGTTCTTCGCGCGCCTGGTGGAAACCGCCCTGCGTGAAGTGGACCGCGGCATCATCGAAGCCACCCAGTCGATGGGCGCCACCACCCGCCAGATCATCACCAGCGCACTGCTGCCGGAAGCTCGCCCGGGCATCTTCGCCGCCATTACCGTAACCGCCATCACCCTGGTTTCGTACACCGCCATGGCTGGTGTGGTCGGTGCCGGCGGCCTGGGCGACCTGGCCATCCGCTTCGGCTACCAGCGTTTCCAGACCGACGTGATGGTAGTCACAGTGGTGCTGTTGCTGGTACTGGTTCAAGTCCTGCAGAGCGTGGGCGACAAACTGGTCGTGCATTTTTCCCGTAAGTAACCCCAATGGGGTCGGCCCGGCCGACCCGTTCGGGGGCCGTCGCGGCCCTCACAAGGAGTGATCAATGAAGAAGCTGCTTGCTGTTGTCGCCGCTGTCGCGGCCTTCTCGGCCCACGCCGAGTCCCTGACCGTTGCCGCTACCCCGGTTCCGCACGCCGAGATCCTCAACTTCGTCAAACCTGTTCTGGCGAAAGAGGGCGTGGAGCTGAAGGTCAAGGAATTCACCGACTACATCCAGCCGAACGTGCAGGTGGCGGAAAAGCGCCTGGACGCCAACTTCTTCCAGCACCAGCCGTACCTGGATGAGTTCAACAAGGCCAAGGGTACCAACCTGGTGAGCGTTGCCGGCGTGCACATCGAGCCGCTGGGCGTGTACTCGACCAAGATCAAGAAGCTGGACGAGCTGTCCTCCGGCGCCACCGTGGTCATCCCCAACGACGCCACCAACGGCGGCCGCGCGCTGCTGCTGCTGGACAAGGCCGGTGTGATCAAGCTGAAGGACAACAAGAACATCCTGTCCACCGTGAAGGATGTTGCCGAGAACCCGAAAAGCCTGAAGTTCCGTGAGCTGGAAGCGGCCACCATCCCGCGCGTGCTGACCCAGGTCGATGCTGCCCTGATCAACACCAACTACGCGCTGGAAGCCAAGCTGAACCCGGAAAAAGACGCCCTGGTCATCGAAGGCAGCGACTCGCCTTACGTGAACATCCTGGTTGCCCGCCCGGACAACAAGGACTCGGACGCCATGAAAAAGCTGGCTGCTGCGCTGCACTCGCCTGAGGTGAAGCAGTTCATCAACGAGAAGTACAAAGGCGCTGTGGTTCCGGCGTTCTAAGCCGTCACATCGCGCTGGACTCTTCGCGGGTAAACCCGCTCCCACAGGGATAGCGCAAGGCTCACGGCCTACGCTGTACCTGTGGGAGCGGGTTTACCCGCGAAGCTTCTGGGGCTAACTCAATCCCGCTTCACGAGCCCGGGCAACTGCGCCACCAGCTTCTGGTTGTTGAACGGCGCCCGAATGAACCCGCGCTGACGCCCATCCGGCCCCACAACCGCCAGGTTGCCGCTGTGATCCACGGTATACCCCGGCTTGCTGGTATCGGCCGGAATGAACGGAATGCTCAAGGCATTGGCCAGCTTCTGGGTATCCTCGATCGACCCCGCCACCCCGACGAAATCCTTGTCGAAATAACCCAGGTACTGCTTCAGCTGGTTCGGCGTGTCGCGGTTCGGGTCAACGCTCACCAGCACCACCTGCAGCCGGTCGACGGCCTCCTTGGGCAGCTCGCTCTTCACCTGGCGCAGCTGGGCCAGGGTGGTCGGGCAGATGTCCGGGCAGTAGGTGTAGCCGAAGAACAGCAACGACCATTTGCCCTTCAGGTCATCCAGTTGCACCGGCTGGCCGTCCTGGTTGGTCATGGTCACGTCGGCCACGGTACGGCTCTGCGGCAGCAGGATGATGCCGGCATCGATCAGCTCGGTGGGGTTGGGCTGGTCGCGGCCATTGAGCACCTTGTTGACGGTCAGGCCCAGGATCAACGCGACCAGGGCAACGAGGATGAAGACGGTTTTCTGGGTTCGGGTCATAGGTTCAGCAACAGGTAGTGGTCGAGGAGCAACGCGATGAACAGCGCGAACAGGTAGCCGATAGAGTACTTGAAGGTGCCGATCGCTGCGTGCGGCCGGCTGCCACGGTACAACACCCATGCCCATTGCAGGAAGCGCAGGCCCAGTACAAGGGCACAGGCCAGGTACAGCGGGCCGCTCATATGGATGGCGTACGGCAGCATGCTTACCGCCAGCAATACCAGGGTGTACAGCAGGATATGCAGCTTGGTGTAGCGCTCGCCGTGGGTCACCGGCAGCATCGGTATATCGGCCTTGGCGTATTCCTCCTTGCGGTGGATGGCCAAGGCCCAGAAGTGTGGTGGGGTCCAGGCGAAGATGATCAGCACCAGCAGCAGGGGCTCGGCGCTGACATGCCCACTGACCGCCACCCAGCCCAGCAACGGCGGGGCGGCGCCAGCCAAGCCGCCGATGACGATATTCTGTGGCGTAGCGCGCTTGAGAAAACCGGTGTAGAGCACCGCATAACCGAGCAGGGAAGCCAGTGTCAGCCAGGCGGTGAGGGCGTTGGTGAATACCAGCAGCAGGGCCATGCCAAGTAGCGCCAGCGCCAGGGCGAACAGCAGCGCCGGCAGCGGTTCGACCCGGCCCTGGGCAAGCGGCCGTTTGTGGGTACGCGCCATCAGCGCGTCGATGCGTCGGTCCACCACATGATTGACCACCGCCGCGCCGCCTGCACAAAAGCCGATGCCCAAGTTGCCGAACAGCAGCACGCTCCAGCTGACACCCGCACGGGTGGCAAGGAACATGCCCGCCAGCGAGGTGATCAGCATCAGCACCACCACCTTGGGCTTGGTCAGCTCCAGGTAGTCACGCCAACTGGCCCTCTGTGCGCTCAGAAGCGTCGCCACGAGTCATTCCTCATGTGGTGGGAAATGCTCACGCCAGCCACGGGCCGCAGGCGCCAGCCATGGCCGACACCCACGCGAACCTTGTCGACCACGCGGATGCGGTAGTTCACCAGCACCATGCTCAGCAGCAACAGCGCCCCACCAGCGTTGTGCGCCACGGCCACGGCCAGCGGCAGGTGCAGCAGCACATTGCTGATGCCCAGGCCGACTTGCACCACCAGCGCCAGCAGCACCAGCCGCGCCAGGCCAGGGAGGCCGCAGCGGTGCAGCTTCCAGCTGAGCATCAGCAGCACGCAGGTCACCAGCAGTGCACCCAGGCGGTGGCTGATGTGGATGGCCGTGCGCGCATCACTGTCCAGTTGCCCACCCAGGTAGTTGGGCCCGACGTGCTGGGTCAGATGGAACCCGTTGCTGAAGTCCGCCGCCGGCCACCACTGGCCGTGGCAGGTGGGCAGGTCGATGCAGGCGACGGCCGCGTAGTTGGCACTGACCCAGCCGCCCAGGGCGATCTGGCCGATCACCACCAGCAAGGCCAGCGCGGCGATCCGGCGCAGGCTCAATGGCAGCTTTGGCAAAGGCGCAAAGGCCCGGGACAGACGCAGGGACAACAGGAACAACAAACTCAGGGTAGTGAAGCCGCCGAGTAGATGCGCGGTGACCACCTGCGGCCACAGCTTGAGGGTGACCGTCCACATGCCGAAGGCTGCCTGGGCCAGCACCACGCCCAGCAGCAGCAAGGGCAGGCGGTAAGGCTGGCCATCGCGGGCATGCCGGCGCAGCGCCTGCAAGGCGAGCAGGGCGATCACCATCGCCAGGGTGCCGGCGAAGTAGCGGTGGACCATCTCGGCCCAGCCCTTGGCGGCTTCCACCGGATGTTCGGGGAAATGCAGCTCGGCATGAGCCAGCTGCGCTTCGCTCTTGGGCACGCTGATGAAGCCGTAGCAACCCGGCCAGTCCGGGCAGCCGAGGCCGGCGTGGGTCAGGCGGGTATAGGCACCGAGCAGGACGACCAGCAGTGCCAGCAAGGTGGCGAACACAGCAAGGCGGAATCCGGGTCTGGCCATGGCAGGCTCCTAGCCGATGTTGGACAGCTTGAGCAGGTGGCGCAGGTCGTCCAGCACATGCTTGCCGTTGACCTTGGCGTCGTAGCGCAGCACCAGGTTGCCGTGTGGGTCGACGATCCACAGCTGCGGGCCGGTCTCGCCGACCTTTTGCAGGTAGCGTTGCGCATCCAGCGGGTAACGCTGCAACTGTGGGTATTCGCGGCCGAGCAACGCCTGGTAATCGGCACTTGCCGGCTGGGCGGCCGCCAGGGCATGGCTGGCACGGCTGGCATCACGGCCCAGGCCGACCTGGATCTGCCGGGCCAGGTACACCAGCCGCTGGCAATCCTCGGCACAGGCTGTGGGTGTGCTCACCAGCAGCTGCCAGCGCTCGTCCTGGCCCGCCACGCCGAGATCGGAAAGGCTCTCACCGTTGCCGATCATCACGCCGTGGTAGCTGCGGCCGTCCGGCACCCAGAACTTGAGCTTGTACATGCTGGTGGCCAGAACCATCGGCCCGAGCACCACCAGCAGAATCAGCAGCAGCTGCAAACGCCCGCGGGCTCTGGGTTTGCTGCGTTCAGGCACGTCCAGTGGAGTGGCGGTGGCCATGGCGTTTCTCCTTGTTGTGGTGCCAGCCGAAGTAGAGGTAGAGCAGTACCAAAGTGGTTGCCAGGGCAAACCATTGCACGGCGTAACCCAGGTGTTTTTCCGGGCCCATGGCAACGACCGGCCAGTCCAGGCGATAGGTCGCCGGGCCGGGTTCCAGGCGCAGCTCATGGGCGAAGCCATCGCGATCGAGCTGTTGCCATAGCTGCGCGGCATCCACGGCAGTCAGCAGGTGCGGCCACTGGCCGCCTGCAGGGTCGGGGTGCAGCTGGAACGTGCTACCAGGCGCGACATACACCGAAGCGTCCAGCGCCAACGCCTGGGCAGGGGTATCGAAATGCACCGGCACGCGGCGGTCCGGCCAAGGCAGCCAGCCGCGGTTGACCAGCAGCCACACGCCGCTCGCCTGATCATGGAAGGGTTGCAGCAGTTCGACACCGGCCTGGCCGTCACGCATGCGGTTGTCCAGAAGCAAGCTGTGCTCGGCATCGAAGCGGCCATAGAGATGCACGCGGCGGAAGGCATTGTCCTGGTTCGCTGTCAGCTGGGCCATGGCCACTGGCGCTTCGACCCGCCGCTCGGCATAGGCGGCCAGCAGCACGCGCTTTTCCTCGGCACGGCCGAGTTGCCAGCAGCCAAGCGCGATCAGCCCCGGCAGCAGCGCAAGCACCACCAGGGTTGGTACCCAGCCCGGACGAAACGGCCTCATCGGAGCCTCGTCGGGCCGATCGCTATACTTATCCACATCACCGCATCCCCCCGGAGTATCGCCATGCTCAAGGCCGCGATTGTCCTGATGCTGTTGGCTACGATTGCCAGCCTGTTCAGCGGCCTGGTGTTTCTGGTCAAGGACGATGAAAACTCGACCCGTTTGCTGAAGGCACTGACCGTGCGGGTGACCCTGGCGGCCCTCACCATCGGCCTGGTGGCCTGGGGCTTCATCAGCGGTCAGCTGGTCTCACACGCCCCCTTCTGAAGTTTTCACCTGACCCTGTGGGAGCGGGCATGCCCGCGAATGCGATGTTGAATGTACCGACGCATTCGCGGGCGCGCCCGCTCCCACAGGGTTCTCTATTCACAACACATAGACAAAGATGAACAACCCCACCCACACCACATCGACGAAGTGCCAGTACCAACTGGCCGCCTCGAAACCAAAGTGTTTCTCCGGGTTGAAATGCCCGCGCAAGATGCGCACGAACATCACGATCAGGATGATCGTGCCCAAGGTCACGTGGGCGCCGTGGAAGCCGGTGAGCATGAAGAACGTCGCGCCGTAGATACCCGACCCCAGCGTCAGCCCCAGCTTGGTATAGGCCTCGTGGTACTCGTAGGCCTGCAACGCGATGAAGCTGGCGCCCAGGACGATGGTCAGCGCCATCCAGAATTTCAGCGGGCCACGGTGGCCGCGACGCAGGGCATGGTGGGCGATGGTGATGGTCACGCTGGAGCTGACCAGCAAGATGGTGTTGATCAGCGGCAGGTGCCACGGGTCGATCACTTCCTTGGGCGGCGGGAACAGTTTTGGGTCGGGCGTGTGCAGCAGCGGCCAGGTGAATTCGAAGGTCGGCCACAACATGTGCGCAACACCCTTGGCCCCTTCACCGCCCAGCCACGGCCCGGCCAGCACGCGCACGTAGAACAGCGCACCGAAGAAGGCTAGGAAGAACATCACCTCGGAGAAAATGAACCAGCTCATGCCCCAGCGGAACGAGCGGTCCAGTTGCGGGCTGTACAGCCCCGCGCGGCTCTCCCGCACCACCGAACCGAACCAGCCGAACAGCATGTAGGCCAGGAACAACGCACCGATGAAGAAGATCAGCGGCCCGTGCGACTCGGGGTGGCCGGCCTTCATGTCGTTGAACCAGGTACCCAGGCCGAACACCGTGATGAACATGCCGATGGTGGCGATGATCGGCCACTTGCTCTGCGCCGGAACGTAATAGTGCTCATGACTTGCCATTGCTGTTCTCCTTCCCTTAACGGGCGCCCTGGACGTCCTGAACCGCGACATGCGCGACCGGCGGGTGGCGAGCGGTGATGTCGAACAAGGTGTAGGCCAGTGTCAGGTGCTTCACGCTGGCCGGCAGGTCGCGGTCGACAATGAAGCGCACCGGCATCTCGATGCGTTCGCCGGGCTGCAGCACCTGCTGGGTGAAGCAGAAGCACTCGGTCTTGTGGAAGTACGCCGCGGCCTCGGCCGGGGTGATGCTGGGGATGGCTTGCGCACTCATCGGCCGATCGGTCGGGTTGTGGGCGATGAAGATCATCTGGTTCACCGCACCCGGGTTGACCTCCAGCTGGTCTGCGGTGGAATAGAAGTCCCAGACCATGTCGCTGGCATTGGTCGACATGAACTGCACCCGCACCGAACGCGTCGGATCGCTGACCTGGCTGCCTTCATACTGCCCACCGGTCTTGCCGTTGATGCCGAAGGCCTTGCACATCACGTCATAAATGGGCACCAGGGCGAAGCCGAAGGCGAACATCACCACCGTCAGCATCAGCAGGCGCAACACCAGGCGTTTCAGCGAAAGGCCGCTCATGGCACGGTTCCTATTTCACTTCCGGTGGCGTCTGGAAGGTGTGATAAGGCGCAGGCGAAGGGATCGACCACTCCAGGCCCTCGGCGCCATCCCATGGCTTGGCCGGTGCCGGCGCGCCGCCGCGGATGCACTTGATGACGATGAACAGGAAGAAGATCTGCGTGGCACCGAACATGAACGCGCCGATCGACGACACCATGTTGAAGTCGGCGAACTGCAGGTTGTAGTCGGGGATCCGCCGTGGCATGCCGGCCAGCCCCACGAAGTGCATGGGGAAGAAGGCCATGTTCATGCCGACGAACGATAGCCAGAAGTGCAGCTTGCCCAGGGTTTCGTCATACATGTGGCCAGTCCATTTCGGCAGCCAGTAGTAGGCCGAGGCGAAGATGCCAAAGATAGCCCCAGGCACCAGCACATAATGGAAGTGCGCCACCACGAAGTAGGTGTCGTGGTACTGGAAGTCCGCTGGAGCGATGGCAAGCATCAGCCCGCTGAATCCGCCTATGGTGAACAGGATGACAAAGGCGATGGCGAACAGCATCGGCGTTTCGAAGGTCAGCGAGCCCTCCCACATGGTGCTGACCCAGTTGAACACCTTCACCCCGGTAGGCACGGCGATCAGCATGGTGGCGTACATGAAGAACAGCTCGCCGACCACGGGAATACCGACCACGAACATGTGGTGGGCCCAGACGATGAACGACAGGAAGGCGATGGCGCCGGTGGCGTATACCATCGAGGTGTAGCCGAACAGCGGCTTGCGCGAGAACGCCGGGATGATCGAGCTGACCGCGCCGAAGGCCGGCAGGATCATGATGTATACCTCGGGGTGGCCGAAGAACCAGAACACGTGCTGGAACAGCACCGGGTCACCACCGCCGGCGGCACTGAAGAAGCTTGTACCGAAGTGGATGTCCATCAGCATCATGGTCACGACGCCGGCCAGCACCGGCATCACCGCAATCAGCAGGAATGCGGTAATCAGCCAGGTCCAGACGAACAGTGGCATCTTCATCAGGGTCATGCCTGGAGCACGCAGGTTGAGGATGGTGGCGATCACGTTGATCGCGCCCATGATCGAGCTGATGCCCATCAGGTGGATGGCAAAAATGAAGAAGGTGACGCTGGCCGGCGCGTAGGTGGTGGACAGCGGGGCGTAGAAGGTCCAGCCAAAGTTGGGCCCGCCGCCCGGGCTGAACAGGGTCGAGACCAGTAGCAGGAAAGCTGCCGGCAGCAGCCAGAAGCTGAAGTTGTTCATCCGCGGCAAAGCCATGTCGGGCGCGCCGATCATCAGCGGGATCATCCAGTTGGCCAGGCCGACGAAGGCCGGCATCACCGCACCGAACACCATGATCAGGCCGTGCATGGTGGTCATCTGGTTGAAGAACTCCGGCTGGACGATCTGCAGGCCAGGCTGGAACAGCTCGGCGCGGATCACCATGGCGAACGAGCCGCCGAGCAGGAACATGATGAAGCTGAACCACAGGTACATCGTGCCGATGTCCTTGTGGTTGGTAGTCAGCACCCAGCGCATCAGGCCCTTGGCCGGGCCGTGCGCATGGTCATGGCCGTGGGCGTGGTCGTCGATCACTGCACTCATGTCCTGTCTCCTGCAATCCATTGATTGCCGCGAGTAACCCGGTTCATTGCGCTTCTGCCTGCTTCAGCGCCAGCACGTCCTTCGGCGTGACCATGTCACCCTTGTTGTTGCCCCAGGCGTTGCGCTCGTAGGTGACCACGGCGGCGATGTCGACTTCCGAGAGCTGCTTGCCGAACGCGGCCATGGCCGTGCCGGGCTTGCCGTGGAAGACGATGCCCAGGTGGGCTTCCTTCGGCCCGGTGGCGATCTTCGAGCCCTTGAGCGCAGGGAACATCGGCGGCAGGCCCTGGCCTTCGGCCTGGTGACAGGCCACGCAGGTGGTGTGGTAGACCTTGTCACCACGTTCCACCAGTTCTTCCAGGGTCCATTCCTTGCTGGTCAGCTCCTTGAGCTTGGCAGCTTCAGCCTTGCGCTCGCCCAGCCAGGTGTCGTAGTCGGCCTTGGACTTGACCTCGACCACCACCGGCATGAAACCGTGGTCCTTGCCGCACAGCTCGGTGCACTGGCCGCGGTAGATGCCGGGCTTCTCGATACGGGTCCAGGCTTCGTTGACGAAGCCGGGGATGGCATCACGCTTGACCGCGAAGGCCGGCACCCACCAGGAGTGGATGACGTCGGCAGCAGTCACCAGGAAGCGCACCTTGGCACCCACCGGCAGCACCAGCGGCTGGTCGACTTCGAGCAGGTAGTGCTCGTCCTTGGGTGCCTTGTTGTGGATCTGCTCGGTGGGGGTGGCCAGGTTGCTGAAGAACTCCACGTCCTGGCCAAGGTATTTGTAGTGCCACTTCCACTGGTAGCCGGTAACCTGGATATCGATGTCCGACTCGCTGGCATCGTAGATGTCGATCAGGGTCTTGGTGGCCGGGATGGCCATGGCTACCAGGATCAGGAAGGGGACCACGGTCCAGAGGATTTCCACCCAGGTGTGCTCGTGGAAATGCGCAGCCTGCTGGCCGGTGGAACGGCGGTGGATGACCATGGACCAGAACATCGCGCCAAAGACAACGATGCCGATGATCACGCAGATCCAGAAGATGGTCATGTGCAGGTCGAAGACGGCGTTGGAGACTTCCGTCGCGCCTGGGTGCATGTTCACGGTCCAGGCGGCGTTGGCCTGACCAAAAACCGACCACAACAGGAGGCCCATCCAGACATGTGGATGTCGCATCATTGCGGGTTCCCCTTCTCGTTCTTGTAGTCCCGGAGGCGTGGCCTGCGGCAAGAGGGAACGGTGGTCAAGACTACCTGGCTTCGACGACCGAGCCCCTGCTAAAAGCAGTCGGGCCTCATCAACGAATCACGTTCACCGGGAGTATAGACAGCGACCAACGGCACGCAACGAAGCCCGTGAAATGAACTTCATGAAATGGCTGAATGGCCTGAAAACCGCGCGCTTGACGCGGCATGGCACAATAATGGCTTTTCGATATGCCTGAGCATGCACACGTTTGCGAGACTTATAACAAATGCGTCTTAGGTATTCTGTATACCGAGCTAATTTAGTGTCTTCCGTTTGAAACGTAATGTCCCTGGAGTTGTCATGAACATCGCTGCTGTACGCGAGCAGGTAAGCCAAGCCCATCAACACGAAGGCCAGACCGGCCAACTGAAAAAGCGTCTCGAGCTGCAACTGCCCCACCTGCACCCCTCGATCCAACTGCCTGAGCAGGACGCCCAGGGTACTTTGGCGCGCTTCGTCAGCGCCTACATCGAACAGGTTCCGGAACTGCTTGAGGCCGCCCATGAGGTCGCCCGCGAGGCCGGGATCGAATCGCAGATCAAACCTGTACTGAAAATCGCCGAAGCCTACTTCCTGCAGCCGCCCAGCGTGATGCAAGGGCATGTGGGCCTGGACTGCCTGCTGGATGAGGCCTACCTGGCGCACCGCCTGGTGGAAGAGGTGAACGACCTGTACATCCGCCACTTCCAGCAACCGTTGATCCCGGTCGACACCACCGTCGCCAACCTGATTGCCCACCAGTTGATTGGCGAGACGTTTGCCAATCAGCTGGATGAAGTGGTGCACCACTCGGTGGATGAAATGTTGAACGACGAAAGCTTCGCGGTGGAGTCGGTGGAGGCCTACCGCGAGAAATTGAGCAGCCCGGAAACGGGCGCGGCCTGGAAGCGCTGGCCGTGCCTGTCGCGGCAGCTGGGGGTGGAGCTGGGCCAGCCGGCCTGATATTCCTGTCCCGGCCTCTTCGCGGGTAAACCCGCTCCCACAGGTACTCCACAGGGTTCATAGCCTGTGCAGTACCTGTGGGAGCGGGTTTACCCGCGAAGAGGCCAGTTCAGGCGATACAGACTTTCAGCTTCAGGCCCCAACCCCCGCCTTAGTCCGCATCCGCCCCTCGATCCGCCGCTTCAAGCGCCGCTGCTCGATCAGCAAACGCGACCCATTGGCCGAATTACTGCGCCCCCAATCCTCAAGCAGCTCAAGGCACGAGTGGTCGATATAGCTCAGGTTACCCAGCGGCACATGCAGCGTGGTCCCCGCCGGCACGCTATCCAGCACCTGGGTCAGCGCCGGCACCTTGAGGAAGGTGGCCGCGCCACTAAGCCGCAATTCCATGTGCCCAGCCTTCTCCAGGCTGACCAGATTGATCTTCAACCGCGCCGCCTTCAGTGCCAGCTTCAGCAAGGTCAAGGCAAAGCCCAGCAATACGCCAGTCAGCAGGTCGGTAAAGATGATCGCCAGCGCCGTCGCCGCGTAGGTGAACATCGGCATGCGGCCATAGCGGCCCAGCCCACGAAACGCCTTGAAATCCACCAGCTTGACCCCGGTGAACACCAGCACACCCGCCAGGCTAGCCACCGGGATCTGCTGCAGCACGCTGCTCAGCGCCACCACGAACGCCAACAGCCAGAGGCCATGGAAGATCGCCGAAGCCCGGGTCTGCGCACCCGCCTGCACGTTGGCCGAGCTACGCACGATCACCCCGGTCATCGGCAACGCACCGAGCACCCCGCACAGCATGTTGCCGATGCCCTGGGCCGACAGTTCACGATCAAAGTCCGAACGCTGGCCGCTGTGCATGCGGTCAACCGCTGCAGCCGACAACAAGGTTTCGGCACTGGCGATGAAGGCCAGGGCAAAAGCGGCGACCAACAAGGTAGGGTCGGCCAGTTGCATCAGGTCACCAGGGCGGATCCAGTCGATGGCCTCGGACAGGTCGGCCGGCACCTGTACGCGGTTCACCGGCAAAGCCAGCCAGATGCTGATGGCCGTCATGGCCGACACACCCAGCAGGGCACCCGGGACGAAGCGCAGCCGCTGCGGTCGCAGCCGCTCCCAGCTCCACATGATGGCGATGGTGCCCAGGCCAAGCGCACCGGCCATCCAACCAGAGCCGGCGCTTTCCTGCGGCAGGGCGGCGGCCACGGTCGCCGGGAACTCCAGCAGGTTCTGCATGCCGGATGGCTGCGGCGCGGTGTCGAACATCACATGCACCTGCGAAAGCACGATCAGCACGCCAATCCCCGCCAACATGCCGTACACCACCGCCGGAGCGGTAACCCGGAACCAGCAGCCCAGGCGCAGGCGCCCGGCCAGTAACTGCAGCAAGCCGGCCAGCAGCAGGATCGGCCCGAGCATGGCCATGCCATGCTGGCGTACCAGCTCGAATACCAATACCGCCAGACCTGCGGCCGGGCCACTGACCTGCAGCGGCGAACCGGCGAGGAAACCTACGACAATACCGCCAATAATGCCGGTAATCAGGCCTTTGGCCGGCGGCATGCCAGAGGCGATCGCAATGCCCATGCACAACGGCAGTGCCACCAGGAAGACCACCACCGACGCCAGCAACTCACGCGGCAGGGCCGCTTTCAACTGTGTAGTGTTCACCGTGTTTCTCCTTTCTTTGTCACACAGCCATTCCCCTGGCCGTGGGCACGTTTGCCCCTGACGAGCGCGCAGGCGCGGGCCGCCAGCGGGAGTGCCGGCAAGGCAGTCAGGGAATTCAAGGCAGCCGAAGGCCGTGCCACACCCCTACGGGGTGCAGCCGGCTATCAAGGTTCCAGCGGGTGGATGGGTCGCTTAGTAGCGGCCTCTCGGAGTAGCGCAGGGGACCGGCTCGCCAGCAGCCAAGGGCAGGAAGGTATCGCTGGCGGCGTCGTAGGCTTCGATCTTGCTGGTCTCGATGTCGTAGACCCAGCCATGGATGTACAGCTCACCGGCTGCCAGGCGCGAAGCCACCGAAGGGTGGGTGCGCAGGTGATGCAGCTGGGCGATGACGTTTTCCTTGGTCAGCACCTGCATGGTTTCATGTTCGCTGCCGCACGAGCAGTTGTTCTCGACCACGGTGCGGGCCACTTCGGCGTGGCGCAACCAAGCGGACACGGTCGGCATCTTGGTCAGCGATTGCGGGTTGAGTACGGCACGCATGGCGCCGCAGTCGGAGTGGCCGCAGACGATGATGTGATGCACTTTCAACGCCAGTACGGCGTATTCGATGGCGCTGGAAACGCCGCCGTTCATCTGGCCATACGGCGGTACCACGTTACCGACGTTACGGGTCACGAACAGGTCGCCAGGTGAACTCTGGGTGATCAGCTCGGGAACAATGCGCGAGTCGGCGCAGGTGATGAACATGGCTCGCGGGGTTTGCGCGGTGGCGAGCTTCTTGAACAGCTCTTGCTGCTCGGGGAAAACGTCATGGTGAAAACGCAGGAAGCCGTCGACGATGTGCTTCAGGGCGGCATCGGCGCTCTCCGCGGGGACCTGCGGTACGACCTTGGATGGGTCCTTGACGGGCATGATTCATCCTCTTGACGGTTTGTAGGTAAATCCATTTTACCGGTGAAAGATTCTGGCTATGCAGGGATTTAGATGACACGCACGGGCCATAGATCACAGTCGGTGAAGACTGATTTCCTACGCTAGCGGGGAAAACTTAACTGAAACTTAATTCGAAGGCTCTAGAACGGGTGTTCCAGATGAGAAAGGCGGGTATTGGATAATAGCAAAAAAACATCAACTGCCAAGAGCCATTACTGCAATTATCAACTTGAATTAGTTGCATTGAGGGCTGGCAATGCGCCACACGTGGGAACCCGGAACCTGCGCAGAACCTGTGGGAGCGGGCGTGGCCGCGAAGGAGGCAACTCGGTACATGGCACCGGCTGCGCCGGTGTTCGCGGGCGCGCCCGCTCCCACAAAAGCCGTGCTCTGCTCAAACATCAGAACAACGCCATCTGCCCACCCGGCGGGCAAAACGCCGAACAATCCAGCGCCTGCGCTTCTCGCTCTTTGAACTCCAGCCGCTTCATGGCCTTGGCAAAACGCTGCGCCAGCAACTCGGCAAACACGCCTTCACCGCGCATGCGCGCACCAAAGCGGCTGTCATACAGTTCGCCGCCGCGGCTCTGGCGGATCAGGCTCAACACATGCGCCGCCCGCTGCGGGTAATGGTCCTGCAGCCATTGCTCGAACAACGGTGCCACTTCCAGCGGCAGGCGCAACATCATGTAGGCTGCGCTCTGTGCACCTGCCTGCCTCGCCGCCTCCAGCAGCCGTTCCAGTTCACTGTCGTTGATCATCGGAATCATCGGCGAACACAACACGCCCACCGGCACTCCCGCCTCGCGCAACACGCGGATCGCCCGCAAGCGCGCCTTGGGTGACGCCGCACGCGGTTCCAGTACCCGTTTCAAGTCATCGTCCAGCGTGGTCAGGCTGATCATCACCCGCACCAGGCGCTGGCGAGCCATCTCGGCCAGCAGGTCGAGGTCGCGCAGCACCAGCGACCCCTTGGTGACGATGGTCACCGGGTGGCGAAAACGCAGCAGCACTTCGAGCAGGCGCCGGGTCAGCAGTTGTTCACGTTCGATCGGCTGGTACGGGTCGGTATTGGAACCCAGGTTGATCGGCGCGCACACGTAACCCGGTTTGCTCAACTGTTGCGCAAGCACCTCGGCGGCGTTGGTCTTGGCAATCAGCTTTGTCTCGAAATCCAGGCCGGGGGATAGGTCCCAGTAAGCGTGGGAAGGGCGGGCATAGCAGTAGATGCAACCGTGCTCGCAGCCACGGTATGGGTTGATGGAACGGTCGAAGGGCAGGTCGGGCGAGGTATTGCGGCTGATCACCGATTTGGCCGTCTCTACCCGTACCTCGGTGCCCTGGGTTTGCGGCACCTCCTGATACCAGCCGTCATCCTCCGCCATCGAATGGCTGGGGGCAAAGCGGTTGTGCGGATTGTGCGCCGTGCCACGGCCCTTTTGCGGTGCTGGAGGAATCATGGCCTACCTCGGATACTGTATTCATGTACAGTATCGCGCATGCCTGATTCTTTCCAGCACCTCCGGTCAGCCCACTGTCACTTCAGGCCATGCCAACGCAGGAAGGGCAGTTGGCTTGACTGCCGGCCGAGAAACGCCTCAATACCGTCACGTAAAGGTCGCGATGCCCCAGGGGCAAGCAATGTCTCCTGCAGCGCCCGGCCTGTGGCCCGGTCCAGCAGGCCTTGGGCCTCGAAGCGGGTGAACAGGTCGAATGCGTGCACATCCGACCACAGATAGGCGTAATAACCGGCATCGTAGCCATTTACCAGATGGTCGAAGGCATGCGCCGGGTGCTCGAAATCGGCCAAGGGCCAGTAGCCACAACGCTCACGAGCATCGCCCAGGCGCTGCTCGAGGGACCGGCCATCGTTCGGCGTGCCATGCAGGTCCAGATCGAACAGCGCCATGCTCAGGTCGCGCGCGGTTTCCTCCACACCTTGCTGCCGCAAGCGGCGCAGGCATTCATCGACCCGGGCCCGGGAAAGCTTGCTGCCATCCTGAAGTGGCGAAGAGATCGCCACCAGGTAATCCGCGTCCCAGACCCAGCGCTCAAACAGCTTGCCGAACAGTTCCACGCCATCGGTACCGAGTTCGGTGACGTTGGACATCACGTGGTTGGTCGTGCGCACCAGCAAATGGTGCAAGGCATGGCCAAACTCATGGAACAGCTTGCGCAGTGACAGATGGTCCAGTAACGGCTGGCTACCCGGCAGCGCTGCAGGCACGTCGCTGTAGACCACCACCGAGGCCGCCTGGAAGATTCCCTCGGCATCGACCCGGCGGTTGCGAATGTAGGTGGTGAACACCGAGTCAGGTTGCTTGCCGGCATGCTGTACGGCGTCCAGGTACAGGAAACCGATCAAGGCGTTGTCCTGCCACACCTCGAACGGTTGCACGCTGTCATCCCAGGTTGCCAGCGGCTTGGCCAGCAGCGTTACGCCAAACAGTTTTTCCGCCAACTGCTGCAATGCGCTGACCACGGCATTCAGCGGGAAGTGTTCGCGCAAGGCTTCGGTGGAAAGCACCTCTCGCGACGAGGCCTGCAGATAGGCAATGTCCCAGGGCTGGACATTCCCCAGACCTTTGGCTGCGGCCTGATGCTGCATATCTGCACGCCACTGCAGCACGGCCGGCCGCACATGGTCGGCAAGGTCATGAAGAAAGCCGCGCACCTGGGCAACCGAACCCGCGCTCTTCGAATGCAGGCTCTGCTCCAGATGGCTGGCAAAGCCGAGCAAGTGGGCCTTTTCTTCCAGCAGCCTCGCCAGTTGCTCCAGGTGCGAGCGATTATCCTGCTGTTGGCCAAGGCCGACGCCTCGGGTGTTGTAAGCCCGGTATACACGCTCACGCAGCTGCCGGTTGTCGGCATGCTTGAGCACGGCGTCGGTAGTCACGCTTTCACATGCAATCAACCAACCCGGCTCACCCACCTCCTGTGCTCTGGTAGCCAGCTCGTCACGGATGCGTTGAGGTACACCGCTCAGTTCGGACTCATCCGTAATGCTCAGCCCTGGCCGGTTGATGTTGCCGCGAAACGCCTCGCGCGCAGCGCCAATCCGTTTCAGCAGTTCGGCCAGGCGTACCTTGCCTGCGGGGTCGAGCGATGCACCACTGGAGGTGAACTTGTGCAGATGCCAGCGCAGCGTGGCGCGTTTCTGGGCATCCAGCTGCTTGCCGATGTCGCTGTTGGCCAAGCGCTCATACAGGGCCTGCAGTGCTGAATTGGCGAATTTCTGTTCGAACCGCTCCGTGGCCTTGGCGAAGAAGTCGAAGATGGCACCGGCCCAGGCTTGATCCCGACCAACCAATGGCGAGGCGGCATACAACACCGTCAGCAGCTGACTATCCAGCCCGTCCACCGCCAGCACCATGTCATCCCAGGTTGGCAGTGCCTGCTGTTCGCGAATGATGCGCTCGATGCCTTGCTCGTGCGCCAACAGCACGTGGTCGAAGGCAAACTGCATGTTTTGAAGCGTGATCGACGGATAATCGACGGGGATACGGCTATTTTGCAGAAGGGGGTTATCCATGGTGCAACACCTTGCTCGTAGAGAAGAGCAGGCGAGCTTGCATGGCCAGCGTGCAGCAGGTGGCCTGACTATCTACCACCCGGGGCATGCCCGCCCGGGCACGAACCCGGGCGGCACGACGGCTTTATTCAGCCGGTTTCTTCAGCTTCGGGTTGGGGAAGAACTGCACCGTTTGTACCTTGGCCGGCGCGGCTTTCGGTTCCAGATGGTTGACCCGGGTGCCGAGCTCCTTCGGCACCGACAAGCCCTGCTCGTTGAGGGTGTCAGTAAAGCCGCAGGCCACGCACTCGCGGTGCGGTACGCCGTCTTCGTTCCACATCATCAGCTTGTCGGTCTCGCTGCACGCCGGGCATACCGCCCCGGCAATGAAGCGTTTCTTGGTCTTGTTCACGGCTACCTCGCTCATGCTGCAGCGTCCTCGCTCAGGCCACTATGGCGCAGCAAGGCATCGATGGAAGGCTCACGGCCACGGAAGTCGACGAACAGCTCCATCGGCTCGCGCGAACCACCGCGTGCCAGGATCGCCTCACGGAAGGCACGGCCGGTTTCGGCGTTCAGCACGCCTTCTTCCTCAAAGCGCGAGAAGGCGTCGGCCGACAGCACTTCGGCCCACTTGTAGCTGTAGTAGCCCGCCGCATAACCACCAGCGAAGATGTGCGCAAAGCTGTTGGGGAAGCGGTTGTACGCCGGCGGGCGCATGACCGACACCTCGTCGCGCACGCCTTCGAGCACCTGCAGCACGCTGCGGCCGTCGCCATGGGTTGCATGCAGCTCGAAGTCGAACAGCGAGAACTCCAACTGGCGCACCATCATCATGCCCGACTGGAAGTTCTTTGCCGCCAGCATCTTGTCCAGCAGGTCCTGGGGCAGGGGGCCGCCAGTTTCGTAGTGAGAGGAGATCAGTGCGAGGCCTTCCGGCTCCCAGCACCAGTTTTCCATGAACTGGCTCGGCAGTTCGACCGCGTCCCAGGCCACGCCGTTGATGCCGGATACACCGGGATGCTCGATGCGGGTCAGCATGTGATGCAGACCGTGGCCGAATTCGTGGAACAAGGTGGTGACTTCATCGTGGGTCAAAAGAGCCGGCTTGCCGGGCGCGGCCGGGGTGAAGTTGCACACCAGGTTGGCCACGGGGCTCTGCAACTGGCCAGCGGCTGTGCGGCGACGGTCACGCGCGCCATCCATCCAGGCGCCGCCACGCTTGTTGGCGCGCGCGTATAGGTCGAAGAAGAAGCGGCCGACGTGCTGGCCGTTTTCCTTGATCTCGAACAGGCGCACATCCGGGTGCCAGCTGTCGAAGCCCTTGAGCTCGGCAATCTCGATACCGTAAAGGCGCTGCACGATGCTGAACAGGCCACCCAGCACCTTGTCGATCGGGAAGTAGGCGCGCAGGGCTTCCTGCGACACGCTGTAGCGCTGCTCGCGCAGCTTCTCGCCGAAGTACCCGGCGTCCCAGCTGGCCAGCTCAGGGCAGCCCTGCTCGGCGGCATAAGCCTTGAGCTGCTCCAGGTCCTGGGCGGCGAACGGCTTGGACCGCTTGGCCAGGTCACGCAGGAAGCTCAGCACCTGGTCACTGGACTCGGCCATCTTGGTGGCCAGGCTGAGCTCCGCGTAGTTCTTGTAGCCCAGCAGTTCGGCCAGCTCCTGGCGCAGGTCAAGGATTTCCTGCATCACCGGGCCGTTGTCGAACTGGCCGGCATTCGGGCCCTGGTCCGAGGCGCGGGTGCAGTAGGCCGCGTATAGCTCTTCGCGCAGGGCGCGGTCGCTGGCGTAGGTCATCACCGCGTAGTAGCTGGGGAATTCCAGGGTGATCAGCCAGCCGTCGAGGCCCTTGGCCTGGGCGGCCGCGGCCATCTGCGCCTTGGCCGAATCGGTCAGGCCGGCCAGCGCGGCTTCGTCGGTAACATGCTTGGTCCAGGCCTGTGTGGCGTCGAGCAGCTGGTTGGAGAAACGGCTGCCAAGCTCGCTGAGCTTGCTCTGCACTTCGGCGTAGCGCTGCTGTTTATCCGCCGGCAGGTCGATACCCGACAGGCGGAAGTCCCGCAGAGCGTGCTTGAGGATAGTCTTTTGCGCCACATCGAAGCCGGCGGCTTCCGGGCTGTCGATCAACGCCTGGTAGGCTTCGAACAGCGCACGGTTCTGGCCCAGTTCGGTAGAGTAGGCGCTAAGCGCCGGCAGGCAAGACTCGTAGGCTTCGCGCAGCTCCGCGCTGTTGCACACCGCATTGAGGTGGCTGACCGGGCTCCAGGCGGCGCCCAGGCGGTCATTCAGTTCGTCCATGGCCAGCACCAGGCCAGCCCAGGTAGGGTTCTTGCCCTGCTTTTCGAGGATCTCGGCAATGGCTTTACGGTTGTCGGCCAGGATCGCTTCGATCGCCGGCAACACGTGTTCGGCACGGATTTGCGAGAAGGGCGGCAGATCGTAGGACTGCAGAAGCGGGTTGTTCGCACTCACGGTTTGGATACCTTGGCAGAAGAAACACTGCCCCATCTTAATTACAATCGACGCCGACCGCAGCAGGCAGCCTGCCTATCGGCACAGATGAGAGACGCTATCATGGCCATCCGAAGCTTCCAGCAACACACTCCGAAAGTTGGGCCCAGGGCCTTCGTCGACCGATCGGCGGTAGTGCTGGGCGACGTGGAAATCGGTGAAGACAGCTCCGTCTGGCCTTTGACTGTGATACGCGGCGACATGCACCGCATCCGCATCGGCGCGCGTACCAGCGTGCAGGACGGCAGCGTGCTGCACATCACCCATGCAGGCCCGTTCAACCCGGACGGCTTCCCGCTGATCATCGGTGACGAAGTGACCATCGGCCACAAGGTCATGTTGCATGGCTGCACCCTGGGCAACCGCATCCTGGTCGGCATGGGCAGCACTATCATGGACGGTGCCATCGTGGAGGACGAAGTGATCATCGGCGCCGGCAGCCTGGTGCCGCCGGGCAAGCGCCTGGTCAGTGGGTACCTGTACATGGGCAGCCCGGTGAAGCAGGCCCGGTTGCTGAACGACCAGGAACACGCATTTTTCGCCTACAGCGCCAGTAACTACGTGAAGCTCAAGGACCAGCACCTGGCCGAAGGCTACGACCAACCGGAATGACCGCATTCGCGGGTAAACCCGCTCCCACAGGTACGGCGCCGGCCTCAGGCCCTGTGATATCCCTGTGGGAGCGGGTTTACCCGCGAAGAAGACCACGCAGCATTCAAAGTGGAACCCGCAAATGCACCAGCAAAACATCCTTTTCGACCTCGACGGCACCCTGACCGACCCACGCCAGGGCATCACCCGCTCGATCCAGTATGCCTTGGCCAAACTGGGCATCGATGAGCCGGACCTGACCCGCCTCGAGCACTTCATCGGCCCACCCCTGCTGCAGGCCTTCATGCAGTTCTACAGCTTCGACGAAGCCAAGGCCTGGGATGCGGTGAACTTCTATCGGGAACGCTTCAGCGTCACCGGCCTGTACGAAAATCTGGTGTTCGAAGGTGTGCCGGAGCTGCTCGAGGCCCTGAGCGGGCAGGGTCGCACGCTGTACATCGCCACCTCCAAACCGTGGAAGTTCGCCCGTGAAATCGCCCGGCACTTCGCCTTCGACCACCATTTCAAGGTGATCTACGGCAGTGAGCTGGATGGCACACGCACCAACAAGGTCGAGCTGATTCGTCACCTGCTTGAGCAAGAAGGGCTGGACCCGGCGCAGACGCTGATGATCGGCGACCGCAAGCATGACCTGATCGGTGCGCGCAGCAATGGCTTGCAGGCGGTGGCGGTGGGGTACGGGTTTGGTAGCCAGGAAGAACTGATGGCGGAAGAGCCGGCCTACCACTTTGCGACCTTGGCCGAGATGCATCAGGCGTTCCTCAAGGCTTGATGGCCCTGGGGGCCGCAAAGCGGCCCCAAATTCTCACAGGTTCACCATCAACCGCTGCAACGCCACTTTCCTCTCTTCAATCGGCAACTGCCCCAACTGCTCGACCCGCTGATAAAACCGCTCCCAGTCCCCACCCACCTCACGGAACACCGCCGCAAACGCAGGTACCCACTGGTCATACAGCCCGAACGGCAACAACTTGGCATTGCTCATCGGCCCATACATCCAGGCGTCATAACGCTTGTCACCACCCCACTGGGCATCACGCACCTGCCGGTATTCCCGCCTAAGCCGCTCGAACTCCGCCTGCTTGGCCGCCCGCTTTTGCACATCATCCAGAGGCCCGGCATAAATCGCCTGCAACCGCTCGCGGCTGGCCAGCACCAAACGGATGAATTGCTCACGCTGCTGCCCCTGCTCCCCGCCAGAGGCAGCCAGGCCCCGCGCCACACGCCATTGCCGCGTGCCTTCCTGCTCGACGAAGGAGGCAAACGACTCGTTGAACTCGGTGTCGTCCTGCACATAAAAGCGCTGGTGGGCCAGTTCATGGAAGATCAGCGTGGCCAGGCGCTCGTCGCTCCAGCCCACCATCGACGACAGGATAGGGTCGTCGAACCAGCCCAGAGTCGAATAGGCCTCCACGCCGCCCACGTACACATCCATGCCGTCCTGGCGCATCAACGCCGCCGCCCCACGTGCCGCGCCTTGCTGATAATAACCGCGATAGGCCACACACCCCGCGATCGGGAAGCAGTGCGTCACTGGCTGCAACGACAGCTCGGGGGTAGCGAACACATTCCACACCACATAGGGCCTGCCAATGTCGGCATACACCCGGTAGCTGCGGTTGTCCGGCAGCTTCAGCTGCTGGCTGGCAAATACCCGCGCCTGCCTGGCGTGTTCCAGGCGCGCGCGCAATTGCGCCGAAGTGGCCGGATTGGCCAATACCTGCTCCACCGGCTGCCGTGCGCGTAGCAGCTGCCACTGGCCCTCGGCCAACTGCCCATAGTAGGCGGCGCTGCTGCAACCGTTCAGCAGGAGCACCGCCAGCAGGGGAACCAAACGGGTGAAAACAAGGTCGAGTGGCCCAGGGCCTGAGCGCTGCATAAGAATAAGTCGAAGCATCCGGAACTGTCTGACTCGCTCAAGGCCGATTCACTCCAAGACTATCTCGCCAAGGGGGCGTTTCGCCATGCGTGCACTGTTGGTCACCGGCTCATTGCTGCTGATATCCGCCTGTTCGACCTTGCCAGACCCGGACCCGAACCAGGCCTGGATCGACCTCACGCCCTACGACAACACCTCGCTGCACGCTGTGCAGGTAGATGAACGCGACTGGGCCGATAGCCGTTACTTCGAAGTACAGCCTGGCAGCCACGAGCTGACCGTGCGCTACCAGTTTCCGGTTACCCCCAGCAATATCGGCCCGGTCGAGGAGCCTTTGTGGCGGGATTGCCAGGTCAAGCTGACCTTCAAGGATTTCAGTGCCGGCCAGCGCTACCAGTTGCAGGCTGGCAGCATCGGCTTCCGCCCCTGGATCAAACTCTATGACCGTCAGCAAAAGCTGGTTGGCCAGGGCTCGCCTGCAGGCTGCCAGCGCACCTGAAACGCACAAACGGCGCTATGCTTGTAGCCTATAAGTCGCAAGTGGGAGTCTTGCCATGCGCCAGCCCATGATGCTGATCGCCCTCAGTGCACTGGGGGCATGCGCCAGCCCCTTGCCGCCCGTCGATCCCAAGCAGGCCTGGGTCGATCTGTACACCATGACTCCCGGCAGGGTGATCATGGCCGACCGCCTCGACGGCAAGCGCCTGGAAGATGGCCGTTACTTCCAGGTGACGCCGGGCAAGCACGAACTGGTAGTGCGCTTCGATTACGAGATCTACGGGGGCGGCCTCATGACCCAGCCCCGGGATCGTACCTGCTACCTGACTGTGCGCTTTGACAACTTCAAGGCCGGTGAGCGCTATCGCCTGGAGGCACGGGCGCCGGTGATGGAACCGCAGGTGCTGCTGTATGACGGCAGTCGCAAGGTGGTGGTGAACGAGCCTAGCGAGGTGTTCTGCATTCCTTGACCTGGGGCTGCTTTGCAGCCCATTCGCAGCGCAAGGCTGCTCCTACAGGAGATACGCGATCCCTGTAGGAGCGGCCTTGTGTCGCGATAGGGCCGCAAAGCGGCCCCCAAAATTCTGAACCTACCGATCATTCTTCTGATAAATGATCTTCTTGGTCCCGCCATCGCAGGTCCCGACGACCATGTTCTGGTCCTTGACCTCGCTGTTGGGCACGATCTCCAGGGTATAGGACGAAACCCCCTGGGCCTGGATCTTGGCTTCGATCTCGGCTTTGAGTTCCTCGCACGGCTTGACCGCCGCCAGCGCAGATGTGGCGACCAGGGAAGCCAACACGGCGATTGCTACGCGAATCATGAAACGGCTCCTGAAAGGGCAGCGTGCTGCCGACGCTGTTTAGACTACAGCAAACCGCCCTCATTGCACGGCTTCATCCCACCAGCGCTGCATCCAGGCTGATCTTCGCGTTCAACACCTTGGACACAGGGCACCCGGCCTTGGCCTTGTCGGCGATCTGCAAGAACTGCGCTTCACTCGCCCCAGGCACCTTGGCCCTGAGCACCAGATGCACTGCGGTAATGGCAAAGCCATCAGCTTGCTTGTCGAGTGTCACTTCGGCAGCGGTGTCGATCCTGTCCGGGGTAAACCCCGCTTCGCCCAGCATCATCGACAGTGCCATCGAGAAGCAGCCGGCGTGCGCCGCACCAATCAGCTCCTCCGGGTTGGTCCCGGGCGAGCCCTCGAAACGGGTGTTGAAACCGTAGGGGTTCTGCTTGAGCGCGCCACTTTCGGTAGAAAGCAGGCCTTTACCGTCCTTCAGGCCACCTTGCCAGATCGCCGATGCTGTCTTTTTCATGATGCCTCCTGGTCTCGGGTTACATGCTTATGGCTTCAGAGGTCAGCCGCCTACGGCAAGTTCAGAGCAATCGCACGGCAAGCATTGAATCCGTCGAATGTGCCCATACAGAGTTGAAAAGGCCTGTGGCCAAACACCTTTGCGGAGGCTCCATGACGCAGCTGCGTGACCTGAAGATTTCCACCCTCGACCTGGTGCCGGTACGCGCCGACGCCGGCCCGGCGCAGTCGCTGCGCAACTCGCTGGACCTGGCGCAGCATGTCGAGCGCTTTGGCTACAACCGCTTCTGGGTAGCCGAGCACCACAACATGGACGGCATCGCCAGCTCGGCGACTTCGGTGCTGATCGGCTACCTGGCCGGGGGGACCTCGAGCATTCGCGTGGGCTCTGGCGGGGTCATGCTGCCCAACCATGCGCCGCTGGTGATCGCCGAGCAGTTCGGCACCCTGGCCAGCCTGTACCCGGGACGCATCGATCTGGGGTTGGGCCGCGCACCGGGTTCCGACCAGATGACCGCCTACGCCCTGCGCCGCGACCGCGCCGGCGGCCCGGATGACTTCCCGGACGATGTCGAGGAACTGTCACGCTACCTCGGCCCGCGTACCGATGATCAAAAAGTGATCGCCGTGCCAGGGCACGATACCGAGGTGCCGATGTGGCTCCTCGGCTCTAGCCTGTTCAGCGCTCAACTGGCCGGCATGCGCGGCATGCCCTACGCCTTCGCCTCGCATTTTGCGCCGCGCTACATGCACGAGGCGATCCGCGTGTACCGCAACCACTTCAAGCCCTCGACCACATTGGACAAGCCGTATGTGATGCTGGGCATCCCCATGGTGGTGGCGGAAACCGACGAAAAGGCCGAGTACCTGGCCACTTCGGTGTACCAGCGCATCCTCGCGCTGATTCGTGGGCAGAGCCTGATGCAGAAGCCGCCTGTGGAAAGCATGGATGGGCTGTGGCTGCCCCATGAACGGGACGCGGTGGGTAGCTTCCTCGGCCTGGCGATGATTGGCAGCCCGCAGAAGGTGCGGGCCAAGGTGGAAGTGCTGCTGGAGCAGACCGGGGCAGATGAGCTGATCTTCACCTGTGATTTGTATGAGCATGCGGACCGGATTCGGTCCTATGAACTTATGGCGCAGGCTCTCAAGACCGCGTGATCTTCTTCGCGGGCTTGCCCGCTCCCACAGGTACAGCGTCGCTCTCAGGCCTGTGATATGCCTGTGGGAGCGGGCGAGCCCGCGAAGAGGCCAGCATATTAGCCGCGGCGGTACACAATCTCCTTGGTACCAGCCTCGCAGCTGCCAATCACCTTGCCGGCCGGGTCGCCCTTGTCGACGATCTCCAGCTTGTAGCCGGTGACCCCCTTGGCATCCAGCTTGGCCGCAATCTCTGCCTTGAGCTCCTCGCACGGCTTGCCCGCCGCCAGCGCACCACCCGCCAGGGTCATCAGGCCCAGCGCCAGAATCAGTTTGTTCATCACTCGCTTTCCTTGTGCAGATGAAATCAGAAAAGGCGCCCGACAAGGCGCCCCCTCCCTAAATACCCCATCATGCCGGGCTCATCCAGCCCGGCAGTGTTTCAGCTATTGGCGATACGGAAGCCGACCTTCAGCGTGACCTGAAAATGCGCCGCCTTGTTATCACGGATATGGCCACGGGTATCTATCACTTCGAACCACTCCAGGTGCTTTATGCTCTTGCCGGCTTCGGCCAGGGCATTGTTGATCGCCTCCTCGATGCTGGTGGTCGAAGACCCCACCAGCTCGATCTTCTTGTAGGTGTGATGATCGGTCATGAGCACTCTCCTCGGATGATGGTGAGATTGAGCCTAGCAGCGCAGGCCTGGTTTACCTGCGAGCGGTCACCATTGACGAAAGTTCGATCGCACTTTCCCGCGGACCCAAGGTCGCAATCCTTACAGTCCATACTGCAAAGGAGAGTCAACATGCACCGCAATTCGCTGCGTAGAACGTCCCTGGAAAGCATGGAAGCGGAGATCGAGAGCCTTCTGAAAAGCCTGGAAAACCTCAAGCATGATGCGTCGGAGGAGTCCCAGAAATCGGTGAAGGCAATCCGCAGCAACGCCGAGAGTGCCCTGCGTCATTCGCGCCACCTGTTGAGCGATGCCTACGAGGAAGTGAAGCACCGCACCCGCCAGACCGGCATCGCCACCCGCGACTATGCCCAGGAACACCCGTACACAACTGCCGGCGTTGCCATTGGCGCGCTAGGCTTGCTGGCGGCGTACCTGATGTGCAAACGCAACTAAGCGCCCTGTCGCGCCAGTTCCGCCCTTAGCCACTGCGCCAACTGCTCGGCGCGCCCGTCTGCGGCGCGCCTGGGCACCCACAGCGCCAATGCGGCAGGGGTAGGTGAAAAGCCCCACGGCGCACTCAAACGGCCAGCTCGCAGGTCGTCAGCGACCAACGGCTGCGGCGCAATCGCCACACCCAGCCCGGCCACGGCAGCCTCCAGCAAGTAATACAGGTGCTCGAAGGCCTGGCCATAGTGGAGGGCCGCCGGCTCCAAACCTTGTTCCAGCGCCCAGGTCGGCCAAGCCTGCGGGCGCGAGGTGGTGTGCAGCAAGGCTTCGCCCAGCAAGGCCTTGGCCGGCGCGCCATGCAAGCGCTCGAAACCGGCGAAATGCGGGCTGAGCACCGGCCCGATGCGCTCCTCGGCCAGTACATGCACCTGCATGTCCGTCGGCCACGGCGGCTCGGCGTAAACCAGCAGCGCATCCAACCCTGGCCGCCGTGGGTCCAGGTCGCCTTCACCGGCCGAAAGGTGCAGACGCAGTTCAGGTAAATCCGCCTGCAGCCGCCCCAATCGCGGGATGAACCAGCGCGCCAGCAGGCTGCCCGAGCAGCCCAGCACGAACGGCGCCTCGCTGACATCGTGGCTGAGCTCGGCGCACACGCTGCGCAGGCGGTCGAAGGCTTCGCTACTGGCATCGCGCAGACGTACGCCGGCATCTGTGAGTTTGATGCCACGCCCGTCCTTAACGAACAGCGCGACGCCCAGGTGCTCTTCAAGTACCTTGATCTGCCGGCTGACGGCGCCATGGGTGACGTGCAGCGCTTCGGCCGCCTGGCTGACGCTGTTGAGCCGTGCGGTAGCCTCGAAGGCCCGCAGGGCATTGAGGGGAGGGAGGTCGTGGGCCATTTTACCTGTGAGTTTTTCTGACAAGTTTGCGCAATCTTATCGGTTTTCAGCCGGGCTTGCCGTGGTTAGAGTAAAGCCCATCACTCTTTCATTACGCCCTGGAGCGCCCCCATGACCCAGTCCCAATACCGCCCCGGCCCCGACGCCAATGGCCTGTTCGGCTCGTTCGGCGGCCGCTACGTGGCCGAAACCCTGATGCCACTGGTGCTGGACCTGGCCCGCGAATACGAAGCGGCCAAGGCAGACCCCAAGTTCCTCGAAGAGCTGGCCTACTTCCAGCGCGACTACATCGGCCGCCCCAACCCGCTGTACTTCGCCGAGCGCCTGACCGAGCACTGCGGCGGCGCCAAGATCTTCTTCAAGCGTGAAGAGCTCAACCACACCGGCGCGCACAAGGTGAACAACTGCATCGGCCAGGTGCTGCTGGCCAAGCGCATGGGCAAGAAGCGCCTGATCGCAGAAACCGGCGCCGGCATGCACGGCGTGGCCACCGCCACCGTCGCTGCCCGCTTCGGCCTGCCTTGCGTGATCTACATGGGCGCCACCGACATCGAGCGCCAGCAGGCCAACGTATTCCGCATGAAGCTGCTTGGCGCCGAAATCGTCCCGGTCACTGCCGGCACCGGCACCCTGAAGGACGCCATGAACGAGGCCCTGCGCGACTGGGTCACCAACGTCGAAGACACCTTCTACCTGATCGGCACCGTGGCCGGCCCGCACCCGTACCCGGCCATGGTCCGCGACTTCCAGTCGATCATCGGCAAGGAAACCCGTGCCCAGTTGCAAGAGAAGGAAGGCCGCCTGCCAGACAGCCTGGTTGCCTGCGTCGGTGGCGGCTCCAACGCCATGGGCCTGTTCCATGAGTTCCTCGAAGAGCCAAGCGTGCAGATCATCGGCGTCGAAGCCGGTGGCCATGGCGTGCACACCGACAAGCACGCCGCCAGCCTGAACGGCGGCGTACCGGGCGTGCTGCACGGCAACCGCACCTACCTGCTGCAGGACGAAGACGGCCAGATCACCGACGCCCACTCGATTTCCGCCGGCCTGGACTACCCGGGCATCGGCCCGGAGCACGCCTACCTGCACGAAGTGAAGCGTGTCGAGTACGTCAGCATCACCGACGACGAAGCGCTGGATGCATTCCACGCCACCTGCCGCCTGGAAGGCATCATCCCGGCCCTGGAAAGCTCCCACGCCTTGGCCGAGGCGATCAAGCGCGCACCGAAGCTGCCCAAGGACCACCTGATGGTCGTGTGCCTGTCGGGCCGCGGCGACAAAGACATGCAAACCGTCATGAACCACATGGCCGCCCAGGAGAAACAGGCATGAGCCGTCTTGAAAAACGCTTCGCCGAGCTGAAAGCCGAAGGCCGCTCGGCACTGGTCACCTTTGTCACCGCGGGCGACCCGGGCTATGACGCCTCGCTGCAGATCCTCAAGGGCCTGCCGGCAGCCGGTGCCGACGTGATCGAACTGGGCATGCCGTTCACCGACCCGATGGCCGACGGCGTGGCCATCCAGCTGGCCACCCTGCGTGCCCTGGAAGCCGGCCAGACCCTGGCCAAGACCCTGCAGATGGTTCGCGAATTCCGTGTGGATAACCAGACCACACCGATCGTGTTGATGGGCTACTACAACCCAATCCACCGCTTTGGCGTGGAAAAGTTCGTGGCCGAAGCCAAGCAAGCGGGTGTAGATGGCCTGATCATCGTCGACCTGCCGCCAGAGCACGACGCCGAACTGGCAACCCCGGCCCAGGCAGCGGGTATCGACTTTATCCGCCTGACTACCCCAACCACCGACGACGCGCGCCTGCCGCGCGTACTGGAGCGCAGCTCCGGGTTCGTCTACTACGTGTCGGTGGCCGGTGTGACCGGCGCCGGCTCGGCGACCACCGAGCACGTGACCGAAGCCATCGCCCGCCTGCGTCGGCATACCGATCTGCCAATCAGCGTAGGTTTCGGCATTCGTACGCCGGAGCAGGCTGCGGCCATTGCCCGCCTGTCGGACGGCGTAGTGGTGGGCTCGGCGCTGGTCGACAAGATTGCCCAGGCCAAGAGTGCCGAGCAGGCAGTCAACGATGTATTGAGCCTGTGCTCGGCGCTGGCTGAAGGGGTACGCGGCGCCCGCCGCTGAACCGCGTCGCCTGCTTCGCGGGCACGCCCGCTCCCACAGGGACAACACAGATGCTGAAAGCTGTGGAGGACCTGTAGGAGCGGGCTTGCCCGCGAAGAGGCCAGCACAGGCTATAGAGGCCTATCCCCCGAAAATCGACAGATCCAGCGGCCGCACAGCCCCCATCCAGATAGCATGGTCACGGTGGTCCGCCAGTTCATCCCCGGTCAGCGGGTGCATGAACACCACCAACCCCTTCCGATACAGTGCCAACCACGGCAGCACCACCCCCACAAACTCCGGCTCGAAGGCCAGCTGGCAGCTCCAGTCCGGGTGCGGCCCCACCGGTTTCTGGTGCATGCGCCCCATCGTCACGGGAAACAGCCGCGCCGCCTCCTCGCACAGTTCACGGGCCTGGTCCATGGTCGCTGCGTCGTAGTAAACGTGGGCGTGGTAACCCTTGATCCTCTGCACGATAACTCCTGATTGCGGTCCAAACATCACCACCTGCAAAGGGAGTGATGCAGTGAAAAACGCCGAAACCCCAGTGTTCAAACTAGTCCTGTTCGGGCCAGAAAGCAGCCTGGGCAACGCCCTGATGGTAGAGCTGCTGTCGCGCCAGCACGAAGTCACCGCCGTGGTCGACGACCTTAATCGCCATGCGCCGCGCCCCGGCCTGCATTTCAAGATAGGCGGGCTTGGCGATGCCGACCAGGCGGAGCAGGGCGCGGCAGGCGGGTCGGCAGTAATTGCCCTGTTGTCGACGCTGGCGCCGGACGATCTGCCCGGGCAAGCCCGCATGAGCGAGGCGCTGGTGGCGGGGCTGAAGCGTACGACTATACGCCGGCTGTTGCTGGTGGGCGATTTCGATGTGCTGGATGAGCCGGGCAAGTACAGCGAGGCGGAGCGGGAGTGTGTGGACCAGGTGGTGGACGGGTTACAGCGCAGTGCCTTGCACTGGACGCTGATCAATGCCCCACAGGAACTGGCCGGGTTGGGGATTGAGCATTTTCGCAGCACCGAAGGCACGCTGGAACCGGGGTTGGCCGAGCCGTTGCGGCACCTGGCCAGGGTCGCGGCAGGGATGGTGGATATGCTGGAGCTGGATTTGCACCGGGGCGAGCATCTGAACTTCGTGGTCTAGATTGCCGGGGCTGCTGTGCAGCCCATCGCGACACAAGGCCGCTCCTACACGGGCCGGCCTTTGTAGGAGCGGCCTTGTGTCGCGATGGGCCGCAAAGCGGCCCCAAATCTCAAAGGCTACGCTCTTGCTCCAGCCAATCCACAAACCGCTCGATCAAAGCCCCACGCCGCTTGCGTGGTGGCAGCACCGCGTAATACCCGCGCGCCGAGCGCAAACTCCCCTCCAACGGCCGGCATAGCAACCCTTGCTCCACCAGCCCATCCACCAGATGCCCCCAGCCAATCGCCACCCCTTGCCCGGCAATCGCCGCCTGGATCAGCAACGTATAGTTATCAAACCGCAGCTGCCCGGCCGGCGGCGGGCTGGCCACGCCAAACCCGCGAAACACCCCCGCCCAATCAAACCAGCGGCTAGCCTGCTCTCCCTTCAAGTGCAGCAAGGGCAATCGTTGCAAAGCCACGGCTGACAAGGGTTTGCCATGAATCAGCCGGGGGCTGCACACCGGAAAAACCTCCTCATCGAACAGCCAACGGCTCTCGCCCTGGTGGAAGCGCCCGTCACCAAACAGCACCGCCACATCGATGTCCGGTCGCAACATGCCCTGGCTGCGCTCACCGGTCACCAGGCTCACGTCCACCTGTGGATAAGCCTCGTGAAAACGCTGCAGCCGTGGCATCAGCCAGAACGCCGCAAAGGCGAAGTCGGTAGCCACCTGCAGCACTTCCCTCTGGCCACGCCCACTGGCCTGGGCGATGCCGTCCTCCATGGCCTGCAGGCCCTGATGCACCTGTTCGAACAGCACCTGACCAGCCTCGGTCAGTTCGATACCCCGGTAAATGCGGTCGAACAGGCGCGTGCCCAGCTGTGCCTCCAGCCGTTTGACTTGCTGGCTCACCGCCGGCTGCGTGGTGCCCAGCTCCAGTGCCGCAGCGGTAAAACCACGCAACCGTGCGGCAGCCTCGAACACGCGCAGTGTATCCAGCGACAATTTGGCAAGGTGGTCAAACATAAGCAGGGCTAATCCCAGTCATTGCCCGCCATGGGCTTTACCCATGTTATCCACAGACGCATCTTGATAGGCAAGCAGTTCGCATAACCCTCAACGATGGAAGCCACCATGACGCGCCCGAATATCCTGTTCATCATGGCCGACCAGATGGCCGCGCCCTTGCTGCCGATCTACGCCTCGTCGCCGATCCAGATGCCGCACCTGAGCCGCCTTGCCGAACAGGCGGTGGTGTTCGACTCGGCTTACTGCAACAGCCCGTTGTGCGCACCGTCGCGCTTCACCCTGGTCAGCGGCCAGTTGCCCAGTCGCATCGGCGCCTACGACAACGCCGCCGACTTCCCCGCCGACGTGCCGACCTACGCCCACTATCTGCGCCGCCTTGGCTACCGCACCGCGCTGTCGGGCAAGATGCACTTCTGCGGGCCGGACCAACTGCATGGCTACGAAGAACGCCTGACCAGCGATATCTACCCGGCCGACTACGGCTGGGCGGTGAACTGGGATGAGCCCGACGTGCGCCCGACCTGGTATCACAACATGTCCTCGGTGCTGCAGGCCGGCCCGTGCGTGCGCACCAACCAGCTGGATTTCGACGAAGAAGTGGTATTCAAGGCGCGCCAGTACCTGTACGACCATGTGCGCGAAAACGATGGCCGGCCATTCTGCCTGACCGTGTCGATGACCCACCCGCACGACCCCTACACCATCCCCCGGCGCTATTGGGATCGCTACGAAGGTGTGGATATCCCCATGCCCCGCGCCGAATTCGACCAGGCAGAACTCGACCCGCACTCGCAGCGCCTGCTGAAGGTCTACGACCTGTGGAACAAGCCCTTGCCTGTGGACAAGATCCGTGACGCCCGCCGTGCCTACTTCGGCGCCTGCAGCTATATCGACGACAACATCGGCCTGCTGCTGCAGACCCTGGAGGAATGCAACCTGGCTGACGACACCCTGATCGTGTTCTCCGGCGACCACGGTGACATGCTCGGCGAGCGCGGCCTCTGGTACAAGATGCACTGGTTCGAGATGTCGGCGCGGGTGCCTCTGCTGGTGCACGCGCCGAAGCGCTTCGCACCAGCTCGGGTCAGCGCCTCGGTGTCTACCTGCGACCTACTGCCGACTCTGGTCGAGCTGGCTGGCGGCGCTGTGGATAACCACCTGCATCTGGATGGCCGCTCGCTGGTCGGCCACCTGCAAGGGCAGGGCGGTCATGACGAAGTGATCGGCGAATACATGGCCGAAGGCACCGTCGGCCCGCTGATGATGATCCGCCGGGGGCCGTACAAGTTCGTGTACAGCGAAGACGACCCATGCCTACTCTATGACCTGAGCCGCGACCCGCACGAGCGGGAGAACCTCACCGGCAGCCCGGAATACCAGGCGCTGCTGCAGGCATTTGTCGATGAAGCACAGCAACGTTGGGATATCCCCAGCCTGCGCCAGCAGGTTCTTGCCAGCCAGCGGCGCCGCCGCCTGGTGGCCGAGGCGCTGGCCATCGGCAAGCTGAAAAGCTGGGACCACCAACCGCTGGTGGACGCCAGCCAACAGTACATGCGCAACCACATCGATCTCGACGACCTCGAGCGCAAGGCACGTTATCCACAGCCCGCCCCCCTGGATTGAGAAGAGAGGCCGCCATGCACAAGTTCTCCGCCGCCGTGTTCGCCCTGGCCCTGAGCCTGGGTACCGCCACGGCCCACGCCGCCGACAGCGACGCGCAATGCACCACCGTGAAGATGGCCGACCCCGGCTGGAGCGACATCGCCACGACCAACGCCTTGGCCCGCCTGCTTCTGGAAAGCCTGGGTTATCAGGTGAAAATCGACAGCCTGGCCGTGCCGATCATCTACGGCGGCCTCAAGGATGGCCGCGTCGATGCCTTCCTCGGCAACTGGATGCCGGCGCAGCAGGGCTTTCATGACAAGTTCATCGCCAATGGCGATGTGCAGCAGCTTTCGCGCAATCTGGAAGGAACCGAGTTCACCTTGGCAGTGCCCGACTATGTGTGGAATGCCGGAGTGAAGGATTTCGCCGACTTGCAGAAGCACGCCGACCAGTTCGACAAGAAGCTGTACGGGATTGGTTCCGGGGCACCGGCCAACCTGTCGTTGAAGGAAATCATCGACAAGAATGAATTCAACCTCGGCCAGTGGAAACTGGTGGAGTCCAGCGAGCAGGCGATGCTGGCGCAGGTCGACCGGGCGGTGAAGAAACAGCAGTTCATCACCTTCCTCGGCTGGACCCCGCACCCGATGAACGTGAAGCTGAAGATGCATTACCTGAGCGGCGGGGAGAAGTGGTTTGGCAGCAAGGGCGAGGTGTATACCCTGACCCGCAAGGGTTATCCACAAGCCTGCCCGAATGCGGCCAAGCTGCTGGGCAACCTGAAGTTCACGCTGGACATGGAAAACACCATCATGGCCGAAGTTGTGGACAAGAAGATCAGCTTCGATGATGCGGCCAAGGCTTGGTTGAAGGAGCACCCCGAGTTGCTGGAAGGGTGGTTGGCCGGGGTGACGACCAAGGCCGATGGCAATGCGCTGGAGGCCGTCAAAGCCAAACTGTAACCTCACAAGCAAAACCTCTATCCCTGTGGGAGCGGGCATGCCCGCGCACACCGGCGAAGCCGATGCCATCCACCGCGGCGGCTTCTTCGCGGGCGCGCCCGCTCCCACAGGGATTGGCGAAACAGTAAGGAATGTGGATAACCCATGCATCGCCTCACTCACCTGCTGCCCTTCCTCTCATGGCTCCCCCGCCAATCGGGCCGCAGCCTGCGCCAGGACCTGCTGGTGGGCCTGAGCGGTGCAATCCTCGCCCTGCCGCAATCCATCGCCTATGCCCTGATCGCCGGCCTGCCGGCCGAATACGGGCTGTACGCCGCCATCGTGCCAGTGCTGATCGCCTGCCTGTGGGGCTCTTCCTGGCACCTGATCTGCGGCCCGACCGCTGCCATCTCCATCGTCCTCTACGCCAGCATCAGCCCGCTGGCCGTGGCCGGCAGCGCCGACTATGTCACCCTGGTGCTGCTGCTGACGTTCCTCGGCGGCATCTTTCAGTTACTGCTGGGGCTTTTGCGCTTCGGCGCACTGGTCAATTTCGTCTCCCATTCCGTGGTGCTCGGCTTCACCCTGGGCGCCGCTGTCGTCATTGCCCTGGGCCAGTTGCCCAACCTGCTGGGCATGGACCTGCCAAGCCAGGCCACGGCGCTGAAGACCGTGCAGGACCTGGCCAGCCATGCCGGCGAGGTCGACCTGCCTTCCTTGATTCTGGGCCTGGCCACAGTGGTGATCGGCGTAGGCTTCAAGCTCTGGCGCCCGCGCTGGCCCAGCCTGTTGATAAGCCTGATTTTGGTAAGCCTGCTGGCCTGGCTGCTGCCCGGGTTCTTTGGACATGTGCCGCGTGTGCCGGCATTCACCGGCCAGCTACCACCCTTCAGCCCGCTGCCGTTGCTGGATGTGGAACTGATCCTGCGCCTGCTGCCCAGCGCTGTGGCAGTGGGCATGCTCGGGCTGGTCACCAGCCTGTCGATTGCCCGCTCATTGTCGGCACGTTCGGAGCAGTTGATCGACGCAGACCAGGAAATACGCGCACAGGGCCTGTCGAACATCGTTGGTGCATTTTTCTCCGGTTACCTGTCTTCCGGCTCCTTCACCCGTTCCGGGCTGAGCTACGACGCCGGTGCCCGCTCGCCCATGGCCGGGGTATTCTCGGCGCTGTGGGTGGCCGTGTTCGCCGTTGCCGGAGCCGGGCTGATCGCGCACCTGCCGATTCCGGCCATGGCCGGCAGCATCCTGCTGATCTGCTGGGGGTTGGTGGACCACCGGGGGATTCGTGCGCTGTTCCGGGTCAGCCGCTCGGAGTTCCTGGTAATGGCGCTGACGGCGGCAGCGACCTTGTTGCTGGAGCTGCAGACGGCGATCTATGCCGGAGTACTGGCGTCGCTGTTCTTCTATCTGAAGCGCACCTCGCGGCCACGGGTGCAGCAGAGCCGTGAAGGGGAGGCAGATGTGCTGCGGGTGGGCGGGTCGATCTTCTTTGGCGCGGCGCATTACCTGCAGGTGCGCTTGCAGCGCTGCCAGGGGCCGCATGTTGTTATCGATGCGCGGCAGGTGAACTTCATCGATTACTCGGGTGTGGATATGTTGCACCGCGAGGCGCGGCGGTTGCGGCGGGCGGGGGGGAGTCTGACCCTGCACCGGGCCAGGCCGCAGGTGATCGAGGAATTGCAGAAGCTGGAAGGGGTGGAGTTGTGCCCGATCCGGTTTGAGGAGTGAGGCTGAGATATGGGGACCGCTTTGCGGTCCCCGACAATCTCAGCCGCGAGCCAGCTGCCGGCGCAACTCAGCCAACACTGGCGCCGTATCCGGCCGCACCCCACGCCAGATAAAGAACGCCTCAGCCGCTTGCTCAGCCAGCATCCCCAGCCCATCCAGCACCTTGGCCGCCCCCAGCTTCTCGGCCCACTGGCAAAACGGCGTAGGCTCCTTGCCATACATCATGTCGTAGCAAACCGTGCGCCCCGCCTCGACCAGGCTGTCGGCGATCGGTGGCAACTCACCGGCCAGGCTCGCCGAGGTGGCATTGATGATCACATCCACCGGTTCCTGCAACCAGGCAAACCCGCTGGCCACCACCGGCCCCAGTTCATCGAACTCACGCGCCAGCTGCTCGGCCTTTTCCACGGTACGGTTGGCAATCACCAGCGACTGCGGCTTGTGCGCCAGGATCGGCTCCAGCACGCCACGCACCGCGCCACCAGCACCCAGGATCAGAATGCGTTTGCCCGCCAGCTCGACCCCAGCATTCACCGTCAGGTCGCGCACAAGGCCAGCGCCATCGGTGTTGTCGCCCTGCAGCGTGCCATCGGCCAGCTTGCTGAGCGTGTTCACCGCACCAGCGCGCCGGGCACGCGCGGTCAGGCTGTCGCACAGGCGGTAGGCCTCTTCCTTGAACGGCACGGTGACGTTGCCGCCGCGGCCTTGCTTGAAGAAGCCGCGCGCGCAGTCGCTGAACTCGTCCAGCGGCGCCAGCAGGGTGGCGTATTCCAGGTCCTGGCCGGTCTGTTCGGCGAACAGGCGATGGATCAGCGGCGACTTGCTGTGACCGATGGGGTTACCAAAAACGACGTACTGGTCCATGACGGCTCCTTGATTATCAACAGGCTTACTGGCCGAGCCAGTCGCGGTCCTGCAGGAAGTACTCGGTCAGGCGCGCTTCTTCGCTGCCGGGCGCGGCCTTCCAGTCGTAGCCCCAGCGCACCTGCGGCGGCAGCGACATGAGGATGGACTCGGTGCGGCCGCCGGACTGCAGGCCGAACAAGGTGCCACGGTCGTAGACCAGGTTGAACTCCACGTAGCGGCCACGGCGGTATTCCTGGAACTCGCGCTGCTGCGGCGTGTAGGGCGTGCCCTTGCGGCGCTGGACGATCGGCAGGTAGGCGTTGACGTAGGCGTCGCCAATGGCGCGGATGAAGGCGAAGCAGGTGTCGAAGTCCCACTCGTTCAGGTCATCGAAGAACAACCCACCAATGCCGCGTGGCTCGCCACGGTGCTTGAGGTGGAAGTAGCGGTCGCACCAGGCCTTGTAGCGCGGGTACACGTCGGCGCCGAACGGCGCGCAGGCCTGCTCGGCCACACGGTGCCAGTGGATGCAGTCTTCTTCATTGCCGTAGTACGGAGTCAGGTCGAAGCCGCCGCCGAACCACCAGACAGCCTCTTCACCTTCCTTTTCGGCGATGAAGAAGCGCACGTTGGCGTGGGAAGTGGGCACATGCGGGTTGTACGGGTGGATCACCAGCGACACGCCCAAGGCCTCGAAGCCACGGCCCGCCAGCTCGGGGCGGTGGGCACTGGCCGACGGCGGCAGACCGGCGCCGAACACGTGGGAGAAGTTGACCCCGCCTTTCTCGATCACCTTGCCATCGCCGATCACCCGCGTGCGTCCCCCGCCACCGGCTTCGCGCACCCATGCGTCCTCGACGAAGCGGGCGCCGCCGTCTTCAGCTTCGAGGGCAGAGCAGATGCGGTCTTGCAGGTCGAGCAGGTAGGCTTTCACGGCCTCGGTGCGGCTAGTCATCGGGTCACCAGGAACGGGCAGGGAAGAATTCGCCGCGTAGCATACCACCCCCAGCCCGCGCGCCGCAGTTGACTGCGATCAAGCAAAGGCGTCCGATAGAAGGTCTTTCCCGACCCATACGACAGGAGTGCGAGATGGCCAAGCGTATCCAGTTCAGCCAGCATGGCGGCCCGGAAGTGCTGCAGTTTGTGGAATTCGAACCTGCACCGCCAGGGCCACAGCAGGTTCGTGTGCGTAACCATGCGATCGGCCTGAACTTCATCGATACCTACTTCCGCAGCGGGCTGTATGCGCCGCCATCCCTGCCTTCGGGGCTGGGCACTGAAGCCGCTGGCGTGGTCGAGGCCGTGGGCGAGGGCGTGACCCGGCTGAAAGTGGGTGACCGCGTGGCCCATGCCGGCGGCCCGTTGGGCGCGTACAGCGAGGTGCATACGCTGCCGGAAGCCAATCTGGTGAAGCTGCCCGACAACATCAGCTTCGAGCAGGCAGCGGCGGTGATGCTCAAGGGTTTGACCGTGCAGTACCTGCTGAAGCAGACCTATGAGGTGAAGGCGGGTGACGTGATCCTGTTCCACGCGGCGGCTGGTGGCGTGGGTTCGTTGGCGTGCCAGTGGGCCAAGGCCTTGGGCGCCAAGCTGATCGGGACCGTGAGCTCTACCGAGAAGGCCGAGCGGGCCAAGGCGCTGGGGGCGTGGGCGACCATCGATTACAGCCGTGAAGACGTGGCCAAGCGGGTGCTGGAGCTGACCGACGGCAAGAAATGCCCGGTGGTGTATGACGGTGTGGGTGCCGACACCTGGCTGACCTCGCTGGACTGCCTGCAGCCGCGCGGGTTGATGGTGAGCTTTGGCAATGCCTCGGGGGCGGTGAGCGGGGTGAACCTGGGGATTCTGGCGCAGAAAGGGTCGCTGTATGTGACCCGCCCGACGTTGGCGACCTATGCCAACAATGCCGAGAATACCCAGGCCATGGCCGATGACCTGTTTGCGATGATCGGCAGTGGCAAGCTGGTTGTGGATATCCAACAGCGGTATCCGCTGAGTGAGGCGGCCAAGGCGCAGAGCGAGTTGTCGGCACGGCGTACGGTGGGGTCGACGGTTCTCTTACCTTGAGAGAAGTAGAAATCGGCTTATCAAGCCTATATATAAAATAAGAATTTTGGCAGTGGTATTGCTGCGTTTGATCGTTAAAACAGGCGAGCTGAGCAATACCACTCCTTAATTCTTTGACAAGAAAACGTCATAGCGATAATCAGGAGAACGCAAATTTTAGATAATAGCCCTCAGATCTCTCCTACACCCAGGGAGCACTTATAAGTTCCCTCCACAATCATTACATGCTTACCATAAACTACGTAATTTTTCTCAGAGAAGATTAAGTTAGAGTCTTTTTCTAGATGCTTGAACAGGAATTCCGCATCACTGACCGGAAGCGGCGTCCCTGGAACTTCACCGCTCAGCACAAGCACTTCATATTCATAACTCATTTCAAAACTCCTCAGTTGTAAGTGCAGGTCAACTGTGTCTAATAAAACAAAACCAAACAACTGGCATTTTTAATAGTTCTCTATTTTCAAGTATTGTGTTAGCACAGAGTCAATACAATTTGCCGATAGCAGCTAGGGAGTCGGCGCGCTGTGAGTGAGTCGAGCAAATTGGCGTATAGGGGTGAACTAGTACAATGATTTTTCCATCGCCGGATCGGTCAGCGAAAACCAGTTCAAAGGATGTCTCCGGTCGTACACCGCGGTGAATGGCACCGGCTTTGCCGGTCTTCGCGGGTCAACCCGCTCCCACAGGTACTGCGTCGGCGTTGAATAAGGCGCTATCCCTGTGGGAGCGGGCATGCGCGCAAAGCAAGCACCGCGGTGCATGGCACCGGCTCCGCCGGTATTCGCGGGTGAACCCGCTCCCACAGGTACTGCGTCGGCCTTGAACAGGGCGCTATGCCTGTGGAGGACGGGTGGTTGGTATCGACTCGATACCATCGAGAATCGCCTCCACCAATCCCTCCGCCAATTCAATGGAATGCAGGCTCGACCAATACATGCCACGGCCTTCTTCGCGCAGGTACTCGAGGGCTTTCGAGCCCGTTTCGTAGGCGCCTCGCAGATACAGAGCTACATGAACCAAGGCGTCCTCAGCGGAAATGTTCGGGTTTACGGTGAACAGCGGTTCGTGGCCGGCATCGCAGCGGCCGAAGGGGCGAGTAGAGGTGCAGGGAAGCGGTGGATCGGGGACTATTTTCTTCATCATTGGAAAATGCTCCTCATTGCCGCCACCAATCACTACCACGTGAATGGGTGGCGACTGTACGCGAGGTGGTAGACCCGGGCATTTTCCAATCCAGGCAGGCTCGAAAGCCTCCCACGCACAGTCACCATAGACTGCCATGGAAAAAATGCATCCGGGCTACCACACCCGATCGCCAAGGTATTCAGCGACGGATGAAGCCTAGAGGCACTGGTTCCCACTGAGAAGGTGATGGCAGGGGACGCGGCTCGTAGGATATTTCCCAAGCCACGAGCTGGACAGCCATTCGAGACAAAATCAGAAAAATCTGCGGGGACTTGGCCCTGACCTGTGGGAGCGGGCATGCCCGCGAACACGGGCGCAGCCCGTGCCAGGCACCGCGTCGGATTCTTCGCGGGCGCGCCCGCTCCCACAGGAGGTCGCGGCCAGGCCTGTGGATATGTATCAGCCTGGACGAACGACTTCGCCAGTGGCCAGGTTGCGAATCACACTAGGGTTCTTCCTTCCACCCAACGCCCCCCCCAGCACCAGATCCAGCTGACCATGGAAGTACTGCTCCACCCGCAACCGGGTCTTAGCCGCCGGGCGCCCGCCCGGGTTGCACGAAGTGGAAATCAACGGCCCCACCAACGCACACAGCTCACGTACCACCGGGTGGTCACTGACCCGCAGTGCCACGGTGTCATGTTGCCCGGTCACCCATTCGGGCAACAGGTCCTGGTGCGGCACCAGCCAGGTGTTCGGCCCCGGCCAGGTGCTGCCCATGCGGTCGATCCAGTCTTCGGGGAAGTCCTCGAACAAGAAGTCGAACTGGCGGATGTTGTCAGCTACCAGGATCAGGCCTTTATCCACAGGCCGCGACTTCAGCGCCAGCAGGCGATACACCGCGTCCTCGTTCCACGGGTCGCAGCCCAGGCCCCAGACCGCTTCCGTCGGATAGGCGATCACTGCGCCCGCCCGGATCTCACGTGCGGCTTGTTGCACACGAAAACTGCTCACCATTTCTGTTACTCCGCCTAAATACCTTGCTTGTGAGCAGTGTACTTAGCCCGCGCGGGCAAACCAACGCCCGGCTTCATTGCTGACCCGGCCTTCCAGCTCCAGTTCGGTCAGCTGCGCCAGCACGTCGGCCAGCGGCAGCTCGCTGCAGTGGGCCAAGCTTTCACTGGTCTGTGGCGCGGCATGCAGCAGGGCAAGCAGTGGATGGTCAAATTTATCCACAACCGCAGGTGGCAGGTTCTGCCAACCCTGCAGGCTTTCCAGTATCTGCTCCACGCTCTCCACCAGCAGCGCGCCGTCACGGATCAACTGGTGGCAGCCCTTGGCCCCAGGATGGTGAATGGATCCCGGTATGGCATACACCTCGCGGCCTTGCTCGGCAGCCAGGCGTGCGGTGATCAGCGAACCACTGGCCAGGCTTGCCTCGACCACCAGCACGCCCAGCGACAGCCCGCTGATGATGCGATTGCGCCGCGGGAAATTACCGGGCAGCGGCCCAGCATCCAGCGGGTACTCGGATACCAGCGCGCCGCCATTGTCGATCATCGCTTGCGCAAGCGACCTGTGGCGCTGTGGATAAAGTTTTTGCAACCCCGTACCGAGCACGCCAATCGTGCCCCCGCCAGCCTGCATTGCGGCCCGATGAGCGGCACCGTCGATGCCCACGGCCAAGCCGCTGGTAATGGTGAAACCGGCCTGCGCCAGGTAGCGGGAAAATGCCGCAGCGGTGTCGAGCGCCGGTGGTGAAGCACGCCTGCTGCCCACAATTGCCAGTTGTGGGCGCTCGAGCAAGGCCGGGTCTCCAGCTACGAAAAGCAGTGGAGGGGCATCGTCGATTTCCGCCAATAGAGGCGGGTAGCCAGGGCCGTCCCACATCAGCAAATGCTGGCCCTGGCGCTCTAGCCAGGCCATTGCGGCCAGTGCACCCTCACGAACTTCGACACTGCGCCGGGCATCGATGGTGGCCTGGGGTATGCCCAATGCGCGCCAGGCGCCAGCCGGTGCGCACAGTGCCGACGAGGCACTGCCAAAGGCCTCCAGCAAGCTGTTAAAGCGACGCAATCCCGTTTCCGGCAGCCGGTGCAGGCGTAATCTCGCCTCCAGTTCGGCAGGCGGAAGAGGCGACGAATGGTAGGTCTGCATGGGGATCATCCTTGATCGAAATGGGGCCATCGACGTGGCACAAACTGTGGATAACTTTGTTGATAACGCTTTGACAACCTGTCCATCGAATGGGCAATAAGCTGGCCTTGAAAACCCTAGACGAGCTTTCACAGGTGCTGAAATCCCCGTTTCCCTTTATTATGTGTGCTCAGTTTTCAACCGAACGCACAGTGACTGCCTGACCTTATGGCCATCTTGAACATTCTCGAATTCCCGGACCCGCGCCTGCGCACCATCGCCAAGCCGGTGACGGTGTTCGACGACGCCCTGCGTCAGCTGATCGACGACATGTTTGAAACCATGTACGAAGCCCCTGGTATCGGCCTGGCCGCTACCCAGGTCAACGTGCACCAGCAGGTCGTGGTCATGGACCTCAGCGAAGACCGCAGCGAGCCGCGCGTCTTCATCAACCCCACGGTCGAAGAGCTGACCCACGACATGGGCCAGTACCAGGAAGGCTGCCTGTCGGTACCTGGCTTCTACGAGAACGTCGACCGCCCGCTGCGTGTGCGGGTCAAGGCCCAGGACCGCGACGGCAAGCCTTACGAGCTGGAGTGCGAAGGCCTGCTGGCGGTGTGCGTGCAGCATGAATTCGATCACCTCAACGGCAAGCTGTTCGTCGACTACCTGTCGCAGCTCAAGCGCGACCGGATCAAGAAGAAGCTGGAAAAGCAGCACCGCCAGCAAGCCTGATCCCCACCTTCCAGAAGGCTTGCTCCGGCAAGCCTTTTTCTTTTTTGAAGCGAGAACTCCATGCGCATCGTCTTTGCAGGCACTCCAGAGTTTGCCGCCGAACACCTCAAGGCCCTGCTCGACAGCCCGTACGAGATCGTGGCCGTCTACACTCAGCCCGACCGCCCCGCTGGCCGTGGCCAGAAGCTGATGCCGAGCCCGGTCAAGCAACTGGCTGTGGCCCATGACATCCCGGTGTTCCAGCCGCCGACCCTGCGCAACCCCGAAGCCCAGGCCGAACTGGCTGCGCTGAAGCCGGACCTGATGGTGGTGGTCGCCTATGGCCTGATCCTGCCGCAGGTGGTGCTGGATATCCCGCGCCTGGGCTGCATCAACAGCCATGCCTCCCTGCTGCCACGCTGGCGCGGTGCCGCACCGATCCAGCGCGCCGTGGAAGCCGGCGACGCCGAGAGCGGTGTGACCGTGATGCGTATGGAAGCGGGCCTGGACACCGGCCCGATGCTGCTCAAGGTGGTCACCCCGATCAGCGCCGAAGACACCGGCGGCAGCCTGCACGACCGCTTGGCCGAGATGGGCCCGCCCGCAGTCGTCCAGGCCATCGCCGGCCTGGCCGATGGTTCGCTGCACGGTGAAGTGCAGGACGATGCCCTGGCCACCTACGCGCACAAGCTGAACAAGGACGAAGCGCGCATCGACTGGAGCCGCCCGGCCGTCGAGCTGGAACGCCTGATCCGTGCCTTCAACCCATGGCCGGTGTGCCACAGCACCCTCGATGGCGAAAGCGTGAAAGTGCTGGGCGCCAACTTGACCACAGCGACAGGCACCCCGGGTGAGATCCTCTCCGCCAGCAAGGACGGCCTGGTTGTCGCCTGCGGTGACCAGGCACTGAGCCTGACCCGCCTGCAACTGCCCGGCGGCAAAGCACTGAACTTCAGCGACCTGTTCAACAGCCGTCGTGAGAAATTCGCCAGCGGCAAGGTGCTGGGCCAATGAACCCACGCCTCGCCGCCGCCCGTGCCCTTGCCGCTGTACTCAGTGGCAAGGCCTCGCTGAACAGTTCGCTGCCAGCGCAACTGGACAAGGTCGATGAGCGCGACCGCGGCCTGACCCAGGACCTGGCGTTCGGTACCGCGCGCTGGCAACCACGCCTCGACCTGCTGGCGGCGCAGCTGCTGCAGAAGCCGTTCAAGGCCGCCGATGCCGATGTGCAGGCGTTGCTGCTGGTCGGCCTGTACCAGCTGTTCTACAGCCGTATCCCGGCCCACGCGGCCATTGGCGAGACCGTTGGCTGTGCCGACAAGCTGAAGAAGCCGTGGGCCAAGGGCCTGCTCAATGCCGTGCTGCGCCGCGCCCAACGCGAAGGCGAAGAATTGCTGGCCGGCATGGAGCGCGACCCGGTGGTACGCACTGCCCACCCGCGCTGGCTGCAGAAGTCGCTCAAGGCCTTCTGGCCGGAGCAGTGGGAGGCCATCTGCGCCGCCAACAACGCCCACCCGCCGATGATCCTGCGGGTCAACCGTCGCCACCACAGCCGCGATGCCTACCTGGCACTGCTGGCCGAGGCAGGCGTTGGCGCCAGCGCCTGCCAGTACAGCCGTGACGGTATCGTTTTGGCCGAAGCCTGCGACGTGCGCGGCCTGCCAGGCTTTGCCGAAGGCTGGGTGAGCGTGCAGGACGAAGCCGCGCAGCTGTCCGCCGACCTGCTGGAACTGGCCCCCGGTCAGCGCGTGCTCGACGCCTGCTGTGCACCGGGTGGCAAGACCTGCCACCTGCTGGAAGCCGAAGCCGGCCTGGCCCACGTGGTGGCCATCGACCTCGAAGCCAAGCGCCTGACCCGCGTGCGCGAGAACCTCGACCGCCTGCAACTGGACGCCGAGCTGATCGCCTGCGATGCCCGCGACACCGCCAGCTGGTGGGACGGCAAGCCGTTCCAGCGCATTCTGCTCGATGCACCCTGTTCGGCCACCGGCGTGATCCGCCGCCACCCTGACATCAAGCTGACCCGTCAGGCCGACGACATCCCGGCCCTGGCCACGCTGCAAGGTGAGCTGCTCGATGCCCTGTGGCCGACCCTGGAAGTGGGCGGCATGCTGCTATACGCCACCTGCTCCAGCCTGCCGACCGAGAACACCGAAGTGATCGATGCCTTCCTTGCCCGCACCCCGGGCGCCCGTGAGCTGGACCTGGCCACCGAAGCCGGCCTGCGCCAGCCCCACGGCCGCCAGTTGCTAGCACAGGAAGGCGGCCACGACGGTTTCTACTATGCCAAGCTGATCAAGATCGCCGCCTCGCGCGGATAAAAACAAAAGGTAGGGAGTAGCGGATGAAGATCATCATCCTCGGCGCAGGACAGGTAGGCGGCACGCTGGCGGAGCACCTGGCCAGCGAAGCCAACGACATCACCGTGGTCGACACTGACGGCGACCGCCTGCGCGACCTAGGCGACCGCCTGGACATCCGCACCGTGCAAGGCCGCGGCTCGCTGCCTACGGTGCTGCGCCAGGCCGGTGCCGACGACGCCGACATGCTGGTGGCGGTAACCAACAGTGACGAGACCAACATGGTCGCCTGCCAGGTGGCCTATTCGCTTTTCCACACCCCGACCAAGATTGCCCGGGTGCGCGAGTCGGCCTACCTGACCCGCGAAGAGCTGTTCGACAACGACCATATCCCGGTCGACGTACTGATCAGCCCCGAACAGGTGGTGACCAACTACATCAAGCGCCTGATCGAGCACCCAGGCTCGCTGCAGGTGATCGACTTCGCAGAAGGCAAGGCCCAGCTGGTGGCAGTTAAGGCGTACTACGGTGGCCCGCTGGTAGGCCAGCAACTGCGTCAGATCCGCGCGCACATGCCCAACGTCGACACCCGCGTGGCGGCCATCTTCCGCCGCGACCGCCCGATCACCCCGAGGGGCGACACGGTGATCGAAGCAGACGACGAAGTGTTCTTCATCGCCGCGAAGAAGGACATCCGCGCGGTGATGGGTGAGCTGCGCCGTATCGACGAAACCAACAAGCGTGTGGTCATCGCCGGTGGCGGGCAAATCGGCGAACGCCTGGCCGAGGCCATCGAAAGCCGCTACCAGGTGAAGATCATCGAGATGAGTCCGGCCCGTTGCCGACACCTCTCCGACACCCTGGAAAGCACCGTGGTGCTGCAGGGCAGTGCCTCGGACAAGGACCTGATGCTGGAGGAGAACATCGCCGACGCCGACATCTTCCTGGCCCTGACCAACGACGACGAGGCCAACATCATGTCGTCGCTGCTGGCCAAGCGCCTGGGCGCCCGCAAGGTGATGACCATCATCAACAACCCGGCCTATGTCGACCTGGTGCAGGGTGGCGACATCGACATTGCCATCAGCCCACAGTTGGCCACCATCGGCACCCTGCTGGCGCACGTGCGCCGGGGCGACATCGTCAGCGTACACTCGCTGCGCCGCGGCGCGGCCGAGGCTATCGAAGCGGTGGCGCACGGGGATTCGAAGTCGAGCAAGGTGGTCGGCAAGGCGATCGAAGACATCGCCCTGCCACCGGGCACCACCATCGGCGCGATCATTCGTGACGAAGAGGTGATGATTGCCCACGACGACACCATGATCGAATCGGGCGACCATGTGATCCTGTTCGTTGTGGATAAAAAGCATATCCGGGATGTGGAGAAGCTGTTCCACGTCGGCTTGAGTTTCTTCTAGGAGCACAGGGCATGCGCGAATCGCTGGAGAAGATGCTGGCCAAGGGTGTGGATAACCCGTTGTTGAGGTTCGGCCTGGGCAAGGCCTGGCTGGATGAAGGCAATGGTGCTGAAGCGGCGGTGCATCTGGCACGGTGCGTGGAACAGGACCCGAAGTACTCGGCGGCGTGGAAGCTGCTGGGCAAGGCGCATCAGCTGCAGGGTGACCTGGCGGCGGCGCGCAAGGCCTGGGAGGAGGGGATCGTGGCCGCGCAGGCCCATGGGGACAAGCAGGCCGAGAAAGAGATGACCGTGTTTCTGAAGAAGCTCAGCAAGACATCAGGTTAACGCGGTCCCTGTGGGAGCGGGTTCACCCGCGAATGCGATGTTGGATTCACCGACGCATTCGCGGGTTAACCCGCTCCCACAGGGGACAGTGAAAATCTCAGTACCAGCGTGGCTCGCCAGCCGGGCGCTTCTTGAAGCGCTTCATGCTCCACATGTACTGGCTCGGGTACTCGCGCACATAGCGCTCGACCACCTTGCTCATCGCCGCCGCCGACACGGTCACGTCGGTGCTGTACATCTCTTCCGGCGCCGCCTCCAGGAACACCTTGAAGCCCGAGCCGTCAGGCAACCGCAGGGCATGCAGGAACACCCCAACCGCCTTGCCCCCGGCCAGCATGTTCGGCACGAACTTGCTGGTCAGCGCCTGGGTACCCAGGAACGGCACGAACACCCCGGCCGACTCCGCCGGCTCCGGGTCGGCAGGAATACCCACCTGGCCACCACGGCGCACTTCCTTGATCACGCTGAGGATGCCTTCCTTGGTCGAAGGCGCCACGCGGTTGCCCATCTGCACCCGCTGCTCGCGCAGCAGGTCATCCACCGCCTTCAGCTTCGGCGGGCGATAGAAGATAATCGGTTTGCACTGGTTGCAGTAGAAGTGGTTCAGCACTTCCCAGTTACCCAGGTGGCTGGTGATGCCGACCACGCCCTTGCCCGAGGCCAGGGCCTGCTCCAGCACTTCCAGGCCGTGCACTTCCTTGACCAGCTCCAGCGAGCGCTGCGGCGGCCAGATCCAGGCACAGGCACTTTCGACGAAGGATTTACCGATATCCTTCAACGCGCGGCCCACCAGCTGCTCGCGCTCGGCCGGGTCCATCTCCGGGAAGCACTTGGCGAGGTTGATGCGCACGACATTGCGCGAGCCGTTGGGGATCTTCCACATCAGCCAGCCGATACCGGCGCCGACGCGCTGCACAGCGCCCCAGGGCAGCTTGGCAAACAGGCGCAGCACCCCGACCATCAGGGCGCCCTTGAACTTTTCCACAGGCGAATTCCTTATTTCAGCAAGGCGCGCATTGTAACCCCTCAGCGCAACAAGGCGGCGTAGCGATCGCAATCGGTAGTGTGGTCCATGACCATGCCGGTGGCCTGCATGAAGGCATAGCAGATGGTCGGGCCAACGAACGTGAAGCCGGCTTTCTGCAGGGCTTTGCTCATCGCCTTGGCTTCATCGGTAACCGCTGGCACCTCACTGCGGCCAGTGAAGTGGTTGATCTTCGGCGCACCACCGACGAATGACCAGAGCCAGTCGGCGGGGTTGTCCACAGCCAGCCAGGCCTGGGCATTACGCCTGGCAGCCTTGAGCTTGAGGCGGTTGCGGATGATGCCGGCATCCTGCATCAGCTCCTCGATGCGTTCGTCGCTCATGACGGCGAGTTTCACCGGATCGAAGCCGTGCATCACCTCGCGATAACGCTCGCGTTTACGCAATACGGTGATCCACGAAAGCCCCGCCTGGAACCCTTCGAGCAAAAGCATCTCGAACAGCAACGCCGGGTCACGCTGGGGCGTTCCCCATTCCTGGTCGTGGTAGGCCTGGTACAACGGATCGTCGGTACACCAAAAGCAGCGTGGCATAAGGCTCCAATGAGTAGAGGGCGAGGCGAATCAGGTTATACTCCCGCTCTTTACATCCGCATCCCCAGATACAGGTGAATTTCGTGAGCCAGCCTACGCCAGCCGTGCGTACCTTCCAAGACCTGATCCTCGCCCTGCAGAACTACTGGGCCGAGCAAGGTTGTGTGGTGCTTCAGCCCTACGATATGGAAGTAGGCGCCGGCACTTTCCACACCGCTACATTCCTGCGCGCCGTGGGTCCAGAAACCTGGAACGCCGCCTATGTGCAGCCTAGCCGTCGCCCTGCCGACGGGCGGTATGGCGAAAACCCCAACCGCCTGCAGCACTACTACCAGTTCCAGGTGGTACTGAAGCCCAACCCGGCCAACTTCCAGGAGCTGTACCTCGGCTCGCTGAAAGCCATCGGCCTGGACCCGCTGGTCCACGACATTCGCTTCGTCGAAGACAACTGGGAATCGCCGACCCTCGGCGCCTGGGGCCTGGGCTGGGAAATCTGGCTCAACGGCATGGAAGTCACCCAGTTCACCTACTTCCAGCAGGTAGGCGGCATCGAGTGCTACCCAGTCACGGGTGAAATCACCTACGGCCTGGAGCGCCTGGCCATGTACATCCAGGGCGTCGACTCGGTGTACGACCTGGTGTGGGCCGACGGCCCGTTTGGCAAGGTCACCTACGGCGACGTGTTCCACCAGAACGAGGTGGAGCAGTCGACCTACAACTTCGAGCACGCCAACGTCGACAAGCTGTTCGAGCTGTTCGACTTCTACGAAAGCGAAGCCAACCGCCTGATCAAGCTTGAGCTGCCGCTGCCGACCTATGAAATGGTCCTGAAGGCCTCGCACACCTTCAACCTGCTGGACGCCCGCCGCGCCATCTCGGTAACCGAGCGCCAGCGCTACATCCTGCGTGTACGTACCCTGGCCCGGGACGTGGCGCAAAGCTATCTGCAAGCCCGCGCACGCCTGGGCTTCCCGATGGCCACCCCTGAACTGCGTGACGAAGTGTTGGCTAAGCTGGAGGCTGCACAATGAGTGCTCAAGATTTCCTGGTAGAACTGGGCACCGAAGAGCTGCCACCGAAGGCCCTAGCCAGCCTCGGCGAAGCCTTCCTGGCCGGTATCGAGAAAGGCCTGCACGCCGCTGGCCTGAACTACACCGGCAAGCAGGTTTACGCCGCGCCGCGCCGCCTGGCCGTGCTGATCCGCCAGCTGGACGTGCAGCAGCCTGACCGCAGCATCAATATCGACGGCCCGCCCCTGCAGGCTGCTTTCAAAGACGGCGAGCCGACCCAGGCTGCCTTGGGCTTTGCCAAGAAATGCGGTGTGGAGCTGTCGGAAATCGACCAGAGCGGCCCCAAGCTGCGCTTCTCCCAGCACATCCCGGGCAAGGCCACCACCGGCCTGCTGCCGACCATCGTCGAAGACTCGCTCAACGACCTGCCGATCCCCAAGCGCATGCGCTGGGCGGCCAGCCGTGAAGAGTTCGTGCGCCCGACCCAATGGCTGGTGATGCTGCTGGGCGACCAGGTGGTCGACTGCACCATCCTGTCGCAGAAGGCAGGCCGTGAATCCCGTGGCCACCGCTTCCATCACCCGGAAAACGTGGTCATCACCACCCCGGCCAATTACGTCGAAGACCTGCGCAAAGCCTACGTGCTGGCCGACTTCGCCGAGCGCCGCGAGCTTATCAGCAAGCGTACCGCCGAACTGGCCATGCAGCAGGAAGGCAGCGCCATCGTGCCGCCGGCGCTGCTGGACGAAGTGACCGCCCTGGTCGAGTGGCCAGTGCCGCTGGTGTGCTCGTTCGAGGAGCGCTTCCTCGAAGTGCCGCAGGAAGCCCTGATCACCACCATGCAGGACAACCAGAAGTACTTCTGCCTGCTGGACAGCGAAGGCAAGCTGCTGCCGCGCTTCATCACCGTGGCCAACGTCGAGAGCCGCGACCCGAAGCAGATCGTGCAAGGCAACGAGAAGGTCGTGCGCCCACGCCTGACCGACGCCGAGTTCTTCTTCAAGCAGGACAAGAAGCAGCCGCTGGAAACCTTCAACGAGCGCCTGAAGAACGTGGTGTTCCAGGCTCAGCTGGGTACCGTGTACGACAAGGCCGAGCGCGTTTCCCGGCTGGCCGCCTTCATCGCCCCGCTGATCGGCGGCGACGCCCAGCGCGCCGGCCGTGCCGGCCTGCTGTCGAAGTGCGACCTGGCCACCGAGATGGTCGGCGAATTCCCTGAAATGCAGGGTGTTGCCGGTTACTACTACGCGCTCAACGACGGTGAGCCGGAAGACGTGGCCCTGGCCCTGAACGAGCAGTACATGCCGCGCGGTGCTGGCGCCGAGCTGCCGCAGACCCTCACCGGTGCTGCGGTGGCCATCGCCGACAAGCTCGACACCCTGGTCGGCATCTTCGGCATCGGCATGCTGCCTACCGGCAGCAAGGACCCGTACGCCCTGCGCCGTGCCGCCTTGGGCGTGCTGCGTATCCTGATCGAGAAGCAGCTGGACCTGGACCTGACCGGTGCGGTCGAGTTCGCGGTCAAGCAGTTCGGCGCCAAGGTCAAGGCCGCCGGCCTGGCCGAACAGGTGCTGGAGTTCATCTTCGACCGCCTGCGTGCGCGTTACGAAGACGAAGGCATCGACGTGGCCACCTACCTGTCGGTCCGTGCCCTGCAGCCAGGTTCTGCCTTGGACTTCGACCAGCGCGTGCAGGCTGTACAAGCCTTCCGCAAGCTGCCGGAAGCCGAGGCCCTGGCCGCGGTGAACAAGCGCGTGTCGAACCTGCTGAGCAAGGCCGAAGGCGCCATCGCCGATCACGTCGAGCCGAAGTACTTCGACAACGCCAACGAGTTCTCCCTGTACTCGGCCATCCAGCAGGCCGACCAGGCCGTGCAACCGATGGCTGCTGCGCGCCAGTACAGCGAATCGCTGGCCCGCCTGGCGGCCCTGCGTGACCCGGTCGACGCCTTCTTCGAGGCGGTGATGGTCAACGCCGAGGATGCCAAGGTACGCGCCAACCGTTATGCCCTGCTCAGCCGCCTGCGCGGCCTGTTCCTGGGCGTGGCCGACATTTCGCTGCTGGGGTAAGCCTTGAAACTGCTGATTCTCGACCGTGACGGAGTAATCAACTACGACTCCGACGCCTACATCAAGACGCTGGACGAGTGGGTGCCGATCCCTGGCTCGGTCGAAGCGATCGCGCAGTTGAGCAAGGCGGGCTGGACGGTGGCCGTGGCCACCAACCAGTCCGGCATTGCCCGTGGCTACTATGCGCTGACTACCCTCGAGGCCATGCACGCGCGCCTGCGCGCGCTGGTGGCCGAGCAGGGTGGCGAAGTGGGCCACATCGTGTATTGCCCGCACGGGCCGGACGAAGGCTGCGATTGCCGCAAGCCCAAGCCTGGCATGCTGCGGGCGATCGCCGAGCATTACCAGGTCGGCCTGGAAGGCGTCTGGTTCGTTGGCGACAGCAAAGGTGACCTGGAGGCCGCCCTGGCCGTCGGTGCACAACCCGTGTTGGTGAAAACCGGCAAGGGCGAGCGGACCCTGGAAAAAGGCGTCCCGGAAACTACACTGATTTTCGACGATCTGGCAGCTATCGCCAGAGAACTAATTTAAACAGTGCGCCTTCGGGCGCATTTTTCTCAGGCGGGCATGCCCCGCAATGGTACAAGCCACTATGTCGATCCTGCAGGCGATCAGAATCTTTCTTTTTTACCTGCTGCTGGGCACCAGTTCGCTGCTGTGGTGCTCGCTGAGCTTCTTCGTCGCGCCGTTCCTGTCGTTCCCCAAGCGCTACAAGTTCATCAACGTGTACTGGTGCCGTTGCGCGTTGTTCCTGGTGCGCACCATCCTGGGTATCGACTACAAGATCACTGGCGCCGAGAACGTGCCTGATGAGCCTTGCGTGATCCTGTCCAACCACCAGAGCACCTGGGAAACCTTCTTCCTTTCCCAGTATTTCTCGCCGCTGAGCCAAGTGCTCAAGCGCGAGTTGCTGTACGTGCCGTTCTTCGGTTGGGCCATGGCCATGCTGCGGCCGATCGCGATCAACCGCGATAACCCCAAGGAAGCCCTGCGCCAGGTAGCCAGCAAGGGTGACGAGCTGCTCAAGCAGAAGACCTGGGTGCTGATCTTCCCGGAAGGCACCCGCGTGCCATTCGGCACCATGGGCAAGTTCTCCCGTGGCGGTACCGCGCTGGCAGTGAATGCCGGGCTGCCGGTGCTCCCGATTGCCCATAACGCCGGCAAGTTCTGGCCCAAGACCGGTTGGGGCAAGCGCGCAGGCACAATCGAGGTGGTGATTGGCGAGCCGATGTACGCCAACGGCACCGGGCCACGGGCCATCGCCGAGCTCAACGACCGCGCCGCGGCGTGGAACGAAGCGACCCAGCGGGCCATGGGTTCGCTGCCGCCAGCAGAGGAAAAACCCCAGGAACAGATCGCCTGACCATCTGTGGATAACTTGTGAACTGTTTTTGGATTAAAAGCCTGAAGTGATCGCTAAGTGTTTGAATTAGCTGTTTATTTCTGTGTATGACATTTTTCTGAAAATCGTGCATAAGTTTTTTTGGGGCATAAGAAAACCGGCTTTTACAGCCGGTTTTTTTATTGCCTCATGCGGGCGTGTAGAAACGGCCCGTTGCAGCCGTCAGATCTTGTCGATATCCACATCCCTGGTTTCTTTCAGGCAGAAGATCCCCACCACCAAGCTGACCCCGGTCACCAGCACCGGGTACCACAGCCCATAGAAGATATCCCCGGTATACACCACTAGCGCGAACGACACCGTGGGCAGGAAGCCACCGAACCAGCCGTTGCCAATGTGGTAGGGCAGTGACATGGAGGTGTAGCGGATGCGAGTGGGGAACAGTTCGACCATCACCGCCGCCAGCGGGCCATAGGTCATGGTCGCGATCAGGATCATCGCCACGATCAGCACCACCACCATCACCTGGTTGACCTGCCCAGGGTCGGCCTTGGCCGGGTAGCCAGCCTGTTCCACCGCCGCACGCATGGCCGCTTCGTCGAAGCCGTTGATGGTCTTGTCACCGATGTTAACCACCACATCGCTGCCGGCCACATCCACAGAGCTGTACGGCAGGCCTTGCTTGACCAGGAAGGTCTTGACCTTGTCGCAGGGGCTGTCGAAGCGCGCCTTGCCTACCGGGTCGAACTGGAAAGTACAGCCTTGCGGGTCGGCAGTGACAACGATCGGCGCCTGGCGGCTGGCTGCGTCGATCTGTGGGTTGGCGTAATGGCTCAGCGCCTTGAACAGCGGGAAGTACAGCACCGTGGCCAGGAGCAGGCCGAGCATCAGGATCGGCTTGCGGCCAATACGGTCGGACAACCAGCCGAAGAACACGAAGAACGGCGCACCAATGACCACGCTGATGATCAGCAGGGTGTTGGCCTGGGCCGGGTCCATCTTCAGCATCTGGGTCATGAAGAACAGCACGTAGAACTGCGCCGTGTAGAAGGTCACGGCCTGCCCGGCGTTGATGCTGAACAAGGCGGTGAGCACCACTTTCAGGTTCGGCCAGGAGGTGAACGACTCACGGATCGGCGACTTGCTGACCTTGCCCTGGGCCTTCATTTTCACGAAGGCCGGCGACTCGTGCATGCTCATGCGGATCCAGGTGGAAATCGCCAGCAGTACGATCGACAACAGGAACGGCAGGCGCCAACCCCAGGTTTCGAACTGGTCGCCACTGATATAGCGGCTGCCCAGCACCACCACAAGCGACAACAACAGGCCAAGAGTGGCGGTGGACTGAATGAAACCCGTGTGGAAACCGCGCTTGCCGGGCGGCGCATGCTCGGCCACATAGGTGGCCGCACCGCCGTATTCACCCCCCAGCGCCAGCCCCTGCAGCATGCGCAGGACCACCAGGATGATCGGTGCCGCGATGCCGATGCTGGCGTAGGTGGGCAACAACCCCACCGCAAAGGTGGACAGGCCCATCAGCACGATGGTGACCAGGAAGGTGTACTTGCGCCCGATCATGTCGCCCAGCCGGCCGAACACAAGCGCACCGAACGGACGCACCAGGAAGCCGGCGGCAAAGGCCATGAGGGCGAAGATGAAGGCGGTGGTGTCGTTCACGCCAGCGAAGAACTGCTTGCTGATGACCGCTGCCAGCGCACCATAGAGAAAAAAGTCATACCACTCGAAAACTGTCCCGAGGGATGACGCGAAAATGATCTTGCGTTCTTCACGACGGCTGGAGCTGCTGGCCGCCGCACCCTGCTCTTGGATGTAATCCGACATCGTTGCTGTCCTCGGCCCGCAGGCCACAGTGATTATTCTTGTTGTTCCACTGTCGGCAGCTTCTGACCGCCAGCTGCCGGTACTGCACGCACCCGGGGTCAGGGCGTCGGTATCGCGTCTTCGTTCAAATAGGTCTGGGTGGCAGCTCCTTTGAGGATCAGTTGCGCCGCCTTCTCGGCGATCATCAGGGTGGGTGAACAAGTATTGCCGGAGGTGATCTGCGGCATGATCGAGGCGTCCGCCACGCGCAGGCCAGGGATGCCGTGCACGCGCAGCTGGTTATCCACAACGTCCAGTTCGCCATTGCCCATGCGGCAGGTGCCGACCGGGTGGAAGATGGTGGTGCCGATCTTGCCAGCGGCTTCGAACAGCTCTTCTTCGGTTTGCAGGCCTAAGCCCGGCAGGTATTCCTTTGGGTCGAACGCAGCGAGGGCAGGGGCCTGGACGATACGCCGGGTAAGACGAATGGAATCGGCGGCGACGCGCAGGTCCTGGGGGTCGCTGAGGTAGTTGGGGTCGATCAGCGGCGTGCTATTCATGTCGCTGCTGCGGATATCGATACGCCCGCGGCTGGCCGGGCGCAGGTTGCACACCGAGGCGGTAAAGGCCGGGAACGTGTGCAGTGGTTCGCCGAATCGCTCAAGTGACAGCGGCTGCACGTGGTACTGCAGATTGGCGGTGGCCTGCTCCGGGCTTGAACGCACGAATGCACCCAGCTGGCTCGGGGCCATGGCCAGCGGGCCACTGCGGTCATAGAGGTAGCGCAGGCCCATGCCCATCTTGCCCCACAGGCTGTTGGCCATCTGGTTCAGGGTACGGGTATTGCGGATCTGGTAGATCAGGCGCAGCTGCAGGTGATCCTGCAGGTTGCCGCCAACACCGGGCATGTCGTGACGCACGCCAATGCCCAGGCTTTTCAGTAACTGCCGCGGGCCGATACCGGAGCGCTGCAGGATACCGGGAGAGCCCACAGCACCCGCACAGAGGATGATCTCGCGACGTGCCGCAAACTCGTGCCAGGCACCCTGCCAGAACGCCTTTACCGCCCGTGCACGGGTGTTGTTGAGCAGCACCTGGTCAACCTGAACGCCGGTCAGCACGGTGAGGTTGGGGCGGTCCTTGATCGGCCGCAGGAAAGCCTTGGAAGCGTTCCAGCGCACACCGCTGCGTTGGTTGACCTGGAAATATCCACAGCCCTGGTTGTCGCCGGTATTGAAGTCATCGACCTTGCCGATGCCGCTTTGCTCGGCGGCATCACGGAAGGCATCGAGGATCGGCCAGCTATAGCGCTGGCGCTCGACCCGCCATTCGCCATCACCACCGTGGTGCTCGCTGGCGCCGGCAAAGTGGCTTTCGCTGGCCTTGAACAGCGGCAGTACGTCCTTCCAGGCCCAGCCGTCGTTGCCTTGCTCGGCCCATCGGTCGTAGTCGGCGGCCTGGCCGCGCATGTAGATCATGCCGTTGATCGAGGAGCAGCCACCCAGCACCTTGCCGCGTGGATAGCCCAGCGCACGACCGCCCAGGCCGGGCTGCGCCTCGGTCTTGAAGCACCAGTCGGTGCGCGGGTTGCCGATGCAATAGAGGTAACCGACGGGGATATGGATCCAGGGATAGTTGTCGCGCCCACCCGCTTCCAGCAGCAGCACTCGGCAGGAAGGATCGGCGGACAAACGATTGGCCAACAGGCAACCGGCGGGACCGGCACCTACGACCACGTAGTCGAAGACAGAATCGGCTGATGGCATGTGCAACCTCGGGCCTGATTATTATTCTTGTCCCGATCCATCTTAGTGAGTAATTTCGTGGAGGAAACACGAGATTTCGCGCAGCCGCTGTGCGTTTTAGCACAGTGGTAAGTCTGTACTGGCCTCTTCGCGGGCACGCCCGCTCCCACAAGGTAACGCGATCCCTGTGGGAGCGGGCGTGCCCGCGAAGAGGCCGGAACGAACTGCCAAAAAGGATCAGCATGTTCGACTGGAACGATCTGCGGTTTTTCCTCGAGTTGCAGCGCAGCGGCCGCCTGCTTACCGCCGCCAAGCGCCTCAACACCACCCACAGCACCGTGGCCCGGCACATCGAGAGCATCGAGCAAAGCCTGGGTACTGCGCTGTTCGTGCAGCATGCCCAGGGCTATGAACTGACCCCCTCGGGCCAGGCCCTGCTCAAGCACGCCGAAGCCATGGAAAACGTCGCCCTGCTGGCGCAGGAAGAAATCACCCAGGCCATCACGCCGCTGGGCAAGATTCGCCTGGGGGTGACCGAAGGCATCGGCATCATGTTCTTCACCCCGCGCATGAATGCGCTGTTCGACCGCTACCCCGGCCTGGAAGTGGAGTTGGTGGCGGTACCGCGCTTCGTCAGCATCCTCAACCGCGAGGCGGAGATCAGCATCCACCTGGAACGGCCCAACGCCGACCTGCTGATCACCCGCAAGCTCACCGACTATCGCCTGGCCCTGTACGCCAGCCAGGACTACCTGGATCGCGCGCCCCCGCTGCGCAACCGCGAGGACTTGGCCCGGCACAGCTGGATCGGCTACGTCGATGACTTGCTGTTCAGCCAGGAACTGCTGTTTCTCAACAGCTTCTGCCGGGCCCCCAACGTGGTGTTTCGCAGCACCAGCGTGATCGCCCAGCAAACCGCCGCCCGCGCCGGGTTGGGCATCGCCGTACTGCCCAACTACATGGCCCGCCACGACCCGACGCTGGTGCGCGTGCTGCCTGGCGAAACCATCCAGCGCAGCTACTGGATCTGTACCCGCCGCGAACTGCACAAGTCGGTGCGCCTGCGGGTAGTGTGGGACTACCTGCTGGCGCTATGCGCGGCAGAACAGAGCGAGCTGCTAGCCCAGTAGCGCCTTGCCGGCCAGCAGCAGGGCCGCAGCCCAACCGGCCACGGCAAACATCTGCTGCAAGCGCGGCCCGGCCAGCCTGGCCGCCAATGGCCGCGCCAGCAACAGGCCGAGCACCGCACCGACGGCGAACGGGGCGCCAACCTGCCAGTGCATGACCCCTGCGAGGCTGGCGCTGACCACACTGCCGGTGGACACCAGCGCAATCACCGCCAGCGAAGTGGAGACGATGCTGGCCATCCGCAGGTTGGTGTAGCGGTTAAGGGCCGGGATGATGACAAAGCCACCGCCCACGCCCAGCAGGCCGGACAGCAGCCCTGACAATGCGCCGGTAAAGGCCAAGGCGCGCGCGCAGGGCAGGGTCCAGCGCAAACGGCCCTGCAGCGGGTTCAGCACGCAGGGTTCGATGTAGCGATGGGCATCATTGGCTTCGCCGCGCAGCTCCTTGGCCGCCTTGCGCCAGATGCGCAGGCAGGCATACACCAACACCCCGGCGAACACCAACTGCAGCGGCGTGTTCGGCAGGCGGTGCGCCAGCATCAGCCCGAACGGCGCCGCTGCCACACCGATCAATGCGATGAACAGCGCCGCCCGGTAGCGCACCAGGCCCTGCCGCAAGCCCAGCACAGCACCCACCGCTGCCGCCATGCCTACGGCCAGCAGGCCGACCGGTGCCGCCTCGACCATCGACAGCCCCAGGCCGAACACCAGCAAAGGCACTGCGAGAATGCCACCGCCGGCACCGGTCAACGCCAGCACGGCACCGATGATCGCGCCCAGGCCCGCTCCCAGTATTTGATGTTCGATCACTGCCGACCCTCGGCTACCAACGGCTGTGGCCGTGCCAGCCACTCGCGGCCCTTGAGCATGCCTTTCCAGTACAAGGGTGGCAGCACCTGCGCCTTGAGCAACCAGGCCAGACGTGTCGGCTTGCGGCCATCCAGCAACCAGTTGGGGAAGCTTGGAGCCAGCTTGCCGCCATAGGTGAACTCGGCCAGGACGATCTTGCCGCGCTCGACTGTGAGCGGGCACGAGCCATAACCATCGTACTGGGCCAGGGTAGGCAACCTGCCCAGGGCCACCAGCACGTTGTTGGCCACGACCGGAGCCTGCTTGCGTGCAGCGGCGGCGGTCTTGGCATTGCTGGTGTTGGTCACGTCCCCAAGGGCATGGACATTGGTGAAGTGGCGATGGCGCAGGGTGTGCGGGTCGACATCGACCCAGCCGGCGCTGTCGGCCAACGGGCTTTCACGAATGAAGTCCGGTGCCACCTGCGGCGGTACTACATGCAGCATGTCGAAGGCCTCGATACGGGTTTCGCTGCTGCCATCGGCCAAGGTACGCACGAAGGTGGCTCGCTTGTTCGGCCCGTCCACGGCGACCAGGCGATGGGAAAAATTGAGATCCACGGCGTACTTGTCGATGTACTTCATCAGTGCGGGCACGTAGTCCGCCACTCCGAACAACACTGCACCGGCATTGAAGAAACTGGCTTTCACAGCCCCCAGGTGACCATGCCGCAGCCAGTGGTCGCAAGACAGGTACAGCGCCTTCTGCGGCGCGCCTGCGCACTTGATCGGCATGGGTGGCTGGCAAAACAGGGCTCGGCCTTGCTTGAGCTTCTGCACCAGTTCCCAGGTGTAGGGCGCCAGGTCGTAGCGGTAGTTGGAGGTGACGCCATTGCGGCCCAAGGTCTCGCTGAGGCCATCAATGGCCGTCCAATCCAGCTTGAGGCCGGGGCAGACCACCAACTGTTCATAACTGATGGCGCGGCCGCCTTCGAGGAGGACCAGTTGGCCCAGCGGGTCGAACCCCTGCACACGTGCCTTTATCCAGCGAACGCCGCGCGGAATGGTCGAGGCCATAGTGCGAGCAGTGCTTGGCGCCTTGAACACACCGGCACCGACCATGGTCCAGCCGGGCTGGTAGTAATGCACTTCGGCGGGGTCGATCAAGGTCACATCCAGCGACGGGTCACGGCTGATCAAGCTGGAAGCGGTGGCGATTCCGGCGGCGCCGGCACCGACGATGACCACTTTGTGGTGGTCGGTATTGGCAGGGGACAACAAGGCAGGCATGGCGGTAAATCCTGTAAATCTGGTTATGGGGCAGGGCGGTCACAGCTTGTTCAGCGGAATCTTCAGGTAGCTCACACCGTTGTCTTCCGGCGCGGGGAACTGGCCGCTGCGCATGTTCACCTGCACCGAAGGCAGGATCAGCACGGGCATGTCGAGGGTCTTGTCGCGGGCTTCACGCATGGCGACGAAGCTATCCTCATCGATGCCCTGGTGGATATGAATATTGTTGGCGCGCTGCTCGGCGACGGTGGTGACGTACTGCATGTCACGGCCACCTGGCAGGTAGTCGTGGCACATGAACAGCCGGGTCTGGTCGGGGAAGGCCAGCAGGCGACGGATCGAGCGGTACAGGGTGCGAGCATCAGCCCCAGGGAAGTCGCAACGGGCGGTACCGTAGTCGGGCATGAACAGGGTGTCGCCGACGAACACCGCTGTCTCGCCGGCGTCCTCGATCATGAAGCTCATGCACGCAGGTGTGTGCCCCGGGGTGTGCAACGCACGGGCATGCAGGTTGCCAATGCGGAAACCTTCCTCGTCCTCGAACAGCACATCGAACTGGCTGCCATCGCGGGCGAAGCCAGGCTCGGCGTTGAACAAGGCACCGAACACTTTCTGTACCTGGGTGATGTGCGCGCCGATGGCGGTATGGCCGCCAAGCTTTTCCTTCAAATAGGCCGCCGCCGAAAGGTGGTCGGCATGCACATGGGTTTCCAGCACCCACTGCACGTCAGCTCGCAGCTCCTTCACCCGGTTAATCAACTGGTCCGCCGAAGCAGTGCAGGTACGCCCCGACTTGGGGTCATAGTCCAGGACACTGTCGATCAACGCACACTTGCGCGTTTCGCCGTCCATGACGAGGTAGCTGATGGTGGAGGTCGCCTTGTCGTAAAAGGCGTCCACGTGCAGGTTGTTGCCGATGATCATCGCGTTCTCCAATTTATCCGCCCAGCCTTGTACAGGCGTAGGCAGTGCCAGGAGGTTTATCAAGATGCATGCCAGGCATTTTCCTGCGCTTGGGCCAATGAAACCGGCCCGTTGCTGACAATTGCCGACGACAGTGGCAGCGCAGATGGCAGTCGACTGTCAGCCAATGGCAGTGTTTGGCAGTCCTTGTTACCCTGCGCCGGTCATCCAATCGGTGCCGTCATGCCTGAAGCCCATCCCCTCATCCTAGCTTTGGTTTCCTATCTTGAGCACGATGCCCTGCCAACCATCGTGCTAGATACCGACTACAACATCCTGGCGGCCAACGCTGCCTATCGCCGCCAGTTCGGTCGCCATGAGCAGGCGCCGCTGGGTGAGAAATGCCACAAGGTCTCGCACCACTACGCCGTGCCTTGCGACCAGGCCGGCGAGCATTGCCCGATGCGCAAGGCGTGGCACAGCAAGGCACCGGAGCGGGTTTTGCACATTCATCACACGCCACGCGGCCCCGAGCATGTGGATGTAGAGCTGCGGCCGATCCTGGATGAACAGGGCAGGGTGGTGGCCTTTGTCGAACGCCTCACCAGCATCACCCTCGCGTCGGCGCAGCCTCAGGAACAAGGACTGGTCGGCCGCGCGCCAGCGTTCAAAGCGGCCCTGGCCAGCCTGCAACGTGCGGCACCGGCGCAGATCCCGGTGTTGCTACAGGGTGAGTCGGGTACCGGCAAGGAACTGTTCGCCCGTGCGGTGCACATGGGCAGCCCCAGGGCCAACGGCCCGTTGGTGGTGGTTGACTGTACCGGCCTGACCGAGTCGTTGTTCGAGAGCGAGTTGTTCGGCTACGAGAAGGGCGCGTTCACTGGCGCCAACCAGCGCAAGATCGGCCTGGCTGAAGCGGCGCATGGTGGCACCCTGTTTCTGGATGAAATTGGCGAGGTCCCGCTGGCGATGCAAGTGAAGCTGCTGCGCCTGATCGAGTCCGGCAGCTTCCGCCCGGTGGGTAGCCTGCGTACGGTGCATTCGGATTTCCGCCTGGTATCGGCAACCCATAAACCGCTGAAGCAAATGGTCGCGGACGGCACCTTCCGCGAAGACCTGTACTACCGCATCAGCGGCTTCCCGATACGTCTGCCGGCATTGCGCGAACGAGCAGAAGACCTGCCGTTGCTCGCCCAGAGCCTGCTGCAGCGCATGGCCGGCAAGCCGACACCCAGGCTGAGCGACGAGGCCTTGCAGAAACTCGTGCTGCATCCATTCCCAGGCAATATTCGCGAACTTCGCAACATTCTGGAAAGGGCGCGGTTGTTTGCGGACGACGGACTTATCCGGCCCGAGCATTTGCCGGAGGACATTGGGTCGACAGGAGCGATCACGGCAGATGGCCGGCGCAATCACCTGGGTGAGCTGGCCCAGGCACTGCAACAGTTCAAGGGCTCGCGCAGTGAACTGGCCCGTCACCTTGGCCTGAGCGAGCGAACCCTGTATCGCCGGTTGAAGGAGCTTGGCCTGAATTGACGCCTTCGGTTAACGCGGTCTACAAGGGCCCGCGTATCCCCGAGGGCAACACACATCCTGTGGGAGCGGGTTCACCCGCGAACACCGGCGAAGCCGGTGCCATCCACCGCGCATCCTCAGACCTTTACCGGACCTTTACCTCTGTCCTGACATTAAGCGGGAATGATTGTGGTCTGATCAGTTAACCGAACCTGGCAGCCAGTCAGATCCCGCCAGGCGTCAACATGCTGAGGACCGCAAAATGAAGACAACCCTGACCGTGATCTGCGCCGCGCTCATGCTCAGCGCCCCCTTGGCCAGTTTCGCGCAGCCAGGCCCACCTGACCGGCATGATGGCGGCCCATCGCACCAGGGCAACCCACCGCATGGTCAGCCAGAGTACCAAGGCCGACATGATAATGGCCGCGGTCCCGCTTATCGCGACCCGAATTTCCGCCCACAACCGGGCATGCCGGTTCCGCATCAGCAGTGGCAGCGTGGCCATGTGGTTGACCCGCATTACCGTGGCGACCGTTACTGGGTGACCGACTGGAAAGCACGCCACCTGTATGCGCCACCACGTGATCACCGCTGGTTGTATGTGAATGGGGACTATGTGCTGGTGGCTATTGCCAGTGGTGTGATCGTCAACGTCCTCAGCGGTTACTGATTTCTACAGGCACTAAAAAGCCCGCTTTCGCGGGCTTTTTAGTGCTTGGCGATCTACACCGGATCAGAAGTCCAGGTTCGATACCGACAGCGCGTTGCTTTCGATGAAGTCACGACGCGGCTCTACCGCATCACCCATCAGGGTGTTGAAGATCTGGTCGGCAGCGATCGCATCCTCGATTGTGACCTTGAGCATACGGCGGACGGTTGGGTCCATGGTGGTTTCCCACAGCTGCTCAGGGTTCATCTCGCCCAGCCCTTTGTATCGCTGGATGGTGTGGCGCTTGGTGGTTTCGTTCATCAGCCAATCCAGGCCTTCCTTGAACTCGACGATTGCCTTGCGGCGCTCACCGCGCTGCACATAAGCACCTTCGCCCAACAAGCTGGACAGCTTGGCACCAATGTTGACTACGGTACGGTAGTCATTACTGCCGAAGAAGTCCCGGTTGAAGGTGACGTAGCTGGCCAGGCCGTGGGAGGTAACTTCCACTTCTGGCAACCATACGTTGCGCTCTTTGTCTTCGCGCAGGCTGGCTTTGTAAACCAGACCGGACTTCTGGCTGTTGTTCAGGCGCTCCTGGAACTGGGCCAGCCAGGCTTGCATCACAGCGTGGTCACCCAGCTGTTCCAGGCTCACCTCCGGCAAGTAGATGAAGTGCTCGGTCAGCTCTTCCGGGTACAAGCGAGACAGACGCTTGAGGGTCTTCATGACACTACGGAACTCATTCACCAGTGCTTCCAGCTGCACACCGGAAACCGCTGGCGCCGACTCGTCCAAGTGCAGGCTGGCATCTTCCAGGGCCGACTGGGTCATGTACTCTTCCATGGCCTCGTCGTCCTTGATGTACTGCTCCTGCTTGCCTTTCTTCACCTTGTACAGCGGTGGCTGGGCAATGTAGATGTAGCCGCGCTCGACCAGCTCCGGCAGCTGACGGAAGAAGAAGGTCAGCAGCAGGGTACGGATGTGCGAACCGTCAACGTCAGCATCGGTCATGATGATGATGTTGTGATAACGCAGCTTGTCGATGTTGTACTCTTCGCGACCGATACCACAGCCCAGTGCAGTGATCAGCGTGCCAACTTCCTGGGACGAGATCATCTTGTCGAAGCGCGCTTTCTCGACGTTGAGGATTTTACCCTTCAACGGCAGGATCGCCTGGGTACGACGGTTGCGGCCTTGCTTCGCCGAGCCACCCGCGGAGTCACCCTCCACCAGGTACAGTTCGGAAAGGGCAGGGTCCTTTTCCTGGCAGTCCGCCAGTTTGCCTGGCAGGCCGGCAATATCCAGCGCGCCTTTACGGCGAGTCATTTCACGGGCTTTACGTGCTGCTTCACGGGCACGGGCAGCATCGATCATCTTGCCAACGACGGCCTTGGCCTCGTTCGGGTTTTCCAGCAGGAAGTCGGCGAAGTACTTGTTCATCTCCTGTTCCACGGCGGTTTTCACCTCCGAGGAGACCAGCTTGTCCTTGGTCTGCGAGCTGAACTTAGGGTCCGGCACCTTCACCGAGATGATCGCGGTCAGGCCTTCACGGGCGTCGTCGCCAGTGGTCGCCACCTTGTTCTTCTTGGCCAGGCCTTCCTGTTCGATGTAGCTGTTCAGGCTACGGGTCAGCGAGGAACGGAAGCCCACCAGGTGAGTACCGCCATCACGCTGCGGAATGTTGTTGGTGAAGCACAACAGGTTTTCGTTGAAGCTGTCGTTCCACTGCAGGGCGACTTCAACACCCACGCCATCGTCACGCTGGACGTTGAAGTGGAATACCTGGGAGTTGACCGGGGTCTTGTTGGTGTTCAGGTATTCGACGAACGCACGCAGGCCGCCTTCGTATTTGAAGAACTCTTCCTTACCGCTACGTTCATCCTTCAGCAGGATGCCAACGCCCGAGTTGAGGAACGACAGTTCGCGGATACGCTTGGCCAGGATGTCCCAACTGAAGTGAATGTTCTTGAAGGTTTCAGCCGAAGGCTTGAAGTGGATGTGGGTACCGGTGGTTTCGCTGTCACCGACAACCGCCATCGGTGCCTGTGGAACACCGTGAACGTAGGTCTGTTCCCAGATCTTGCCGCTACGGCGAACGGTCAGTACCAGTTTCTCAGACAGGGCGTTCACTACAGAAACACCTACGCCGTGCAGACCGCCGGATACCTTGTAGGAGTTGTCGTCGAACTTACCACCAGCGTGCAGCACGGTCATGATGACCTCGGCTGCGGAAACGCCTTCTTCTTTATGCACGTCGACCGGAATGCCGCGACCGTTGTCGCGCACACTGATGGATTCGTCCGGGTGGATGATGACGGTGATGTCATCGCAGTGACCGGCGAGGGCTTCGTCGATCGAGTTGTCGACCACCTCGAAGACCATGTGGTGCAGGCCGCTACCATCATCGGTGTCGCCAATGTACATGCCGGGGCGCTTGCGCACGGCATCCAAACCTTTCAGCACCTTGATGCTGGAGGAGTCGTACGTTTGATTTTCGCTCATGCATTCACTCCCGATGGTCGTGGGTCTGGGTGATACGGCCTTGTTCCACGTGGAACAAAGCAACTGGCGTTTCCGTCTGCCAGCCTTCCCTCAGTAATTCGTGATCTACACAGGTGATGAACACCTGGCAGCGTAATTCTTCAAGCAAGCGACACAGCGCGCGGCGATGCTGGTCGTCCAGTTCGGACGGCAAGTCATCCACGAGATAAATACAGTGACCGCGGCGAGCCTGACTAACGAGGTGGCCTTGGGCAATGCGCAATGCGCACACCACCAGCTTTTGCTGACCACGCGACAGGATGTCGGCTGCATTGTTGGCAGCCAGACGAAGACGCAGATCAGCACGCTGCGGACCGGCCTGGGTGTGGCCCATCTGCTGATCGCGAAGGAGAGAGGAAGCGAGTACTTCTTGCAGTTCCCGGTCCTTGTCCCAGCCTCGGTAGTAGCTAAGGGTCAACCCGTCCAGCTCGACCAGTTCGCTCAGGGTTCGCTCGAAGACGGGCTTCAAGGCCTTGATGTAGTTGCGACGGTATTCATCTATTTCCGCACTGGCCAGGCACAATTCCCGGTCCCAGGCGGCTTGCGAAGCTGGGTCAAGTGTACCATGCCGCAACCATGAGTTCCGCTGCCGCAGTGCCTTCTGCAGCCGTTGCCAGGCTGGCAGAAAACGAGGTTCCACGTGGAACACCCCCCAATCCAGGAACTGGCGGCGTATTTTCGGAGCGCCTTCCAACAAGCGGAAACTGTCCGGATTGATGAGCTGGAGCGGTAGCAATTCAGCCAGTTGCGCCGCACTCCGCGCATTCTGCCCATCGATGCGAATAGTGAACTCCCCCTGCCGCTCCCGGGATACACCCAGGTTACTGCTGCCACCTTCGGCCAATTGCACTTCGCCGAACACGGTACAGGCCGGTTGTTCGTACTGGATAACCGGGTTCAGGCGGGTGCTGCGGAACGAGCGCGCCAGCCCGAGCAGGTGCACGGCCTCAAGCACGCTGGTTTTGCCGCTGCCGTTGGCGCCGTAAAGGATGTTGATGCGGGGGGACGGTGAGAGTGTCACCGGGTGCAAGTTGCGCACCGCGGTGACCATGATACGTCGAAGAGACATTTCGCCTGCTACGTTACAGACGCATCGGCATGACAACGTAGGAAGAATCGTCATTGCCAGCTTCCTGCAGCAGGGCACTGCTGTTGGAATCGGACAGGATCAGACGAACTTGCTCGGTAGTCATTACGCCCAGCACGTCCAGCAGGTAGCTGACGTTGAAGCCGATTTCCAGCGAGCTACCTTCGTAGTCCACGCTGATTTCTTCTTCAGCTTCTTCCTGCTCGGGGTTGTTGGCCTGGATTTTCAGTTGGCCAGCAGCCAGTTGCAGGCGGATACCGCGGTACTTTTCGTTGGAAAGAATCGCAGTACGGCTGAAGGCTTCACGCAGCGCCTGACGGTCGCCGACCACCAGCTTGTCACCGCCCTTGGGCAGTACGCGCTCGTAGTCCGGGAACTTGCCGTCCACCAGTTTGGAAGTGAAGGTGAATTCACCGGTGGTGGCGCGAATGTGGTGCTGGCCCAGGACGATGCTGACCATGCCTTCCGGGTCGGTCAGCAGGCGTGCCAGTTCGAGGATACCTTTGCGTGGCACGATGACCTGGTGGCGATCATCCTGCTCGATCGGTGCGCTCATGGAGCAAAGCGCCAGGCGGTGACCGTCAGTGGACACAGCTCGCAGGGTGTTGCGGGAAACCTCCAGCAGCATACCGTTGAGGTAGTAGCGCACATCCTGCTGGGCCATGGCGAAACTGGTGCGCTCGATCAGGCGACGCAGCTTGCTCTGTTCCAGGTTGCAGGTCAGCGAGCCCGGGCCTTCTTCCACGGTCGGGAAGTCATTGGCTGGCAGGGTCGACAGGGTAAAGCGGCTGCGGCCGGCCTTGACCAACAGTTTCTGCTCGTCGACCTTGATATCGATCAGGGCATCGTTCGGCAGGCTTTTGCAAATGTCCATCAGCTTGCGTGCCGGGACAGTGATTTCGCCAGGCTCGGCCGGCTCTTCCAGTTGCACGCGGCCTACCAGTTCGACTTCCAGGTCGGTACCAGTCAACGACAGTTGCTGGCCTTGCACGACCAGCAATACGTTGGACAGGACCGGCAAGGTCTGGCGGCGCTCGACGACACCGGCGACCAGTTGCAGGGGTTTCAACAGGGCTTCGCGTTGAATGGTGAAATGCATGGTCTAGTCCCTTGCCTTCAATTAGCTGCGCAGACGGCCATCAGGTCGTCAGCGTCCGCAGCAGGTTCTTGTAGTCCTCGCGGATGTCCGCGTCGGATTCCTTCAGTTCGTTGATCTTGCGGCAGGCGTGCAGCACGGTCGTATGGTCGCGACCACCGAACATGTCGCCGATTTCCGGCAGACTGTGGTTGGTCAGTTCCTTGGACAGGGCCATGGCCACCTGGCGTGGACGCGCCACGGAACGTGAACGACGCTTGGACAACAGATCGGAGATCTTGATCTTGTAGTACTCGGCGACGGTACGCTGAATGTTATCCACACTGACCAGCTTGTCCTGGAGCGCCAGCAGGTCCTTGAGCGACTCACGAATCAGTTCAATGGTGATGTCGCGGCCCATGAAGTGCGAGTGAGCGATCACCCGCTTCAATGCGCCTTCCAGTTCACGGACGTTGGAACGAATGCGCTGGGCAATGAAGAAGGCCGCGTCATGTGGCAGTTCGACCTTGGCCTGGTCGGCCTTCTTCATCAGGATCGCCACGCGGGTTTCCAGCTCTGGTGGCTCGACCGCCACCGTCAGGCCCCAACCAAAGCGCGACTTCAGACGCTCTTCCAGGCCTTCGATCTCCTTGGGGTAGCGGTCAGAGGTAAGGATTACCTGCTGGCCACCCTCGAGCAGGGCGTTGAAGGTGTGGAAAAACTCTTCCTGCGAGCGCTCTTTACGGGCAAAGAACTGGATATCGTCGATCAGCAACGCATCCACCGAGCGGTAGAAACGCTTGAATTCGTTGATGGCGTTGAGCTGCAGCGCCTTGACCATGTCCGCGACGAAGCGCTCCGAATGCAGGTACACGACCTTGGCGTTCGGATTCTTCTTCAGCAGGTGGTTACCCACAGCATGCATGAGGTGGGTTTTACCCAGGCCCACACCACCATAAAGGAAGAGCGGGTTGTAACCATGCTTGGGGTTGTCTGCCACCTGCCAGGCAGCCGCGCGCGCCAGCTGGTTCGACTTACCTTCGACGAAGGTGTCGAAGGTGAAGGTGCGGTTCAGGTAACTGGTGTGTTTGAGCGCACCTTCAACCTGCACGGTACGCTGTTCGGTCCTGGCACTGCCAGACGACGCAGAAGCCGGTTCGGCCATGGCATCAAAGCTATCACGCGAGGATGGCTCGGCCAGTTCATCGACCAGCACAGGCTCAGCCGCCGCGACGGCGACGGGTTCGACCGCTGCCGGCACTGCCTTCTGTGTCTGGCTCTGGGCCTGGGTCTGGGCCAGCGAGGCGGCCACCGCTGCACTTACTGGCGCGTTGGGTGCAGCACGTGGCGCGGAGCTGCGACGGCTGCCGATCAACAAGGAAAGGGCAGGCGCAATGCCGCTGCCGTTTTCGCCCAACAGCTCGAGCAAACGACCCAGGTACTTTTCATTGACCCAATCGAGAACGAAACGGTTAGGCGCATAGACGCGCAACTCGTCGCCTTCGGCTTCGACCTGTAGCGGACGGATCCAGGTGTTGAATTGCTGGGCAGGCAGTTCATCGCGCAGAAGCTCCACGCACTGCTGCCAAAGTTCCACTGACACGGATATCCCCTGAGTTTGAAAGCCGGATGAGGCAAAAACAAACCGCCATTGTACCGGTCGAGCGTTCAGTTATCCACATGTGGACACGTTAGGAACCATGCCAAAACAGCCATTTATCGACCAAAACGGCTTCCTCACACTGTGAATAAGCCCTGTGGATAAGCGGCCATGAGCGCTATGCACAACCTTGAGGTCAGGCCTGTTGATAACTCCCCTGTGGATAAGCGGTGATTTAATCCACAGCTTTTGACCACGAAGAAAACAAGCGCAGCACCGGTTGAGAACACAGTTGTAAAACTCTGTACAGCCCGGATTTTCTGGCCTAGAGCATGTTATCCACAGAAGGTTATCCACTTAAGATTTATAGATTCTTCAGAAAAGCTTTTTATATGTCTCTTCTTTTTTTTCATGTTGTCCCCAATTCGTGTGTCCGATCAAGCACCCTTGGTGAATGGACAAGCACGCACCGTCCATCACGTGCTCTATATGGAAAGACTGGTTGGAAATTGACCTACGGGCTTGCTTTCTCTAGAATCGCCGGTCTCTTAAAAAGGGGGCCATCCCGGCCCGTCGTCGACAAACCAGGTAACACGCCATGAAACGTACTTTCCAACCAAGCACCATCAAGCGCGCGCGCACCCACGGCTTCCGTGCCCGTATGGCTACCAAGAACGGCCGCGCTGTTCTGTCGCGTCGTCGTGCCAAAGGCCGTAAGCGTCTGGCCATTTGATTTTTCGGCACAGGTGGTGAGTCAGGACTTCAGTCGGGAAAAGCGACTGCTTACACCCCGACATTTCAAAGCGGTCTTCGACTCCCCAACCGGCAAGGTTCCAGGGAAAAACCTGCTGATCCTTGCTCGCGAGAACGGCCTCGATCACCCCCGCCTTGGCCTGGTGATCGGCAAGAAGAGCGTCAAGCTCGCCGTTCAACGCAACCGCCTCAAGCGCTTGATGCGCGATTCCTTTCGCCTGAACCAGCAATTGCTTGCCGGGTTGGACATTGTGATCGTCGCGCGCAAGGGATTGGGTGAGATAGAAAACCCGGAATTGCACCAACACTTTGGCAAACTCTGGAAACGCCTGGCGCGCAGCCGGCCCAGTCCAGCAGTAACCGCCAATTCCGTAGGGGTAGACAGCCAAGATGCGTAAACTGGCGCTCGTTCCGATCCAGTTTTACCGTTACGCCATTAGTCCTCTGATGGCCAACCACTGTCGTTTCTTCCCCAGTTGCTCCTGTTACGCTTATGAAGCCATCGAAAACCACGGCCTCTGGCGTGGTGGGTGGCTAGCCGTTCGTCGCCTGGGGCGTTGTCATCCGTGGAACGACGGCGGTTTCGATCCCGTTCCTCCCGCTCCTTCCTCCCGAACTTCTTCGATAGCCGAGTAATCATGGATATTAAACGCACGATCCTGATCGTCGCCCTGGCAATCGTGTCCTACGTCATGGTCCTCAAGTGGAACCAGGACTACGGCCAGGCTGCCCTGCCGACTCAGAATACTGCTGCCAGCACCGTTGCCCCGGGTTTGCCGGATGGCGTACCGGCCGGTAATGCCGGCGCCAGCGCCGATGTGCCAAGCGCCAACGCCGAAACCAGCGCTGCCGAACTGGCGCCGGTTGCGGTCAGCAAGGACCTGATCCGGGTCAAGACCGATGTCCTGGAACTGGCTATCGATCCGGTCGGTGGTGACATCGTCCAGTTGAACCTGCCGCAGTACCCACGTCGTCAGGACCACCCGGACATTCCGTTCCAACTGTTCGACAACGGTGGCGAGCGTGTCTACCTGGCACAAAGCGGCCTGACCGGCGTCAACGGTCCGGATGCACGTCCTGCCGGTCGCCCTCTGTACGCTACTGACAAGAAGGGTTACCAGCTGGCCGATGGTCAGGAACAACTGGTGGTCGACCTGAAGTTCAGCGACAACGGCGTCAACTACATCAAGCGCTTCAGCTTCAAGCGTGGCGAGTATGACCTGACCGTCAGCTACCTGATCGACAACCAGAGCGGCCAGGCCTGGAGCGGCAACATGTTTGCCCAGCTCAAGCGTGACGCCAGCTCCGATCCGTCGTCGAGCACTGCCACCGGCACCGCTACTTACCTGGGCGCTGCCCTGTGGACCCCTTCCGAGCCTTACAAAAAGGTCTCGATGAAGGACATCGACAAAGGCAATTTGAAAGAAAATGTGTCCGGCGGCTGGGTTGCCTGGCTGCAGCACTACTTCGTGACCGCCTGGATTCCGGCCAAGTCGGACAACAACGTTGTCCAGACCCGCAAGGACAGCCAAGGCAACTACATCATCGGCTACACCGGCCCGGCCATCAGCGTGCCTGCTGGCGGCAAGGTCGAAACCAGCGCCATGCTGTATGCCGGCCCGAAAATCCAGTCCAAGCTGAAAGAGTTGTCCCCAGGTCTTGAACTGACTGTCGACTACGGTTTCCTGTGGTTCATCGCCCAGCCGATATTCTGGCTGCTGCAACATATCCACAGCCTGCTGGGTAACTGGGGCTGGTCGATCATCGTGCTGACCATGCTGATCAAAGGCCTGTTCTTCCCGCTGTCGGCTGCCAGCTACCGTTCGATGGCGCGCATGCGTGCCGTCGCACCAAAGCTCGCTGCACTGAAGGAACGCTTCGGTGACGATCGCCAGAAGATGTCCCAGGCGATGATGGAGCTGTACAAGAAAGAGAAGATCAACCCGCTGGGCGGCTGCCTGCCGATCCTGGTGCAGATGCCAGTGTTCCTGGCCCTGTACTGGGTACTGCTGGAAAGCGTGGAAATGCGCCAGGCCCCATGGATGCTGTGGATTACCGACCTGTCGATCAAGGATCCGTTCTTCATCCTGCCGATCATCATGGGCGCCACCATGTTCATCCAGCAGCGCCTGAACCCGACGCCGCCGGATCCGATGCAGGCCAAGGTGATGAAAATGATGCCGATCATCTTCACCTTCTTCTTCCTGTGGTTCCCGGCTGGTCTGGTGCTGTACTGGGTTGTGAACAACTGCCTGTCGATCACACAGCAGTGGTACATCACTCGCAGCATCGAAGCAGCCAGCAAAAAAGCTGCTGCTTGACAGGCTACTGCGCTAGCCTGTGAATAAAAAACGCCCCCTAGTGGGGCGTTTTTGCTATCTGTCGTTTTTGTCGTAGAGGCTTTCGAGCATGAACACTGTGCGTGAAACCATCGCCGCCATCGCCACCGCCCAGGGCCGCGGCGGTGTGGGTATTGTCAGGTTGTCCGGCCCTCTGGCCGCCAAGGCCGGCCAGTTGATCACCGGCCGTACGCTTACCCCGCGCCACGCCCATTACGGCCCGTTCCGCGACGAGGAAGGCCTGGTACTGGATGAAGGGATCGCGCTGTTCTTCCCCGGGCCGAATTCGTTCACCGGCGAGGACGTGCTGGAACTGCAGGGCCATGGTGGCCCGGTGGTGCTGGATATGCTGCTGCAGCGCTGTGTACAGGTTGGTTGCCGGCTGGCTCGCCCGGGTGAGTTCAGCGAACGTGCATTCCTCAACGACAAGCTCGACCTGGCCCAGGCCGAAGCCATTGCCGATCTGATCGAAGCCAGTTCCAGCCAAGCTGCGCGCAATGCCCTGCGTTCGCTGCAGGGGGAGTTCTCCAAGCGCGTGCACTTCCTGACCGAGGCGTTGATTGCGCTGCGCATCTACGTCGAGGCGGCGATCGACTTCCCTGAAGAGGAAATCGACTTCCTCGCCGACGGCCATGTGCTGGCGATGCTCGATACGGTGCGGGGCGAGTTGTCCAAAGTACAGCGTGAAGCCGGGCAGGGGGCTTTGCTGCGTGATGGCATGACTGTGGTCATCGCCGGTAGGCCGAATGCCGGCAAGTCGAGCCTGCTGAACCAGCTGGCCGGACGGGAAGCGGCCATCGTCACCGACATTGCCGGCACCACGCGGGACATCCTGCGCGAACATATCCACATCGACGGCATGCCGCTGCACGTGGTCGATACTGCCGGTTTGCGCGACACCGATGACCATGTGGAAAAGATTGGCGTGGAACGTGCGCTGAAGGCCATTGGCGAGGCAGACCGGGTGTTGTTGGTGGTGGACTCCACCGCGCCCGAGGCCAGCGACCCGTTTGCCCTGTGGCCAGAATTTCTCGACCAGCGGCCAGACCCGGCCAAGGTGACGCTGATTCGAAACAAGGCCGATCTTAGTGGTGAGCGGGTAGCGCTGGAACAGTGCGATGACGGGCATGTAACGATCACCCTCAGTGCCAAAGGGGACGATGCAGGGCTGCAGTTGCTGCGTGACCACCTGAAGGCCTGCATGGGTTATGAACAGACGGCCGAGAGTGGCTTCAGCGCTCGCCGGCGCCATCTGGATGCCCTGCGCCAGGCCAGTGAGCACCTGGAACATGGCCGTGCACAACTGACCCTGGCTGGCGCGGGTGAGCTGTTGGCGGAAGACCTGCGGCAGGCGCAGCAGGCCCTGGGGGAGATTACCGGGGCATTCAGCTCTGATGACCTGCTGGGGCGGATTTTCTCCAGCTTCTGCATCGGCAAGTAATTCACAGCCAGGCAAAACCAAGAGCCGCTCCTTCGGGAGCGGCTTTTTTTTTGCCTCAAATTTCGCAGCTCCTACGGAAAACGCGCCGCACCTGCAGGCTGTGCAGACCCCTGTGGGAGCGGCTTCACCCGCGAAGAGGCCGGTGCAGGTTCACATTTTTTTCATTTACCTACCCCAATCTGCTCTCAGGAGCCCTGTGGAAAACTCGCCTTCAGCTCCGTTGATAAGCAGGCTTTTTTTCTGAGGACAAACCCGCTTGTGGGTAAACAGCCATTTAATCCACAGGCTAAATCGTGTTATCCATAACCCTCATGGTACTCCAGCCACAGGGTTTAATTTTGCTCTACACAGCATGGATAAAGGCCTGTATAAGCTTATCCACAGAAAGGCTTGTGCATAAGAATAAACATAAAAACAAAGCTTTTTTAAATTTTTCCTCTTTGATTTCTGTTGGCTGCCACTCATCCACAGACTGGTCAAAATTTGCTCAGACGGTTTCTTTAAAGGGGGTGAAGTCCCTATACTTGTCCGCTTACCTTCTCTATTCGCAAAAACAGGCACGAGGTGCGTGGTGGATTTCCCTTCCCGTTTTGAAGTGATCGTCATCGGCGGCGGCCATGCCGGTACCGAGGCTGCGCTTGCGTCTGCACGCATGGGTGTGAAAACCCTGCTGTTGACCCATAACGTGGAAACCCTCGGTCACATGAGCTGCAACCCCGCCATTGGCGGTATTGGCAAAAGCCATCTGGTCAAAGAGATCGATGCCCTCGGCGGCGCCATGGCGCTGGCCACCGACAAGAGCGGCATCCAGTTCCGCGTTCTGAACAACCGCAAGGGCCCGGCTGTACGCGCCACCCGTGCACAGGCCGACCGCGCCATCTACAAGGCAGTGGTGCGCGAAATCCTGGAAAACCAGCCGAACCTGTGGATATTCCAGCAGTCCTGCGACGACCTGATCGTCGAACAGGACCAGGTCAAAGGCGTGGTGACCCAGATGGGCCTGCGTTTCTTCGCCGAATCGGTGGTACTGACCACCGGTACTTTCCTCGGCGGGCTTATCCACATTGGTTTGCAAAACCATTCCGGTGGTCGCGCCGGTGATCCGCCTTCGATCGCCTTGGCCCACCGCATGCGTGAACTTCCGCTGCGCGTCGGCCGCCTGAAAACCGGTACCCCGCCGCGTATCGACGGCCGTTCGGTGGACTTCTCGGTGATGACCGAGCAACCAGGCGATACGCCGATCCCGGTGATGTCGTTCATGGGCAACGCCCAGATGCACCCGCGTCAGGTGAGCTGCTGGATTACCCACACCAATGCGCGCACCCACGAGATCATCGCCTCGAACCTCGACCGTTCGCCGATGTACTCGGGTGTCATCGAAGGTGTTGGCCCGCGCTACTGCCCGTCGATCGAAGACAAGATCCACCGCTTCGCCGACAAGGAAAGCCACCAGGTGTTCATTGAGCCGGAAGGCCTGACCACCCATGAGCTGTACCCCAACGGTATTTCCACTTCGTTGCCGTTCGACGTGCAGCTGGAGCTGGTGCGGTCGATCCGCGGCATGGAGAACGCCCACATCGTGCGCCCGGGCTATGCCATCGAATACGACTACTTCGACCCGCGTGACCTCAAGTACAGCCTCGAGACCAAAGTCATCGGCGGCCTGTTCTTCGCCGGCCAGATCAACGGCACCACCGGTTACGAAGAAGCCGGCGCCCAAGGTCTGCTGGCCGGGACCAACGCGGCCCTGCGGGCGCAGGGCCGAGACAGCTGGTGCCCGCGCCGCGACGAGGCATACATCGGCGTACTAGTCGACGACCTGATTACCCTGGGTACCCAAGAGCCGTACCGCATGTTCACTTCGCGTGCCGAGTACCGCCTGATCCTGCGCGAAGACAACGCCGACCTGCGCCTGACCGAAAAGGGGCGCGAACTCGGCCTGATCGACGACCAGCGTTGGGCCGCCTTCTGCGCCAAGCGCGACGGCATCGAACGCGAGGAGCAGCGCCTGAGGTCGACCTGGGTACGCCCGAACACCGAGCAAGGCCAGGCCATTGTGGATAAGTTCGGTACTCCGCTCAGCCACGAGTACAGTCTGCTCAACCTGCTGGCGCGCCCGGAAATCGACTACGCCGGGCTGATCGAGGCAACCGGTGGTGAAGCGATCGATCCACAGGTCGCCGAGCAGGTCGAAATCCGCACCAAGTACGCCGGCTACATCGACCGCCAGCAGGATGAAATCGCACGTCTGCGCGCCAGCGAAGATACCCGCCTGCCTGTGGATATCGATTACTCGACGATTTCCGGCCTGTCCAAGGAAATCCAGGGCAAGCTGGGCCAGACCCGTCCGGAAACCCTGGGTCAGGCTTCGCGTATCCCGGGCGTGACCCCGGCGGCTATTTCCCTGTTGCTGATTCACTTGAAAAAACGCGGCGCTGGCCGCGAATTGGAGCAAAGCGCTTGAGTTCCCTGGTCACCCCGCAACACGCTGAAGAGTTGTCCACAGGTGCGCGTCAGCTCGGTGTCGAGCTGAGCGCCGAGCATCACGAAAAGCTGCTCGGCTACCTCGCCCTGCTGATCAAATGGAACAAAGCCTACAACCTCACCGCCGTGCGCGACCCCGACGAGATGGTGTCGCGTCACCTGCTCGACAGCCTCAGTGTCATGCCGTTTATCCACAGCGAGCGTGATAACTGGCTGGATGTCGGCAGTGGCGGTGGCATGCCCGGTATCCCGTTGGCTATCCTGCATCCAGACAAGCGCGTGACGGTGCTGGACGCCAATGGCAAGAAGACCCGCTTCCTGACCCAGGTGAAAATGGAGCTCAAGCTGGACAACCTCACGGTTATCCACAGCCGGGTCGAAGCCTTCCAGCCGGCACAACCTTTCAGCGGAATCATCTCTCGCGCCTTCAGCAGCATGGAGAACTTCACCAACTGGACCCGCCACCTGGGCGACACCGGGACGCAATGGCTTGCAATGAAGGGGCTGCATCCTGCCGATGAACTGGTAGCATTGCCCGCAGACTTCACAGTGGAAAGCGAGCAGGCCCTGACCGTTCCAGGTTGCCAGGGCCAGCGCCATCTGCTGATACTGCGCCGCAAGGCATGACTGGGAACACACGCAACAATGGCTAAGGTATTCGCAATCGCGAACCAGAAAGGTGGTGTGGGCAAGACCACCACCTGTATCAATCTCGCCGCCTCGCTGGCCGCGACCAAGCGTCGTGTGCTGCTGATCGACCTCGATCCGCAGGGCAACGCCACCATGGGCAGCGGTGTGGACAAGCACGAGCTCGAGCACTCGGTCTACGACCTGTTGATCGGGGAATGCGACCTGGCCCAGGCCATGCATTACTCCGAGCACGGTGGTTTCCAGTTGCTGCCGGCCAACCGTGACCTGACAGCCGCCGAAGTGGTGCTGCTGGAAATGCAGGTCAAGGAGAGCCGCCTGCGCAACGCCTTGGCGCCTATCCGCGAGAACTACGACTACATCCTCATCGATTGCCCTCCGTCGCTGTCGATGCTGACGCTCAACGCCCTGGTCGCTTCCGATGGCGTGATCATTCCGATGCAGTGCGAGTATTACGCACTGGAAGGTCTCAGCGACCTTGTGGATAACATCAAGCGCATCGCCGCCCGGCTGAACCCGGAGCTGAAGATCGAGGGCCTGCTGCGGACCATGTACGATCCACGCCTGAGCCTGAACAACGATGTTTCGGCGCAGCTGAAGGAGCACTTTGGCCCGCAGCTGTACGACACGGTCATTCCGCGCAACATTCGCCTGGCCGAGGCCCCGAGCTTCGGCATGCCGGCCCTGGCCTACGACAAGCAATCGCGAGGCGCGCTGGCTTATCTGGCCCTGGCCGGGGAACTGGTACGCCGTCAACGCCGTCAATCACGCACTGCACAAACAACTTAAGGAATCCGTATGGCCGTCAAGAAACGGGGTCTCGGACGTGGGTTGGATGCACTGCTCAGTGGTCCTTCCGTCAGCGCGCTCGAAGAGCAGGCTGTGAAGATCGACCAGAAAGAACTGCAACACCTGCCGGTCGAGCTGATCCAGCGTGGCAAGTACCAGCCGCGCCGGGACATGGACCCGGAGGCGCTGGAAGAGCTCGCGCACTCGATTCGCAACCATGGCGTGATGCAACCGATCGTGGTGCGCCCGATCGATGGTAACCGCTACGAGATCATCGCCGGTGAGCGCCGCTGGCGCGCCACCCAGCAGGCTGGCCTGGACAAGATCCCGGCGATGGTCCGCGAAGTGCCCGACGAAGCCGCCATCGCCATGGCGCTGATCGAGAACATCCAGCGTGAAGACCTCAACCCGCTGGAAGAGGCGCTCGCCCTGCAGCGCCTGCAGCAGGAGTTCGAGCTCACCCAGCAACAGGTGGCCGATGCCGTGGGCAAGTCGCGGGTGACCGTGGCCAACCTGCTGCGCCTGATCACCCTGCCTGACGCGATCAAGACCATGCTCGCCCATGGCGACCTGGAGATGGGCCACGCCCGTGCATTGCTCGGCCTGGAAGAACACCGCCAGGAAGAGGGGGCGCGTCATGTTGTCGCACGTGGCCTCACCGTGCGCCAAACCGAGGCACTGGTTCGTCAGTGGCTCAGCGACAAACCTGATCCGGTCGAACCGAGCAAACCTGATCCGGATATCGCACGCCTTGAACAGCGGCTCGCAGAGCGCCTGGGCTCGGCCGTGCAGATACGCCATGGCAACAAGGGCAAAGGCCAATTGGTTATTCGCTACAACTCGCTTGACGAGTTGCAAGGCGTGCTTGCTCACATCCGCTGAAACAATTCCCGTTGTAGCGCGCAGTCGGAAATCACTACCGAATAGTTGAATAGGGGTTAATCCACCCCTATACTCTGCGCGCATTTTGTCGGCACAAATTATGCCAAGTCATAACTGACTTGCTGGTCGACTTCCGAGGAGCAGTTGTGATGGAAATCCGCACGCCAAACCGCCTGCCTTTCCATCGCTGGGCGGTTTTCCCGGTACTGCTGGCTCAATTCGTCGTACTGCTGCTGGCAACGTTGGTGTTGTGGCAGTGGAAAGGGGCGGTCAGTGGATATTCAGGCCTTTGCGGAGGTTTGATTGCCTGGCTACCCAATGTGTATTTCGCCTGGAAGGCTTTTCGCTTCAGCGGGGCCCGGGCGGCACAAGCCATCGTCAAGTCGTTCTACGCTGGCGAGGCAGGCAAGATGATTTTGACGGCAGTGCTTTTTGCACTGACCTTCGCAGGAGTGAAGCCACTGGCGCCGCTAGCAGTATTCGGCGTCTTCGTGTTGACCCTTTTGGTCAGCTGGTTCGCGCCCCTGCTGATGAATAAAAGACTTTCGAGACCTTAGGGCGTTTGAGGCAACCATGGCAGCAGAAACCGCTTCGGGCTATATCCAGCACCACTTGCAGAACCTGACCTACGGTCAACTACCAGACGGCAGCTGGGGCTTCGCCCATTCGGCTGCAGAAGCCAAGGCAATGGGCTTCTGGGCGTTCCACCTGGACACCCTGGGTTGGTCCGTCGCGCTGGGTCTGATCTTCCTGTTCATCTTCCGCATGGCGGCCAAGAAGGCGACTTCCGGCCAACCTGGCGGCCTGCAGAACTTCGTAGAAGTGATGGTGGACTTCGTCAACGGCAGCGTGAAGGACTCCTTCCACGGCCGTAGCCCGGTAATCGCTCCGCTGGCGCTGACCATTTTCGTCTGGGTATTCCTGATGAACGCCGTCGACCTGGTACCGGTCGACTGGATTCCTCAGCTGGCCATCCTGATATCCGGTGACCCGCACATTCCGTTCCGCGCCGTGTCGACCACCGACCCGAACGCGACCCTGGCCATGGCCTTCTGCGTGTTCGCCCTGATCATCTTCTACAGCATCAAGGTCAAGGGCCTGGGCGGCTTCATCGGTGAGCTGACCCTGCACCCGTTCGGCAGCAAGAACATCTTCGTTCAGATCCTGCTGATTCCGGTCAACTTCCTGCTGGAATTCGTCACCCTGATCGCCAAGCCGATCTCGCTGGCACTGCGTCTGTTCGGCAACATGTATGCCGGCGAACTGGTGTTCATCCTGATCGCTGTAATGTTCGGCTCCGGCCTGCTGTGGCTCAGCGGCCTGGGTGTGGTGCTGCAATGGGCGTGGGCTGTATTCCACATCCTGATCATCACCCTGCAAGCTTTCATCTTCATGATGCTGACCATCGTCTACCTGTCGATGGCTCACGAAGATAACCATTAAGACCGCCTGGCGTGTCTGATAGCCTTCCCCGCCTGTTCGGGGGGAGGGCTTAAAAAGTCCGCAAGGGCATGCTGTACCAAACGATTTGTTTTACCGCTTCAAACTAAAAACCTAACCAATACGACGTAAAAGTCGGGAGGAAAGATGGAAACTGTAGTTGGTCTGACCGCTATCGCTGTTGCTCTGCTGATCGGCCTGGGTGCTCTGGGTACCGCCATTGGTTTCGGCCTGCTGGGCGGCAAGTTCCTGGAAGGCGCTGCTCGTCAACCAGAAATGGTTCCGATGCTGCAGGTTAAAATGTTCATCGTTGCCGGTCTGCTCGACGCCGTAACCATGATCGGTGTTGGTATCGCTCTGTTCTTCACCTTCGCGAATCCGTTCGTTGGTCAGATCGCCGGCTAATCACTCGTCACCACGAGTTGATGGCTGTATGAATTAAGACCGAGCGAGGTGTTGGCGTGAACATTAATGCAACCCTGATTGGCCAATCCGTTGCTTTTCTGATTTTTGTACTCTTCTGCATGAAGTATGTGTGGCCTCCGGTCATCACTGCCCTGCAAGAGCGCCAAAAGAAGATTGCCGACGGCTTGGACGCTGCCAACCGCGCAGCTCGCGACCTGGAGCTGGCCCAAGAGAAAGCGGGTCAGCAACTGCGCGAAGCTAAAGCACAGGCAGCCGAAATCATCGAGCAAAGCAAGAAACGCGCTGCTCAGCTTGTCGAGGAAGCCCGTGATCAGGCCCGCGTCGAAGCTGACCGTGTGAAGGCTCAGGCTCTGGCCGAGATCGAACAGGAACTGAACAGCGCTAAAGACGCCCTGCGCGCCCAAGTGGGTGCCCTGGCCGTTGGTGGTGCTGAAAAGATCCTTGGCGCCACAATCGATCAAAACGCGCATGCGGAGCTGGTTAACAAACTGGCCGCTGAAATTTAAGCGAGGGCGATCATGGCAGAACTGACCACGTTGGCCCGACCTTACGCTAAGGCTGCCTTTGAGCATGCCCAGGCCCATCAGCAACTGGCCAATTGGTCAGCCATGCTCGGCCTGGCTGCTGCGGTGTCGCAAGACGACACCATGCAGCGCCTGCTCAAGGCCCCGCGACTGACGAGCGCAGAAAAGGCCGCCACGTTCATTGACGTGTGCGGTGACAAGTTCAATGCACAGGCACGGAATTTCATTCATGTTGCCGCGGAAAACGACCGTCTCCTGCTTCTGCCGGAGATTGCCGCCCTGTTCGACCTGTACAAGGCCGAGCAAGAGAAATCCGTGGACGTGGAAGTCACCAGTGCCTTCGCGTTGAACCAAGAACAGCAAGACAAACTCGCCAAGGTTCTCAGTGCACGGTTAGGCCAGGAAGTGCGCCTGCACGCGTCGGAGGATGCCAGCCTGATTGGCGGCGTCGTCATCCGCGCTGGTGACCTGGTAATCGATGGCTCTGTTCGCGGCAAAATCGCGAAACTGGCCGAAGCATTGAAATCTTGAGTTTGAAGGGGCAGCAGAGCAATGCAGCAACTCAATCCTTCCGAAATTAGTGAAATCATCAAGGGCCGCATCGACAACCTCGATGTGAGCTCCCAAGCCCGTAACGAAGGTACCGTTGTTTCGGTATCCGACGGTATCGTGCGGATCCACGGTCTGGCCGACGTCATGTACGGCGAAATGATCGAGTTCCCTGGCAGCGTATTCGGCATGGCCCTGAACCTGGAGCAAGACTCCGTAGGTGCAGTGATCCTGGGTGCCTATGACACCCTCGCCGAAGGCATGAGCGCCAAGTGCACCGGTCGCATCCTGGAAGTTCCGGTCGGCAAAGGCCTGCTGGGCCGCGTCGTCGACGCTCTGGGTAACCCGATCGATGGCAAAGGTCCTCTGACCACCACCGAAACCGACGCGGTCGAAAAGGTCGCTCCAGGCGTGATCTGGCGTAAGTCGGTAGACCAGCCTGTACAGACTGGCTACAAGTCCGTCGACGCCATGATCCCTGTCGGCCGTGGCCAGCGCGAGCTGATCATCGGTGACCGTCAGATCGGCAAGACCGCCATGGCCATCGACGCCATCATCAACCAGAAAGACTCCGGTATTTTCTGTGTTTATGTTGCTGTCGGCCAGAAGCGTTCCACCGTTGCCAACATCGTTCGCAAGCTGGAAGAAGCCGGCGCCCTGGCCAACACCATCGTGGTCGTTGCCAGTGCTTCGGAATCCGCCGCACTGCAGTTCCTGGCGCCATACGCCGGCTGCACCATGGGCGAGTTCTTCCGTGACCGCGGTGAAGACGCCCTGATCGTTTACGATGACCTGTCCAAGCAGGCCGTTGCCTACCGTCAGATCTCCCTGCTGCTGCGTCGTCCACCAGGACGTGAAGCGTACCCAGGTGACGTGTTCTATCTCCACTCCCGTCTGCTGGAGCGTGCATCGCGCGTTTCGGAAGAGTATGTCGAGAAGTTCACCAACGGCGCAGTCACTGGCAAGACCGGTTCCCTGACCGCCCTGCCGATCATCGAAACCCAGGCTGGCGACGTTTCCGCGTTCGTTCCGACCAACGTGATTTCCATCACCGACGGTCAGATCTTCCTGGAATCGGCCATGTTCAACTCGGGCATCCGCCCAGCAGTGAACGCCGGTGTTTCGGTATCCCGCGTAGGTGGTGCCGCTCAGACCAAGATCATCAAGAAGCTGTCCGGTGGTATCCGTACCGCTCTGGCTCAGTACCGTGAACTGGCTGCATTCGCCCAGTTCGCTTCCGATCTGGACGAAGCGACCCGCAAGCAGCTGGAGCATGGTCAGCGCGTTACCGAGCTGATGAAGCAGAAGCAGTACGCGCCGATGTCCATCGCGGACATGGCCCTGTCGCTGTATGCCGCTGAGCGTGGCTTCCTGACTGACGTAGAAGTCTCCAAGATCGGTAGCTTCGAGCAAGCACTGATCGCCTTCTTCAACCGTGATCACGCTGAACTGATGGCGAAGATCAACGTGAAGGGTGACTTCAACGACGAAATCGACGCAGGCCTGAAAGCCGGTATCGAGAAGTTCAAGGCCACCCAGACCTGGTAAGCCGCAGCGGGGGCTCAGGCCCCCGCTTGCTAACCTGATAGGTGATACATGGCAGGCGCAAAAGAGATTCGCAGTAAGATTGCGAGCATCAAAAGCACGCAAAAAATTACCAGCGCCATGGAGAAAGTGGCGGTCAGCAAGATGCGCAAGGCACAAATGCGCATGGCTGCTAGCCGTCCTTACGCGGAGCGTATCCGCCAGGTGATAGGTCATCTGGCCAACGCCAACCCGGAATATCGCCACCCGTTCATGATCGAGCGCCCTGTAAAGCGCGCCGGTTATATCGTGGTGAGCAGTGACCGTGGTCTGTGCGGTGGCTTGAACACCAACCTGTTCAAGGCCCTGGTCAAGGACATGAACGAAAACCGCGAACAGGGCGTGGAAATCGACCTGTGCGTGATCGGCAGCAAGGGTGCGACTTTCTTCCGCATCTTTGGCGGCAACGTCGTAGCCGCGATCAGCCACTTGGGCGAAGAGCCATCGATCAACGATCTGATCGGCTCCGTCAAAGTGATGCTGGACGCCTACCTGGACGGCCGTATCGATCGCCTCTCGGTGGTTTCGAACAAGTTCATCAACACCATGACCCAGAAGCCAACGGTCGAGCAATTGGTACCGTTGGTGGCAACCCCGGATCAGGATCTCAAGCATCACTGGGACTACCTGTACGAACCCGACGCAAAAGAGCTGCTGGACGGCTTGATGGTGCGTTACGTGGAGTCGCAGGTGTACCAGGCGGTGGTCGAGAACAACGCTGCTGAACAAGCGGCCCGGATGATCGCCATGAAGAACGCCACAGACAACGCCGGTGATTTGATCAAAGAGCTTCAGTTGATCTACAACAAGGCGCGTCAGGCTGCGATCACCCAGGAGATCTCGGAAATCGTCGGCGGCGCTGCCGCGGTTTAACGGTTCAAATATTCAGAGGATCCAGCTATGAGTAGCGGACGTATCGTTCAAATCATCGGCGCCGTCATCGACGTGGAATTCCCACGTGACGTCGTGCCGAGTGTTTACAACGCGCTGAAAGTACAAGGCGCGGAAACCACCCTGGAAGTTCAGCAGCAGCTGGGCGACGGCGTGGTTCGTACCATTGCGATGGGCTCGACCGAAGGCCTGAAGCGCGGTCTGGAAGTCGTTGACTCCGGCGCTGCCATTTCCGTTCCTGTTGGTAAGGCCACCCTGGGCCGTATCATGGACGTACTGGGCAACCCGATCGACGAGGCCGGCCCGATCGGCGAAGAAGAGCGTCGCGGTATCCACCAGCCAGCGCCTTCGTTCGCTGACCAGGCAGGCGGCAACGACCTGCTGGAAACCGGCATCAAGGTTATCGACCTGGTTTGCCCGTTCGCCAAGGGTGGTAAGGTTGGTCTGTTCGGTGGTGCCGGTGTCGGCAAGACCGTAAACATGATGGAACTGATCCGTAACATCGCCATGGAACACAGCGGTTACTCCGTGTTCGCTGGTGTGGGTGAGCGTACTCGTGAGGGTAACGACTTCTACCACGAGATGAAGGACTCCAACGTTCTCGACAAGGTAGCGCTGGTCTACGGTCAGATGAACGAGCCACCAGGAAACCGTCTGCGCGTAGCGCTGACCGGCCTGACCATGGCCGAGAAGTTCCGTGACGAAGGTAACGACGTTCTGCTGTTCGTCGACAACATCTATCGTTACACCCTGGCCGGTACCGAAGTATCCGCACTGCTGGGCCGTATGCCTTCGGCAGTAGGTTACCAGCCGACCCTGGCTGAAGAGATGGGCGTTCTGCAAGAGCGTATCACCTCCACCAAGGAAGGTTCGATCACCTCCGTTCAGGCCGTATACGTACCTGCGGACGACTTGACCGACCCGTCGCCAGCGACCACCTTCGCCCACTTGGACGCCACCGTCGTTCTGTCCCGTGACATCGCCTCCCTGGGTATCTACCCAGCGGTCGACCCACTGGACTCGACTTCGCGCCAGCTGGACCCGAACGTGATCGGCAACGAGCACTACGAGACCGCTCGTGGCGTTCAGTATGTTCTGCAGCGCTACAAAGAGCTGAAAGACATCATCGCGATCCTGGGTATGGACGAACTGTCCGAAGCCGACAAGCAACTGGTAGCCCGCGCTCGTAAGATCCAGCGCTTCCTGTCGCAGCCGTTCTTCGTGGCCGAAGTCTTCACCGGTTCGCCAGGCAAGTACGTTTCCCTGAAAGACACCATCGCTGGCTTCAGCGGCATCCTCAAAGGTGACTACGACCACCTGCCAGAACAAGCGTTCTACATGGTCGGCAGCATCGACGAAGCGATCGAGAAAGCCAAGAAACTGTAATTCCTGCGCCCCGCAAGGGGCGCTATCAGGTTGAGGCAAGCAGATGGCTATGACAGTCCATTGCGATATCGTCAGCGCGGAAGGAGAGATCTTCTCCGGCCTGGTCGAGATGGTAGTTGCGCACGGTAACCTAGGTGATCTTGGTATCGCTCCGGGTCACGCGCCGCTGATCACCAATCTCAAGCCTGGTCCGATCACGCTGACCAAGCAGGGTGGCGCCCAAGAGGTGTTCTACATCTCTGGTGGTTTCCTCGAGGTTCAGCCGAACATGGTCAAGGTGCTTGCCGATACCGTGCAACGTGCTGCAGACCTGGATGAAGCTCAGGCTCAGGAAGCCCTCAAGGCTGCCGAGAACGCCCTGAATCTGAAAGGCGCGGACTTCGACTACGGCGCCGCCGCCGCACGTCTGGCCGAGGCCGCAGCTCAGCTGCGTACCGTCCAGCAAATGCGCAGAGGCAAGTAATCGGCTCTCGGCTGATAACTTCTGTTGCGATTGAGTAAAAGGGTAGCCTCGGCTACCCTTTTTCTTTTTCTGATTTCTCCCCCCCGGTCATTTCACTGACCACCCAGGATTGGTAGCCAGTAATGTCACTCGATATCGTTATTCTCGCCGCCGGCCAAGGCACCCGCATGCGCTCGGCGCTGCCCAAGGTGCTGCACCCGGTAGCCGGCAACTCCATGCTTGGCCATGTTATCCACAGCGCGCGCCAGCTGCAGCCGCAAGGTATTCATGTGGTCATTGGCCATGGTGCCGAGTTGGTTCGCGAGCGCCTGGCCGCCGACGACCTGAACTTCGTCATGCAGGACAAGCAGCTGGGTACCGGCCATGCGGTTGCCCAGGCATTGCCGGCCTTGACCGCCGAAACCGTGCTGGTGCTGTACGGTGATGTGCCGTTGATCGAAGTGGAAACCCTGCAGCGTCTGCTGGCCAAGGCCAACGAGAAGCAGCTGGGCCTGCTCACGGTGACCCTCGACGACCCGACCGGCTATGGCCGCATCGTGCGTGACGAGCAGGGCAAGGTGACCGCCATCGTTGAGCACAAGGACGCCAACGATGCGCAGAAAGCGATCAAGGAAGGCAACACCGGTATTCTGGCCCTGCCGGCCGCGCACCTGGCGGACTGGATGGGCCGCCTGTCGAACAACAACGCCCAGGGTGAGTATTACCTGACCGACGTCATCGCCATGGCTGTGGCCGATGGGCTGGTGGTGGCTACCGAACAGCCACACGACCCGATGGAAGTGCAAGGCGCCAACGACCGCCGCCAGTTGTCCGAGCTGGAGCGCCACTACCAGTTGCGCGAAGGCCGTCGCTTGATGGCCCAGGGTGTGACCCTGCGCGACCCGGCGCGTTTTGATGTCCGCGGTGAAGTGACCGTTGGCCGTGACGTGCTGATCGACATCAACGTGATTCTCGAAGGCAAGGTGGTCATCGAGGACGATGTGCAGATCGGCCCGAACTGTGTGATCAAGAACACCACCCTGCGCAAAGGTGCAGTGGTCAAGGCCAACAGCCACCTCGAAGGTGCCGTGATGGGCGAGGGCAGCGATGCCGGCCCGTTCGCCCGCCTGCGCCCGGGTAGCGTGCTGGACGCCAAGGCCCATGTGGGTAACTTCGTCGAACTTAAAAACGCCCACCTCGGGGAAGGCGCCAAGGCAGGTCACCTGACCTACCTGGGCGATGCCGAAATTGGTGCACGCACCAACATTGGCGCCGGCACCATCACCTGCAACTACGATGGCGCCAACAAGTTCAAGACCGTGATGGGCGAGGACGTGTTCATCGGCTCGAACAACTCGTTGGTAGCGCCTGTGGAAATCAAGGCTGGTGCGACCACTGCTGCCGGCTCGACCATCACCCAGGCCGTGGAGGCAGGCGATCTGGCGGTGGCTCGTGCACGTCAGCGCAACATCTCGGGTTGGAAGCGTCCGGAAAAGATCAAGAAGAGCTGAGTTATACACAGCTGTTTCGATCGAAAGCCGACTTATGTGAATAAGTCGGCTTTTTTCTTGGTCGTTTGGTGTTACTTGTGGGAGCAGCCTTGTGTCGCGAAAGGGCTGCGAAGCAGCCCGGCAATATTCGCGTTACCTTTGAAATCATTGGGGCCGCTTCGCGGCCCTTTCGCGACACAAGGCCGCTCCCACAAGGGCATGGCGAGTGCTGGGAGAATCTATCCACAGGGCAGTGACAACTTGACGAATCGCTCATCTTAGGTTTTGATTGCCATCATTATCTTTCGAATCGAAACTTAAGCGCTCATGTCGAAACGAAACACCCCGCAGCGGCGGCACAACATCCTGGCTTTGCTCAGCGAGCAGGGCGAGGTGAGCGTGGACGCGTTGGCCAAGCGTTTCGCTACCTCGGAGGTCACCATCCGCAAGGACCTCGCTGCCCTCGAAACCAACGGCCTGTTGCTACGGCGCTACGGTGGCGCGGTCCCGGTGCCTCAAGAGCTGCTCGGTGAACCTGCCCAGCCGGTGTCTTCCTATAAAAAGGCCATCGCCCGCGCCGCCGTGGCACGTATCCGCGAACATGCGCGGATCATTATCGACAGCGGCAGCACCACGGCAGCCATGATCCCTGAACTGGGCCGCCATCCTGGCCTGGTGGTGATGACCAATTCGATGAACGTGGCCCGCGCCATCTGCGACCTTGAACACGAGCCGGTGCTGCTGATGACCGGTGGCACCTGGGACCCGCATTCCGAGTCGTTCCAGGGCCAGGTGGCTGAGCAGGTGTTGCGCTCCTACGATTTCGACCAACTGTTCATAGGCGCCGACGGTATCGACCTCGGCCGCGGCACCACCACCTTCAACGAACTTCTCGGCCTGAGCCGGGTCATGGCCGAAGTCGCCCGTGAAGTGATCGTGATGGTCGAATCGGACAAGGTAGGGCGCAAGATCCCCAACCTCGAGCTGCCCTGGGGCAGCGTGCACACCCTTATTACTGACGAACGCCTGCCCGCAGCGGCACGCGAACAAATTCAAGCCCGCGGCATCAACCTGATCTGCGCCGCGATCAGCCAGGAGCAATAAACCATGTGTGGAATCGTTGGTGCCGTCGCCGAGCGCAACATCACAGCCATCCTGATCGAAGGCCTCAAGCGTCTTGAGTACCGCGGGTACGACAGCGCCGGCCTGGCCGTCCTCACCCAGAACGGTGAACTGCAGCGCCGTCGCCGTATCGGCAAGGTCAGTGAACTGGAAGCCGCTGTTGCTGCCGAGCCACTGGCCGGCCAGCTGGGCATCGCCCACACTCGCTGGGCCACCCACGGTGCGCCGACCGAGGGCAACGCCCACCCGCACTTCTCGGGCAATGAAGTGGCCGTGGTGCACAACGGCATCATCGAGAACCACGAAGAACTGCGCGAAGAGCTGAAGGGCCTTGGCTATGTCTTCACTTCGCAGACCGATACCGAAGTCATCGTCCACCTGATCCACCACACCTTGAAGAGCATTCCGGACCTGACCGATGCCTTGAAGGCTGCGGTGAAGCGCCTGCATGGCGCTTATGGCCTGGCGCTGATCAGCGCCAAGCAGCCTGACCGCCTGGTAGCCGCACGTAGTGGCAGCCCGCTGGTCATCGGCCTGGGCCTGGGCGAGAACTTCCTGGCGTCCGACCAGCTGGCCCTGCGCCAGGTCACCGACCGCTTCATGTACCTGGAAGAAGGCGACATCGCCGAAATTCGCCGTGACCAGGTCTCCATCTGGGACCAGGATGGCCACAAGGTCCAGCGCGAAACCGTGCAGTACCACGAAGGTGCCGAAGCTGCCGACAAAGGTACCTACCGCCACTTCATGCTCAAGGAAATTCACGAGCAGCCAAGCGTGGTGCAGCGCACCCTGGAAGGCCGCCTGGGCAAGGACAACGTGATGGTCCAGGCCTTCGGCCCGCAGGCTGCCGAACTGTTCGCCAAGGTGCGCAACGTGCAGATCGTTGCCTGTGGTACCAGCTACCACGCCGGCATGGTCGCCCGTTACTGGCTGGAAAGCCTGGCCGGGATCCCGTGCCAGGTCGAAGTAGCCAGCGAGTTCCGTTACCGCAAGGTGGTGGTGCAGCCGGACACTCTGTTCGTCTCCATCTCGCAATCTGGCGAAACCGCCGACACCCTGGCCGCACTGCGTAACGCCAAGGAGCTGGGCTTCCTCGGTAGCCTGGCGATCTGCAACGTCGGTATCAGCTCGCTGGTGCGTGAGTCGGACCTGACCCTGCTGACTCTGGCCGGCCCGGAAATCGGCGTGGCCTCGACCAAAGCCTTCACCACCCAACTGGTTTCGCTGATGCTGCTGACCCTGGCCCTGGGCCAGGTGCGCGGTACCCTGGAAGCCGGCGTCGAAGCCGAGCTGGTCGAAGAACTGCGCCGCCTGCCGGCCCGCCTGGGCGAAGCCCTGGCCATGGACGCCACCGTCGAGAAAATCGCCGAGCTGTTCGCCGACAAGCACCACACCCTGTTCCTCGGCCGTGGTGCGCAGTACCCGGTGGCGATGGAAGGTGCGCTCAAGCTCAAGGAAATTTCCTACATCCACGCCGAAGCCTACCCGGCAGGCGAGCTGAAGCACGGCCCGCTGGCGCTGGTGGACAGCGACATGCCGGTGGTAACCGTTGCGCCGAACAACGAACTGCTGGAGAAGCTGAAGTCCAACCTGCAGGAAGTACGCGCCCGTGGTGGCGAGCTGGTAGTGTTTGCCGACGAGCAGGCCGGCATGACCAATGGCGAAGGTACCCACGTGATCAAGGTGCCGCACATCGCCGACGCCCTGGCGCCGATCCTGTACACCATCCCGCTGCAGCTGCTGTCGTACTACGTCGCCGTGCTCAAGGGCACCGACGTGGACCAGCCGCGTAACCTGGCCAAGTCGGTTACGGTCGAGTAAGCCAGAAGCCAGGGGCGCTTTTGTGGATTTAGAGAATTAAAACTGTCGCAGGATAATTAAAACTGTCGCAGGAGCCGGTGAGACCTCTCTCCCCCGCTCCTGCGAGCACCGCCCCTTGCCAACCCCGCCCCCTCCAGCTATGGATCGGCCAAAAATGCTGCTGCGAATCCAACCAGATGAATCTCTGCGTTCGTATGTTGAACGAAACATTTATCTTGGTCTTAAAAGTCAGGAAGACCTTCGCAGGGCCGCTCTACAACCTGGCCTTCCTTTATCCTGAATCCCGTTACAGCCTATTCCGCCGCTATCAGGCAGGCACCAAGGACGTCTGGCATGTTCATGGTGACTCAGCTAAACCCAGTTCCATGGTGTTGGGTTATGACCAGTACGCAGGTAGCCTGCAGAAAATCCGCAATTACGTCACTGAGGGCGTGAAGATCAAGGCGCTCGACTATCGGCTCTCATCCGCGGTCAAAAATGGCGTTATTGAGTTCGAGCGCAATCGAAGTGTTTACTCATGCCCAAACCGGGCAAACCGACCAAGTCCAGTTGACGACGCGCTGGCGGGCGCCTGCCTACCCGATCGGCAGATGAGCCACTCCAGCCCTGCTGTTGCGCATCCATTCGGACCTGAATGCCTGCTGTCCGGAGTGCGTCAGGCAGGACCTGCAAGAATTGGGTTTCTCCCGCCGGTGACGAAGTTTCCCTGGCCGACGCCAGCAACGCTGGTGAAAAACTAAATCTTCGAACCGCCACCCCAGTGACTGAACGGATCGTTAATATAGAGCGGCTGATAATAAAAATGCGTGGAACCCAGCCTGTGAAAATCCAGCCTCTTCCGCCGCTCAAGAGTCTTCATGCGTTTGAGTCTGCGGCGCGCCACTTGAGCTTTACCCTTGCTGCCAAGGAATTAAATGTCACCCAAGGTGCAATCAGCCGTCAGGTTCGCCTTCTTGAGGACTACCTGGGCAAGGCACTGTTCACCCGTACCACCCGTAGCATGGCCCTGACCCCCACCGGCACGCAGTATTACGAAACGGTGCGTGAATGCATGCTGTACCTGGCCCGAGTCACCGGCGAGATACGCCAGTGGCAAGGCAACCAGCAAGTCACCGTAGCCACCAGTACCGCCATGGCTTCGCTGTGGTTGCTGCCCAAGGTGTCGGAATTCCAGAACGCCCATGAAGACATCGACCTGCGGATCATCGCCCACGACCATGTGAAGGATTACGCCAGGCTCGACAGTGACCTGGCGCTGTACTACTGCAACCCACCGCCCAAGGACATGGCTGTCACGCCGCTGTTCTCGGAAGAAATCTTCCTGGTGTGCAGCCCGGCCTATCTGACCAGGCATCCGCAACTGAGCAGCATCGAAGGGTTGTCGTCGTGTACCTGGCTATGGCTTGAAGACTCCCAGCGCGACTGGGTAGGTTGGCCCGAGTGGTTCAAGCGCCTGGGGTACGAGCCCATGACGCCCAAGCACCGCGTCAACATCAACAGCTACGGCATGCTGATCCAGTCGGCGATCAGTGGCCAAGGCGTGGCCCTGGCCTGGGGCAACCTGGTGGACGATGCGTTGAGCACTGGTGCGCTGGTCAAGCCCAACGATGTGGTACTGCAGACCGACGCTAAGTTCTGCCTGCTGGAGTCGTCCGCCAAGCGAGGCCCTCGTGAAAGCGTGCGGCTGTTCCGGGACTGGTTGATGGCCCTGCCTTCGGTGCAGAAATAGCCAGCCCAAAACACAAGACCGACAGCGGATGGCTGTCGGTCTTGTGTCTTCCAGGGCGGGTTGAGGTCAGCTGGCTTTCTTCGCTGTTAGCCCCATATCAAGCCCCCCGCTGGCCAACGACCCAGCCACCGGCGTGATGCCTTGCGGGAGCATCCCAGGGATAGGCAGGCGCCCACCCGGCGGCGTATCAAGCAGGCCGTCAGCCATCTCCTGGCGCAAGCTGCGCATCAGGGTGTAACTAATCAGCAGGATGAAGCCCGCAATCGGCAATCCTGCTGCGATGCTCGCCATCTGGATCGCCTTGAGCCCCCCCGCCATCAGCAGGACCGTGGCAATAGCACCCTCCAGGATGCACCATAGCAGGCGGATACTCTGCGGCGGGTTGGCACTGCCCATGGAGTTCAACGTACACAGCACTTGGGTGCCGGAGTCGGCCGAGGTGATGAAGTATGTCGCCAGCAGGATACAGACCAGCACGCTCAGCACCTTGCCCAAGGTACCCGCGTCGATCTTGTGCAGCAGGGTGAACATGGCTGCGGTGGTTTCCTGCTTGGTCGCCAGCAATACCGTGCCACCTTCGAACTTGGCCTTGTCGCCCTGCAGTTCACCACTGGCAACCAGTTCTGCGTGGTGATGACGATCGACCTGCTCAGCCTTGAGCGCGGCACCGCCGAACACCGACATCCAGATGATGGTCACCAGGGTGGGTACCAACAGTGCGCCGGCGATCAGTTCACGAATGGTGCGGCCTTTGGAAATTCGCGCGATGAACAGACCGACAAACGGGCCCCAGGTCATCCACCACGGCCAGTAGAACGCCGTCCACCAGTTCTGCCAGCCGCTGTCTTTCTGGGTATCGCTCCAGAAGCTCAGGCCCACTACATGGCTGGCATAGTCGCCGGTGCTTTCCAGCATCAGGTTGAGGATGTAGCGGGTTGGCCCCAGCAGCAGGATCACCACCACCAGGACCACCGACAAGAGCATGTTCCATTCCGAGAGACGCTTCATGCCACGCGACACACCGGCCATCACCGATACGGTGGTGACCATGGTTATGAGCACGATCAGGGTGATCTGGACCCCCAGGCTGATGGGCAGGTCGAACACCTGACTCAGCCCGGTGTTCATTTGCACCACGCCCAGGCCCAGCGACTGGGATACACCAAACGCGGTAATCACCACAGCAAGGATGTCCACCACATGTCCGATGGGCCCATAGATGCGCTCACCGATCAGTGGGTAAAGGATCGAGCGCATGCTCAGCGGCAAGCCCTTGCGGTAGGCAAAGTAGGCAAGGCCCAGGCCGACGATGGTGAAAATGGCCCAGGGATGCAGGCCCCAGTGGAACAGGGTGATACGCATGGCTGTGGTGGCGGCTTCGTCGGTGAGGCCGGTGGAGAACGGGTTGCCCGCGTAATGCCACATGGGTTCGGCAACCGACCAGAAGATCAGGCCGATGCCCATGCCACCACTGAACAACATGGCGATCCAGGAGCCGAAGCTGAATTCGGGTTTGTCGTCGTCTCGCCCAAGCTTGATCTGCCCGAACTTGCTGCACATCAGATAGATCAGCAGTCCCAGCACAACCGTTACGGAGATCAGGTAGAACCATTTGAAGTTCTGCAGGATGAAGTCTGAGGCACGTTGAAAAGCCGCTGCTGCATGTTCGGCAAACAGGGCGCAAAACAGCACGAAGACCACAACGGCCAGTAACGACCAGATCGTCACGGTGGGGTTGAGGCCTTTGAGCAGGCCAGATTCGGCACGCATTGGATATCCCCTATTGTTTTTGTTCAAGGGTTTGATGTCACGGTTTGGGTAAAACCGCTGCCACAGGCAGGTGCCGGATCCCTGGCGGCGGTCTTCCCGCAGGCCCAAGGCGCGGCACGCTCCCTTGGGCCCTATCAAAATGGGAGAACTACCCGCACTTCGACAAACCATTTCTAATCATTAATTGATTACCAAAAATCATTAATCTGAAAAGTCCAAAGCCTGACCATTCATCTAATTTTTCTTGGCCATTACTATCGCCTGCGAATAAATCATTAATGATAATAACTGATAAATAGCGTTGAAATAAATCGTTTGTCGCGCCCTCCTTCTCTTGCTGAAACTGGCACCAGGCATCAAGGCATTGCCTGCCGTGCATCTAACAAGAGAAAACAAAAAATGACCGTATCGACTGATTCCCGCCTTATTCCCGTCCACGCCCTGGAAACCGTTCTGGCGCCTATCCATGAAGCTCATGGCCTGACCAACGAGTTCTACACCGACCAGCGCTATTTCGAACTTGAGCGCGACGAGGTGCTGGGGCGCAACTGGGCCTGTATCGGTTTTGCCAGCGACTTGCCGACCAACAGCTACGTCAAACCGGTCGATTTCATGGGCCTGCCGCTGTTGATGATGCGCAACCGCGAAGGTCTGGTGCAGGTGTTCCACAACGTCTGCAGCCACCGCGGCGTGAAACTGGTGCAACAGGCGGGTGAAGTGCAGGGTGTGATCCGCTGCCCCTACCACTCCTGGACCTACGACCTGAATGGCGGCCTCAAAGGTACCCCACACGTCGGCGGAATCAATCAGCACAAAGACGAACGTTTCGCGTGCGAGAAACACGGCCTGAAGGCGCTGCGCACCACGATCTGGATGGACATGGTGTTCATCAACCTGTCTGGCGACGCACCGGCCCTTGAAGAACAACTGCAGCCGCTGACCGAACGCTGGACCCAGTTCCTGGGCACCGACGGCATGGATCTGCTGCGCCGTGAAGCAAACAGCGGTGCGATGAGCATCGAGGTCAACTGCAACTGGAAGCTGGCGGTCGAGAACTACTGCGAGGCCTACCACCTGCCGTGGGTGCACCCGAGCCTGAACAGCTACTCGCGCCTGGAAGACCACTACAACATCATGTTCGAGGAATTCGCCGGGCAGGGCAGCCACGCCTACAACCTCTCGGCCGTTGCCGGTACCCATCTGCCGATCTTCCCATCCTGGCCACAGGACCGCCTGCGCACCGCCGAGTACGTGGCGTTCTTCCCCAACGTGCTGTTGGGCATCCAGGCCGACCATGCGTTCGCCATGATGCTCGAGCCTGTGGCGCCGGGTAAAACCATCGAGCACCTGCGCTTGTTCTACGTGGGTGACGAAGCGCTCGACAGCCATTACGACGCCTCGCGCAAAGCGGTAATGGAATCCTGGCGCGTGGTGTTCGCCGAAGACATCGCCTCGGTCGAAGGCATGCAGATGGGCCGCTCCTCGCCTGGCTACAGCGGTGGTGCGTTCTCGCCGGAAATGGACCTGCCGACCCACTACTTCCACAAGTGGGCTGCCCGCCAACTGCTTGACTGCGCGCAACGCGCCTGAGGTGATCACCATGCATCCGATAGCCCCGCACTGGCTGAACTTCATTGACGGCCAGTGGACCGACAGTGAGCAGCACCTGAGCATCCACAACCCTGGCACCAGCGAACCTGTGGCGACCATCGCCCAAGCCAGTGTGGCCGACGCCGAACGCGCTTTGCAGGCCGCCCGGCGCTGCGCCGACAGCAACGCTCTGACCCGCGTTCGCCCTGCTCAGCGGGTGACCTGGTTGCTTGAGGTTGCCGCGCAGATTCGTGCAATCACCGACGAAGGCGCGTGGGTGCTGTGCCAGGAAAACGGCAAGAGCCTGCGCGATGCCCGTGACGAATTCGTCGAGGCCGCGCGCTACTTCGAGTACTACGCCGGCATGGCCGACAAGATCGAAGGCAAGTCGATTCCGCTGGGTGACGGCTACATGGACTTCACGGTCTACGACCCCATGGGCGTGTCGCTGCAGATCGTGCCGTGGAACTTCCCCGTGTCGATCTGCGCCCGCTCCCTGGCCCCAGCCCTGGCGGCCGGCAACGCGGTAGTGATCAAGTCGCCGGAGCTGTCGCCACTTGGCCTGTGCGTGCTGATGCAGGCCATCGAGCGTGCCGGCCTGCCACAGGGTGCAGTCAATCTGATCTGCGGCCGTGGCCGTGAAGTGGGTGCCTACCTGGCCGGCCATCGCGATGTCGACCAGATCGTCTTCACAGGTTCCGTCGGCACCGGCCAGAGCATTCTGCGCAGCGCCGCCGAACACGCGATTCCCAGCGTCATGGAGCTGGGCGGCAAATCGGCGGCCCTGGTGTTCCCGGATGCCGATCGCGAGCAACTGATCAACAGTGTGAAAAGCGGCATCTTCTTCAATGCCGGCCAGGTGTGCTCGGCCATGTCGCGCCTGCTGGTACATCGCTCGATCTACGACGAGGTCGTCGCTGACGTGGTAGCGATGGCCGAAGGGCTGACCGTGGGCCTGGGCCAGGACAACCCCGACCACACGCCAGTGATTTCTGCCGGTCAGCTCGAAGGCATCGAGGCCCTGTGCCGACGTGCCCAGCAGCAAGGCGCGGTGGTCGCAACCGGCGGCGAGGCCATCAGTGGCCTGCGCGGACACTACATGGCGCCAACCGTACTGCGCGATGTGACTGCGCAGATGGAGATTGCCCAGACCGAAGTCTTCGGCCCTGTGCTGGCAGTGATCCCCTTCGACAACGAAGAGGAGGCCATCGCCATTGCCAACGGCACTGCGTTCGGGCTGGTGGCCGGCGTGTTTACCCAGGACCTCAATCGCGCCCTGCGCTGCGCCCGGCAACTGTGCGCCGGCCAGGTGTTCGTCAACGAATGGTACGCAGGTGGCATCGAAACGCCGTTTGGCGGCGTCGGGCTCTCGGGCTTCGGCCGGGAAAAAGGCCAGGAGGCGCTCTACAGCTACGTCAGGACCAAGAACCTGGCCGTGCGTATCAAGGGCGAGTGAGGAGGTAGCGCGATGAAAACCTGGCTCTGCATCATCTGTGGCCTGATCTACGACGAAGCCAAAGGTTGGCCCGACGACGGTATTGCCCCCGGCACGCGCTGGGAGGATGTGCCCGAAGACTGGCTATGCCCTGAATGCAAGGTCGGCAAGGCCGACTTTGAAATGATCGAACTCAGCACCCCGATCGCAGCTGTGGCTGCCGCGCCGGTCATCCAGGCCCAGCCTGTGGTCGCGGCCCGCCCGGCACAACCAGTGGTCATCATCGGCAGCGGCCATGCCGGCTACGGCCTGGCACAGGCCCTGCGCAAGGCCGACCCGCAACTGGAGATTCGCGTACTGACCCAGGAATCGGGGCATCTCTATTCCAAGCCTGCGCTCTCCATCGCCCTGGCCCAGGGCCGCACCGCCGCAGCCCTGGCCACCGAAACGCCGCTGGCGATCGAACAGCGGCTGGGCATTCGTATCTATACCGGCTGCAAAGTCGAACGCATCGATGCCCGGGCGCGGCGCTTGTACACCAGCCTCGGCGAAATGGACTACGGTCAACTGGTGCTAGCCAGTGGGGCCTCTGCCGTGCGGTTGCCTATCGAGGGCTGCGCCGAGGCACTGCTCAGCGTCAACAACCTGCAGGATTACCAGGCGTTCCGCCAACGCCTTGAAGGCGTGCGCAGCGTGGCCATTCTGGGCGACGGTCTGATCGGCTGCGAGTTTGCCAACGACCTTGCGAGCAATGGCTATCAGGTGCGGGTAATCGGCCTGGGTGCCTGGCCCATGGAGCGCCTGCTCCCCGAGGCGGCCGGCCAGCACCTGCAACAAGCGCTATCCGGGTTGGGGGTGCAGTGGAACCTGCGCACCACCTTGCAGTGCATCGAGCCGGGCAGCGATGGCTACCGACTGACCTTGGCCGACGGTCAAGTCGTCGCTGCGGACCTGGTGCTCAGTGCAGTGGGCCTGCGCCCCAACCTTGAGCTGGCGCTGGAAGCCGGCCTGGACTGCGGCCGCGGGATCAAGGTCGACGCACACCTACAGACCTCGCAACCGGGCATCTATGCCTTGGGCGATTGCGTCGAGATCAACGGCCAGTTGCTGCCCTACCTCGCGCCGATTAACGAAGGCATTCGTGCCCTGGCCAAGACCTTGCTGGGCCAACCGACCGCCGTCCACTACCCCCTGGCGCCGGTGACGGTGAAAACCCCGGTCGCCCCACTGTGCCTGCTGACACCTCCCGGTGGCTGCGAGGGCCAATGGCGCTGCGATGCAACCAGCGATGGACTGAGCGCTGCGTTCCACGACCACGCCGGTGCCCTGCGCGGGTTCGTGCTGCTCGGCCGTCAGGCACAACTGCAACGAAATACCTGGCTGCAAAGCTGCCAGGACACCCAACAAAATGTGGCCTGAGGCCGAACCATGAACAGTATCGTCAATCTGCCTCACGATGACCGCAGCTGCGGCTGGTATGCCGCGTTGCCAGAACCTGCGCCGAGCAAGCACCTGAGTGGCGAACAGAACGCCGACTATGTGGTGATCGGCGCCGGCTTTGCCGGGCTTGCCGCCGCACGGCGCCTGGCCGAGCACCTGCCGCAGGCGCGCATCATTCTGGTGGATGCCCAGCGAATTGCTTACGGCGCCTCCGGGCGCAACTCGGGTTTCGTCATCGACCTGCCGCACAAGTTCGCCCTCGAACATCCCGACCCACAGCACAAACAACGCCTGTTGGGCCTGAACCGCTCAGCCATCGATCAGCTGCAGACATTGATCGGCCGTCACAGCATCGAATGCCAGTGGTCCCATGCGGGCAAATACCAGGGCGCGGTGGGAGAACGTGGCGAGGGTTATCTGGATCACTTTGAAAAACTGATGGCCGACCTGGGCGAGCCCTATCGCGTAGTCGGGCGTGACGAACTGGCCGATGTACTCGGTAGCCGCTACTACAGCCGCGCCATTTACACGCCCGGTTGCTTCCTGATGCAGCCTGCTGCCCTGGTACGTGGCTTGGGTGGTTCACTTCCCGGCAACGTCGAAGTGCTTGAAGAGTCGCCAATCCGCACACTTCAGAAAGACCCCAGCGGCAAGTGGCTGTTGCGCGGCGACAACGGCCTGATCCGCACTCCGCAGGTATTGCTGGGCACCAGCATTTTCACCCAGGAGTTCGGCTACCTGCGCAACCGGCTGCTGCCGGTGATGACCTTCGCCAGTTGGACGCGGCCACTGAGCGATGCCGAGATGGCGGCGGTTGGCGCCCAGGCCGACTGGGGCCTGACCCCAGCTGACCACGCCGGTACTACTGTAAGAATGACCCAGGACCGGCGCCTGATCATCCGCAATACCTACAAGCATGTCCCTCGCTACGGACGCAGCATCACCGATGCCACCCGCAACAAGATCCGCGAGGACCATCGCAAGGCCTTCGCGGCGCGCTATCCGCAACTGGCACAGGTGCCGTTCACCCATACCTGGGGCGGGGTCTATGCGATCTCGCGCAACTTTACCAACTACTTCGGCCAGCTCGATGACGGTGTTTACGCCACTGCCTGCGACAACGGTGTGGGCGCGGCCTGGGGCACCATCTCCGGAACACTGCTGGCGGACATGGCAGTGGGGGCGGACTCCCGGCAATTGAGTGACATCCGCGCAGTGACTGGCATGCCTTCGCGTAACCCACCTGAGCCGTTCTTGGGCATGGGGGTGCGCACCCGGATCCGCTGGGCAGCGTTCAACAGCAGGCGCGAAGTATGAGCCGCGCGCCAAGCGGCAAAGGCCCGGTGCGTCTGGTCGACCACCGGGACCTGGACTTTGTCCAGCGGGGCGGCCCGCCAGGTGACGCGTGGGTAGCACGCGCCATCAGCAACGAAGTGTCGCCAAACCTGGGCATCGGCTTTGCCCGCTGGGAAGGTGCCGAAGTGGCCTGGACAGTGCTCTACGACGAAGTGATTTTTGTCATTGAGGGCTGTTTTGAGCTCCAGGCCAACGGCGAGGTGTATCGCGTGTCGCCCGGTCAGGTGCTGTGGATTCCCGAAGGCACGGCGCTGGTGTATGCAGGCCACGCGCTGTTCGGTTATGTGGTGTACCCGGGTGATTGGAAACAGCGCCACGGCCTTGCCTGACTACCGACCACGCCTGGTCTGGGGAACCCAATTGTTCGCACTATCCAAACGGTTCGGCACGATCTATGTCGCTGCGTTGTTGATGCAGCTGGGTTCCAGCCTGCTGATGACCTACCTGGCCCTGCGCCTGGATGCCTCCGGTGTGGCGCAGCTATGGGGCGGTGCGCTTATGGCTGGCAACGCGCTGGGCATGGTGTTGGGAGCCCGCTCGGGTTATTGGCTGATTGGCCTGGTCGGCCATGCACGAGCCTTTGTGGTGAGCGCCGGGGTCATTGTCACTGCAGTGCTCTCGCACCAGCTCAGTGATGGCTTGCTGCTGTGGCTTGCCCTGCGTTTTGTCGTTGGCGCGGCAATGATGTGCCAGTTGATGGTCATCGAGAGCTGGCTCAACGACTGCGCACCGGTCGGCCGGCGAGGCGGCGCCATGTCGCTGTACATGGTGGCCAGCTATGTCGGCATGATGCTAGGGCAACTGATGCTCAGCCTTGGGGATGGCCTGGACACCTTGGCGTTGACGGGCGTGGCCATGGCCTTTGCCATTGGTTTGATCCCCGTGGCCCTGCACAACGGCACCCAGCCGAGCAACATCAGCCAGGCCCGGATCAAGCCGATGCTGTACCTGCGCAGACTTCCTCAATCGTTGTTCACGATTCTTGCCTCGGGATTGCTCAACGGTTGCCTGTATGGGCTGACGCCGATCTTTGCTGCGCAAATGGGCTTTACGCCGGCGCAGGTCGGGCAGTTCATGGCCGTCAGCATTGCCGCCGGGCTGCTGGCACAACTACCACTGGGTAAACTGTCGGATCATATTTCCCGCATCACCTTGATCCGCGCTACCGCCGCATTACTGTGCATCGCCTACTTGCCGCTGGCCTTCGGGCTGGCATCAGGGCAGCTGTGGATCATGTTGACGGGGGCTGCCATCGGCTTCTTGCAGTTCTGTTTGTACCCGCTGGGCGTTGCCCATGCCAATGACAACCTGGAGCCGGAATTGCGTGTATCGGTGGCCGGGGTGCTGCTGATGACCTTTGGCATTGGCGCGACCATCGGGCCGCTGGTTGCAGGGGCGATGATGGAGCATGCCGGTCCACAAGCGCTGTATCTGTTTGGCATTGGTGTAACGGCGATGGTTGTTTGCTTTATGAGGAATAAATCCGGCGTTGATGTGTCATTGGCAAGGTTGTCGTGAAGCGGCTGCAACCGTGGTATATCGAGATTGCTATGCGGTCCCGTCGGTGAGTGAGAGGTGAATCACCCCTAGTTTTATAGACCTCAGGCTAACGACCACTTTGGCCGGTTATGCCTGATGCGACGGGCTGCAATGGGTCGAACTTGGCCTATCACGAAGGTTAGCAATTGGCCTTTTGCTGCCCTCCGCCAAGGGCCATCACGGCGTCCAGACCAATAGAGGCAATAGGCCGTCGAGTTGCTAGGATGAGGTTGAGTTGGCCTGGGCATTTGGAACCCCGATCGACAGTTCAACCCACATCTGGGTGATGATCATCGGTCTCGTTACCTATTTCATCCCTCGTCGATGAATCATGACCCGACGTCTGCTCAGCCGCTGGTGCTGTTAAACGTGCACCAAAGCCTTGCGGTCCCTGGCTGCGACAGTTTTTATTCTCTAGCGCATCAGTCTCAACCGGTATTTTTGGCCATTGCGACAGTTTTGCGTTTCCTCTCCAAGAGGCTGCAGACCGCGAAAGACGGGACCCTCCTGCGACAGTTTTTATTCTCTAAATTCAGCAGCCCATCGCGACACAAGGCCGCTCCTACAGGAGAACGCAGTTTCCTGTAGGAGCGGCCTTGTGTCGCGACGGGGCGCAAAGCAGCCCCCGGTTATCTCGCATCAGATCTGCATCGCCATCCCGTCCACATTCATCGCTGCCTGGCGCAAGGCCTCGGAGCGGGTCGGGTGGGGGTGGCAGGTGAGGGCGATGTCTTCTGCCGAGGCCGAAAACTCCATGGCCACGCAGAACTCACCGATCATCTCGCTGACACTTGGGCCTACCAGGTGCACACCCAGCACTTCGTCGGTCTCGGCATCGGCGATGACCTTGGCGAAGCCTTCGGTCTCGTGGTTGATCTTGGCCCGGCTGTTGGCCGTGAACGGGAACTTGCCTACTTTATAAGCACGCCCTTCGGCCTTGAGCTGCTCTTCGGTCTTGCCCACGGTGGCCAGCTCCGGGCGGGTGTAGATCACGCCAGGAATAAGGTTGTAGTTGACCTCGTGGGGCTTGCCGGCGATGCGTTCGATGCAGGCCACCGCTTCGTCTTCGGCTTTGTGCGCCAGCATCGGGCCGGAGGTGACGTCGCCAATCACCCAGATACCCGGCACGGAAGTGCGGTGGTGGTCATTGCCGAGCATGCCGCGCTTGTCGGTTTCCAGGCCCACGCTTTCCAGGTTCAGCCCTTTGGTATAGGGGCGGCGGCCGATGGCGACCAGTACGTAGTCGGCCTGCAGCGTTTCTGCGGTGCCGCCAGCTGCTGGCTCCAGGGTCAGGTTCACGCCATCGGCGCTGGCGTTCGCCTGGGTCACCTTGCTACCCAGCTTGAACACCATGCCTTGTTTGGCCAAGGCCTTCTGCAGGGTCTTGGCGGTTTCTTCGTCGGTGCCCGGACAGATGCGGTCGAGGTATTCGATGACCGTGACCTGGCTGCCCAGGCGGCGCCATACCGAACCCAATTCGAGGCCGATCACGCCAGCTCCGATGACGACCAAATGCTTGGGCACCTGTGGCAGCGACAGCGCGCCGGTCGAGTCGATGATGCGCTGGTTGTCGATGGTCACGCCCGGCAGGGGCGTAGGTTCGGAGCCGGTGGCAATGACGATGTCTTTGGCCTGCAGTGCGGTTTCGCTGCCATCCTCAGCCTTGACCACGACCTTGCCGACGCCATCCAGGCGACCCCAGCCCTTGATCCAGTCGACCTTGTTCTTGCGGAACAGGTACTCGATGCCCTTGGTCAGGCCGGTCACGCTCTCGTCCTTCTGTTTCATCATCTGGGCGAGGTTGAGGGTAGGTTTGACCTCGATACCGAGGTGAGCGAACTCGTCACCACTGGCGGCTTCGTACAGCTCGGAAGCATGTAACAGTGCCTTGGAGGGCATGCAGCCCACGTTCAGGCAGGTGCCGCCCAAGGTCGAGCGGCCTTCCACGCAGGCTACGCTCAGGCCCAGTTGGCCGGCGCGGATGGCTGCGTTGTAGCCGCCAGGGCCACCGCCGATGATCACCACGTCATAGGATTTCATGGGTTCAACTCCAGGATGAAGAAGCGCAAGAGGGGCACAAGGTTAAGCTGAGATGCAAGAATTGTATACAATCCGCGATGTGCATAAGATTAGTTGGTTCTAGACCATGGTCTCGTTTAGAGGAAACATCCCACGAATGAACTACTCTGATCCGGCGACGTTCGAAATATCAGGCGTCGTGGCCAAATACGGACAGGAGGGTCGTTCATGCTTGCGCAACTTCCACCGGCACTGCAGAGCCTGCATCTGCCGCTGCGGCTGAAACTGTGGGACGGTAACCAGTTCGATCTGGGGCCTAGCCCGCAGGTCACTATCCTGGTCAAGGAGCCACAGCTGATCAGCCAGTTGAGCCACCCGAGCATGGACCAGCTGGGTACGGCATTCGTCGAAGGCAAGCTGGAGCTTGAAGGCGATATTGGTGAAGCCATCCGCGTATGCGACGAACTGAGCGAAGCGCTACTGACCGACGAAGACGACACCCCACCGCAGCGTCAGGCCCACGACAAGAGCACCGACGCCGAAGCGATTTCCTACCATTACGATGTTTCAAACGCGTTCTACCAGCTATGGCTGGATCAGGACATGGTCTACTCGTGCGCCTACTTCCGTGAACCGGACAACACGCTGGATCAGGCACAGCAGGACAAATTCGATCATCTGTGCCGCAAGCTACGCCTGGAAGCGGGTGACTATCTGCTCGACGTTGGCTGCGGCTGGGGTGGGCTGGCGCGTTTCGCTGCTCGCGAATATGGCGCCAAGGTGTTTGGTATCACCTTGAGCAAGGAGCAGCTCAAGCTCGGTCGCGAGCGGGTGAAGGCAGAGGGGTTGGCCGACAAGGTCGACCTGCAGATTCTCGACTACCGCGACCTGCCTCAGGACGGCCGCTTCGACAAGGTTGTCAGCGTTGGCATGTTCGAGCATGTCGGGCATGCCAACCTGGCGCTGTATAGCCAGAAGCTGTTCGGTGCCGTGAGGGAAGGGGGGCTGGTGATGAATCACGGTATCACCGCCAAGCATGTGGATGGTCGCCCGGTCGGGCGTGGCGCTGGCGAGTTCATCGATCGCTACGTCTTCCCCCATGGCGAGCTGCCGCACCTGTCGATGATCAGTGCCAGCATCTGTGAAGCGGGGCTGGAAGTGGTAGACGTGGAAAGCCTGCGTTTGCACTACGCCAAGACCTTGCACCACTGGAGCGAGAACCTGGAGAACCAGCTGCACAAGGCGGCGGCGCTGGTGCCCGAGAAGACCTTGCGCATCTGGCGGCTGTACCTGGCCGGGTGTGCCTATGCCTTCCAGAAAGGCTGGATCAACCTGCATCAGATTCTGGCAGTTAAACCCTACCCCGATGGGCACCATGATCTGCCCTGGACGCGTGAAGACCTATATCGCTGAATTGCTAAAAAGTACGCAAGCGCGACACCATACTCTGTGGGAGCGGGTTTACCCGCGAATGCGTCGGTACAGCCACTGACGTCTTCGCGGGTAAACCCGCTCCCACAAGGTGTGCGATACCCAGAGAGGGCGCTTACGCTTCACAGAATCGGCGAAATCAGCCGAGCAATCCGCATCCCCAGTTGCTGCAGCCGATGAGTATCGCGGCTGTCCTCCGCAGTAATTTCCCGTGCCTGTTCAAAGTCATTGCTCAGCATTTTCTCGACCTGGTCAGCGAAGCCGCGGTCGACCGTGAGCAGGGTGATTTCGAAGTTCAGGCGGAACGAGCGGTTGTCCAAGTTGGCACTGCCGATCGCGCTGACATCGTCATCCACCAGCACCACCTTCTGATGCAGGAAGCCCGGTTGGTAGCGGAACATGCGTACACCCGCACGTACCGCTTCGAAGGCGAAAAGGCTGGAGGCGGCATAGACGATGCGATGGTCTGGGCGTGACGGAATCAGCACTCGCACATCGACCCCACGCAGTACTGCCAAACGCAACGCGGCGAACACCGCCTCGTCGGGGATGAAGTACGGGCTGGTGATCCACACGCGCCGGGTGGCTGAATGGATCGCCTCAAGGAAGAACAGCGAGCAGGTTTCCTGTGGATCGGCCGGGCCGCTGGCCAAGGCTTGGCACAGCACGCCGTTGTCAGGGTAGGCGTCCGGCAGAATCAGCGGCGGTAGCTGGCGCGTGGCCCAGTACCAGTCCTCGGCGAACGACTCCTGCAGGCAGGCCAGCACCGGCCCGCTGATCTGCACGTGGGTGTCGCGCCAAGGTGAAAGCTGCGGGTGGCCACCGAGGTACTCATCGCCCACGTTGTGCCCGCCGATAAAACCGAGCAAGCCATCCACCACCACGATTTTGCGGTGGTTACGGAAGTTAACCTGGAAGCGGTTGAACCAGCCCCGACGGGTTGCGAAGGCATGAATCTGTACACCACCGTCGCGCATCAACTGGCTGTAGCTTGCCGGCAAGGCATGGCTGCCGACACGGTCATACAGCACGAACACCCGCACCCCCTCGGCGGCCTTGCGCAGCAGCAGTTGCTGCAACGCTTTGCCAAGGTTGTCGTCATGGATGATGAAGAACTGCACCAACACCACGTCGCGGGCTTTTTCGATGGCGGCAAATATTGCATCGAATGTTGCTTTGCCATCGATCAGCAGCTTCACCTCGTTATTGGCAAGGCAGGGCATGCGCCCGAGCTTGGGCATGGCGCGCAACGCCGCATAGCTTTCCGACTCACGGGCCGTGAGGGCTTCTTCTACCCAAGGCCGCCAGTTGAGGTCGGCCATGGCCACATGCATTTCCTGGTTGGCCTGGCGCCGGGCCTTGATGTAGGCATAGAACGAGCGCGCACCGAAAATCAGGTAAGGGATCAGGGTGAGGTAAGGGATGAAGAACAACGGCATGGCCCAGGCGATTGCGCCTTGGGCAGTGCGCACGGTGAACAGTGCGTGCAGCGCGGCGACGATACCCAGCAGGTGAACCAGGCCGAGTAGGTAACCGAAGAAGTAGGGGCTGTGGTAGTCCATATGCATCCTGCTTGCCGAGTACACTTGAGTAACAGAACACGTTCCCGGTCCGCCTTGCAACCTGCAGGGGGATTTGGCGTCTAAGGCTCAGCCCGGCCCGCTTGGCCGGCTTTTTCCAGGAGCGTTCGTCCATGAAGATTCGTCTGCCACTGTTGGCGTTGGCCCTAGGTGTGAGCAGCCCGCTGGTGCATGCTCAGATGCTACAGCCAGGTTTGTGGGAGCTGACCACCAGCAACATGCAGGTCGATGGCAAGCCGTTGCCCGATATGGAGTTCATGCTTGGCCAGTTGAAGAACCTGCCGCCAGAGCAGCGCGCGATGATGGAAGGGGTGCTGGCCAAGCAGGGAGTGACTGTTGGGGGTAAGGGGGTGCGCTCGTGCCTGACGCCAGAACAGGTGGCAACCAACGATATCCCTCTGCAGGACCCGAAGTCAGGTTGTACCCAAAAGATAACCGACCGCACCGGCAATGTATGGAAGTTTCAGTTCAGCTGCCCCAAAGCGCAGGGCAGTGGCCAGGCGACTTTCCTCAGTGACCGGGAATTCACCACCCAGGTCAACGGTACATTCAACGCCTCGGGTGTACAGCAGCAAGGCAGCATGAACACCCGTGCCGTGTGGTTGGGTAATGACTGCGGCTCGGTCAAGCCGCGCAGCTGACATCCCATTGCCACTGGCTGGTCGCGACAGCATCGTGGGCATGCAGGCTTTCTGCATGTTCCACGCGCAGCTTGAAGGCCGTACTCCATTCCATTTGCCGTAGCGCCTTGTGCAGCCGTCGTGCGGCGTCTTCACAGAACATCAGGTTCTGGCCGTTGGCCAAGGCAAAGGCTTGTTCGTCTGCGCGCTTAACTGCGGTCTGCACCGCTGTCCCCAGGCTTGCTTCTATGCGGTCGATCAACTCGGTGATTGGCAGAACCTGCTGATTGCTGCGCAGCCTTACCTGGATTTGCGCGCTACTACGTTGGCTATGGGGCGTCGCCACGATGCCTTCGGCGCTGCCAAGCCACTGCAGCACTGCAGATTTGTCGACCTGCTCTGCGCTGAAATGCGCCTGGAACTGCTGCTGAATCAGTTGCCGTGCAAGTGCCGCCGAGCATGGGCAGGTCGAGGAGTAAGGCACAGAAACGGATAGTTCCACGTGGAACATTTCATTTTCGATTCTTGCATCGACTGTGACGGCATAGCTTTTCCAACCCTCCAACGGGCTGATCAACGCAGGCCTTTTCAGTAGATGCTCGAAGCGCAAACGCAGATAGGCGGCGGAAGAAAGGCCTTCGTGGCTGCTGAGGAAGTCAGCCAACAGCTGGCGAATGGTGAGCGGCGTCAGAGGCTGATGTTCCAACGACTCCAGGGCGAGATAAAGCCGCGACATATGGATACCGCGTGAGCTGCCGTCTACCAGGCTAACGCCGGCATCGACCGTGGCAGCTGCTGTGCGCCCCTCGAACTGTACAGGTTGGGCGATCCCGCACATACCCACCCAGTTCAAAGGTAAGGCGTATTCATGGGTTTGTGCGGCAATGTCGGGGAGCTTGAGCTGAGTCATCTGGTATTCCAAACAAAAGGGAGATCAGCGGCCATCACCGATCAAGCTGCATGCCAGGGGAGGCACCCAGACACGTGGCGGGTTCATTTTTCCTCCCGGTGGGCACTCATTCATCACGAACGGCTTGGCGAAATTGTATTGTTACTTTATAACATCGTGCAATGCATCGTTTCGAATGCGCTCGCCTGAAGAGGTTTCGCCATGTCCAACCGTCTCCCTGTCACCGTGCTATCCGGCTTCCTTGGCGCCGGCAAGAGCACCTTGCTCAACCATGTGCTGCGTAACCGCGACAACCTGCGAGTCGCGGTCATCGTCAATGACATGAGCGAAATCAACATCGATGCCAGCGAGGTGCAGCGCAACGTAAGCCTCAACCGTGCCGAGGAGAAGCTGGTGGAGATGAGCAATGGCTGCATCTGCTGCACGCTGCGTGAAGACCTGCTCGAGGAAGTGGCGCGGCTGGCTGAAGAAGGGCGTTTCGATTATTTGCTGATCGAGTCCACAGGGATCTCGGAGCCACTGCCTGTGGCCGAGACCTTCACCTTCCGCGACGAACAGGGCCGTAGCCTGTCCGACATGGCGCGCCTGGACACCATGGTCACTGTGGTCGATGGCCTGAACTTCCTGCGTGATTACCAGGCAGCAGACAGCCTGGCCAGCCGTGGCGAAACCCTGGGTGAGGAGGACGAGCGCTCGATCAGTGACTTGCTGATCGAGCAGGTCGAGTTCGCCGATGTACTGTTGCTGAGCAAGATCGACCTGATCAGCCAGCACGAGCGCGAAGAGCTCATGGCCATTCTGCGCAGCCTCAATGCCCGGGCGCAGATCGTGCCCATGGTCATGGGCCAGGTACCGCTGGACCGCATCCTCGACACCGGCCTGTTCGACTTCGACCAGGCCGCCCAAGCTCCGGGCTGGCTGCAAGAGTTGCGCGGCGAGCATGTGCCGGAAACCGAAGAGTACGGCATTGCCGCCACCACCTGGCAGGCCCGGCGCCCCTTTCATCCACAGCGCTTTTTCGACTTTATCCACACGCCCTGGAGCAATGGCCGCCTGCTGCGTTCGAAAGGTTTTTTCTGGCTGGCCAGCAAATACCAGGAAGCCGGCAGCTGGTCGCAGGCAGGCGGCATGATGCGCCATGGCTTGGCGGGCCGCTGGTGGCGTTTCGTGCCGCGCGAGCAGTGGCCACAGGATGTGGATAACACAACCGCGATCTTGAAGAACTGGGTTGCCGAGAGCGGTGACTGCCGCCAGGAATTGGTGTTTATCGGGCAGAATATTGACTTCGAAGAATTATCCACAGCACTCGATGCATGCCTTTTGACCGATCAGGAAATGGAATTGGGGCACATGGGCTGGTTGCGCCTGCCCGATCCGTTCGGTCCATGGCATGAGGAGGCCGCAGCATGAACCCTGCATCCAAGCCTGTGGATATTTTCCAGGTATTTGGCGAGACACCGCAGGTGCTGACCGATGTGCTGCAGGATGGCGTAAACCTGGCAGTATGGCGGCGACGTTTGCCACCACAACTGGAGGACTTTGCCGCGCTGGTGGTCAGCCTCGGCCAGCCCTTGGCAGACCAGCGCGTCATCGATGTGGATGAGCAGCACATGCCGGTTTTCACCGAACTCTTGCGCGAAGCGGCCGACTTGCACGGCTATGAGGCATTCGTGGCGGATGTGGCCTGGCTGGTGGCGGCCTATACCTGCCTGGTGGGTGCGCAGCGGGTAGGTTTGCGCCTGCGGGTACTGACGGGCCCGATGTGCCCGCGCTTCCATGTGGATAACGTCCCGCTGCGTCTGCTCACTACCTACGCAGGCCCAGGTAGCGAGTGGTTGAAAGAGGACGCGAGCCCTCGTGGCAACTTACACACAGCAATACTTCCTGTGGATAACGTTCAGTACTTGCAAGCTGGCGATGTGGCGGTGCTCAAAGGTGAAAAGTGGCAGGGCAACGAAGGTGCGGGCCTGGTGCATCGGTCGCCATCGGGGCAGCAGGGGCGCCTGCTGCTCAGCCTTGACTGGCTGGCCTGACGGCGCATAGTGAGGCATCGCCATCGCCCGAAGCTTTTCCCCATGCTGCAGAACATTCCCACCCATGTGATTGCCGGCCCACTGGGGGTCGGCAAGACCACCTTGATCCGTCATCTGTTGGCCCAGCGTCCGGCCAATGAGCGCTGGGCTGTATTGATCAATGAGTTCGGCCTGGTAGGCCTGGATGCGGCCCTGCTCGGCCGTGACGAAGACGGTATCGCCATAGGCGAGGTCGCAGGTGGATGCTTGTGCTGCGTCAATGGCATGCCGTTCCAGGTGGGCCTGGGCCGACTGCTGCGCAAATCCCGCCCTGACCGGCTGTTCATCGAGCCGTCCGGACTGGGTCATCCCTTGCAGTTGCTTGCTCAGTTGCAAAAAGCCCCTTGGGCTGGAGTGCTGACAATACAGCCATTGCTGATGGTCGTGGACGCGCAGTCGATGGTCCGGAACGAGCAGCTTCCGGAGGCTCAACAGCAGGCGTTCGATGCCGCTGAAAGCGTTGTCTTGAACAAATCAGAGGCTGTGGATGAACTCACTAAATTGTTGATAAATAATAAATTTTATGGAAAGAAAATATTCTGGACCGTCCAAGGTAGGCTGCCCTTGTCGGACCTTCCGGCTATAACCAATGGCATTGTCGACAGCTCGGTTGTGGATAACAGCATTGTCGACAATCTTGTAAATCCACCGACAGCGCTATGGGCAGATCCCGGGCAGCCGATCTGTCTTGCCCAGCAGGGAGAGGGAGGTTGGAGCATCGGCTGGCGCTGGCACCCTGGGCAGCAGTTTTATCCACAGCGGTTGCAGGCGTTCTTGCGGGCTTGGCCGTGGCGGCGTGCCAAAGGGGTTATCCACAGCGTGGAGGGCTGGCAATCATTCAATGGCCTGAATGGGGACATGCCCGCCTGGCAGCCCAGCGACTGGCGCAGGGATACGCGTATCGAGCTGATTTTCGACCAGCCGCAATCGCAATCCGCGCTGCAGGCCGGGTTGAGCGAATGTCGTGTCAGCTGATCAGTTGCGCCAGCGGTTGTGCTCCTGGCGCCACTGCTGCATCTCGATGACATTGTCGGTGCGCGGTGGGGTCTTGATCTCGAACGGGTAGGGCGCCAGTTCGATCTGCACGCTGTGGGCGCCGAACTGGGTCACGGTACCGGGGTGGCGCTGCTCGCCCGTGACGGTGAACTCGAAGGCGTAGACGCGCGCCAGGCGCTTGCGGCCGTTGGCGTCACGGACAAAGGCGATACGCTTGAGTGCGACCGCGTCGTCGAGCAGTTCGAGGTCGAGCTTGGCGCAATGCTGTTTGACCCGTTCCAGGGCTTTCTCGCGCAACCCGTGGTTGTGCCACAACCAGGCGCCTGCCGTGGCGACCAGCATCAGGACGAAGAGGTTTTCCAGGGTCAACATTTGCGTATGCTCCAAACAGGTCGATCCAGCTTAACTGCGTCCCTGGCCTGTCGTACAGGTGGCAATCGAGTTCATACTGCGTTGCGCACAATCCCTGAAACAGCTTTGGAAACCTCCCGCATGAAACGTACCCCGCACCTGCTCGCCATCCAGTCCCACGTGGTGTTCGGCCACGCCGGCAACAGCGCCGCGGTGTTTCCCATGCAGCGTATTGGGGTCAATGTGTGGCCGCTCAATACCGTGCAGTTCTCCAATCACACACAGTATGGCCAGTGGGCGGGTGAAGTGCTTGCCCCCGCGCAAATTCCCGCGTTGGTGGAAGGCATTTCCAACATCGGCGAGCTGGGCCATTGCGATGCGGTGTTGTCCGGTTACCTGGGCAGTGCCGAACAAGGTCGGGCGATTCTGGCTGGCGTCGAGCGGATCAAGGCAGTCAACCCAAAGGCTTTGTACCTTTGCGACCCGGTCATGGGGCACCCTGAGAAGGGCTGTATCGTGCCAGCGGAAGTGAGCGAGTTCCTGCTCGATGAGGCGGCTACCAGGGCCGATATCCTGTGCCCCAACCAGCTGGAGCTGGACAGCTTCTGTGGCCGCCGAGCGCAGTCGCTGGAGGACTGCGTGAACATGGCGCGCAGCCTGTTGCAGCGCGGGCCGCAGGTGGTGCTGGTCAAGCACCTTGCTTACCCCGGGCGCGCCGAGGACCAGTTCGAGATGCTGCTGGTGACCGCCGAGCAGAGCTGGCATCTGCGCCGCCCGCTGTTGGCGTTCCCGCGGCAGCCGGTAGGGGTGGGTGACCTGACCTCAGGCCTGTTCCTGGCCCGCGTCCTGCTCGGCGACAGCTGGGTGCAGGCGTTCGAATTCACTGCTGCGGCCGTACACGAAGTGCTGCTGGAAACCCAGGCCTGCTCCAGCTATGAACTGCAGCTGGTGCGGGCCCAGGACCGCATTGCGCACCCGAGGGTGCGCTTCGAGGCACAGATGCTGGCGCTTTAAATCGCGTCGGTTTTCAGGTCCTGATAGCGCTTTTCCAGCTCCTGGCGGATCTGTCGGCGCTGCTGGCCCTGCAGGAAGCGGCGCTTTTCTTCACTGCTTTGCGGCTGGCGCGGCGGCACCTGCACCGGGCGACGGTTGTCGTCGACCGCTACCATGGTGAAGAAGCAGCTGTTGGAATGGCGCACCGAGCGCTCGCGGATGTTCTCGGTCACCACCTTGATGCCCACCTCCATCGAGGTGTTGCCGGTGTAGTTTACCGACGCCAGGAAGGTCACAAGTTCACCCACGTGCACCGGCTCACGGAAGATCACCTGGTCGACCGACAGGGTGACTACATAGCTGCCGGCATAGCGGCTGGCGCACGCATAGGCCACTTCGTCGAGGTACTTGAGCAGGGTGCCGCCATGTACGTTGCCAGAAAAGTTGGCCATGTCCGGGGTCATCAGGACGGTCATGCTCAGCTGGGCGTTTCCAGGTTCCATAGTGTGCTCACGGTGAGGTTGCGCGGAATCGGGCGAATGGGGGGCATTATCTGCAGACACTTCTGTTCCCCTCTTTTGAATTTGCCTTCCTGGTACGGGACGTTGGCTGACGCTCCATCGTCACGCCGATCATGCCATCAGCGGCGCTTTTCCAGCCGATCTGTTTCTGCATATTGCACCGCCTTTTTGCGGCGGGGTGCGATGTTAACCTGACTACACCCATGCAACATGGGCTTTTCCTGCATTCAAAACAGTATGTACTTGCTGCTCGCTCAGGGTTGCCTTGGCAGAGGAGCGGTCTGCCCAGGCATCCAGCAACGGACGAGAAAAGGAGTATCACGCCATGCATGCCATCAGCTTCATCCAGGACCTGGCAGTCATCATGCTGGTTGCTGGCGTGGTCACCATTCTCTTTCACCGCCTCAAGCAGCCTGTGGTGCTGGGCTACATCGTCGCCGGCTTCATCATCGGCCCGCACACCCCACCGTTCGGCCTGATCCACGATGAAGGCACCATCAAGACCCTCGCCGAGCTGGGGGTGATCTTTCTGATGTTCTGCCTGGGGCTCGAATTCAGCCTGCGTAAGCTGTTCAAGGTAGGCGCCACGGCGTTCATCGCGGCATTCCTGGAAATCGTGCTGATGATCTGGATCGGTTTCGAGATAGGGCGCTGGTTCGGCTGGAGCACCATGGATTCGCTGTTCCTCGGTGCCATCCTGGCGATTTCCTCGACGACCATCATCGTCAAGGCGCTCAACGACCTGAAGATGAAGAACGAGCGTTTCGCCCAGCTGATATTCGGCGTGCTGATCGTCGAGGACATCCTCGGTATCGGCATCATCGCCCTGCTGTCGGGCATCGCCGTCAGCGGTACGGTCAGCTCGGGCGAGGTGTTCTCCACTGTCGGCAAGCTGTCGCTGTTCATGATCGTCGCGCTGGTCATCGGCATCCTGCTGGTACCGCGCCTGCTGGCCTACGTGGCCAGGTTCGAAAGCAACGAGATGCTGCTGATAACCGTATTGGGCCTGTGCTTCGGCTTCTGCCTGCTGGTGGTGAAGCTCGAGTACAGCATGGTGCTTGGCGCCTTCCTGATTGGCGCGATCATGGCCGAATCGCGCCAGTTGCTGAAGATCGAGAGCCTGATCGAACCGGTACGCGACCTGTTCAGCGCCATCTTCTTCGTCGCCATCGGCCTGATGATCGACCCCCAGGTGCTGATCGACTACGCCTGGCCAATCGTGGTCATTACCCTGGCGGTGGTGTTGGGCAAGATGTTGTCGTGTGGCATGGGCGCGTTCATTGCCGGAAATGACGGGCGTACATCGCTGCGGGTGGGCATGGGGCTTTCGCAGATTGGCGAGTTTTCCTTCATCATCGCCGCGCTGGGCATGACTCTGCAGGTGACCAGCGACTTCCTCTACCCGGTGGCTGTGGCGGTATCGGCAATCACGACGCTGCTGACACCCTACCTGATCCGTGCCGCCGACCCGCTGTCGCTCAAGCTGGGCAAGGTGGTGCCCAGCCGCCTGGCGCGGGTGTTGTCGTTGTATGGCGAATGGTTGCGGAGCATCCAGCCGCAAGGCGAGAGCGCCATGCTCGCGGCGATGATCCGGCGCATCCTGTTGCAGGTTGGGGTGAACCTGGCGCTGGTGATCGCCATCTTCTTCAGTGGTGGCTATTTCGCCGGGCGGATCGGCAACTGGCTCAGCGAGTGGGTCAGCGATACCAGCCAACAGAAAGCGCTGATCTGGGGCGCAGCGCTATTGCTGTCGCTGCCATTCCTGATTGCCGCCTATCGAAAGCTCAAGGCGCTGTCGATGCTGCTGGCGGAGATGGGCGTCAAACCGGAAACGGCCGGACGGCATACTCAGCGCGTGCGCCGAGTTATTGCCGAGGTGATCCCGTTGTTGTCGCTGCTGGTGATTTTCCTGCTGCTATCGGCGCTGTCGGCGAGCATTCTACCGACCAGCGAGCTGCTGCTGGTGATCGCCGTGGTGGCTGCGGTGGTGGTGGCCTTGCTGTGGCGCTGGTTTATCCGCGTGCATACGCGCATGCAGATTGCCTTGCTGGAGACGCTGGAGAACAGCCGCGAGAATACGCACTGAAGAGAGCAATGCTCCCTGCGCAAGATTTCACCGTCGTCCGAGGGGATGGAGCGGTAGCGATGTCGCCAGGCGCAGAAAGCCTGGCGATTTTAACTATGCCGGTGGCACTAGGCCATAAGTTTCCCATTTCTGTGCCTGCCTCTTCGCGGGTAAACCCGCTCCCAAAGGTACTGCACAATGATCAGCACCTGTGCAATACCTGTGGGAGCGGGTTTACCCGCGAAGAGGCAGGCACAAGCAGCACCAGATCAGAGATCGAAATCAGCTCTCCAGCCAGACATCCCGCGCCCAGTGCCAAACCGATTCCCAGCTGTCTTCACCGACGATTTCCTCTTCGGCATCCCACAGCACCACGGTGCCATCCTCTTCGACGCAGTAGTAGTTGTCGCCGTCCTGGCACAGTGGAATCAGGTCACGCGGTACGCCGGCATCCCAGGCGTTGGCGGCGACGTCGGGCAGGTAGGTATGTGACTGTGGGTCGGTAACGGTCACCGGCTCCAGTGAGCCATACACCACGTCACTGACGGTCAGCAGGAACTCTTTGAACACGAACGGAATGTTGATGAACAGCTCTTCTTCGATTTCGACCAGCAGGTCCTCGTCGGGAAGCTCAAGGGGCACCGGCACTGGCTCGTTGGCTTCACGGAGTTGTTCGATCACTTCTTCCACGGTTCACTTCCTCTAACCTAGATGACAACGCTGCGCGTTATACCCTAGTAGGCCACTCTGGCAAAAGCAAAAACCCCGGGACAGGCCCGGGGTTTTTTGTGCAGCACGCAGCGGTTAGCCGTTTTGACGGATACCGGCCACCAGCCAAGGCTGGTTTTCGCCCTGGGTGCGAACCATGTGCCAGCTTTCGCTGAACACTTCGCCCTGGTCGAAGCGCGAGTTCTTCGACACGCCACGGAAGGTCAGGGTGGCGTCGGTACGGTCGGCGCGGTCGTCGACACCGTCCAGCTGTACCTCGAGGTTGTCGATGTAGGTGGACTGGAAGCCATCACCCAGTTCGGCGCGCTCGCGCTTGAGGAACTCGAGCATCTGCGGGGTGACGAACTCGGCGATCTTGTCCATCTCGTTGGCGTCCCAGTGCTGCTGCAGCGCCTGGAAGTGGTTACGGGCAGCAGCCAGGAAGTTCTGCTCGTTGAACCAGGCCGGGGCGTTGATCACCGGGGCGGCTGCGGCAGCAGGTGCTGCCGAACCACCGAAGATCGACGGCTGGGCAGGCTGCGCGTGAGTTTCACGCTGCATCGGCGCATGGCCCGGCATGGCCATTTGCGGCTGCTGCTGGCGACGGCGCGCGGCGATGAAGCGGAACACCAGGAAGGCGATGAGCGCCACGATCAGGAAGTCCATGATCTGGAAGCCTTCGAAACCGTCGCCCATGAACATGGAAGCCAGCAGGCCACCGGCGGCGAGGCCGGCCAGAGGACCCAACCAGCGCGAAGCACCGCTGGCGGCCGGAGCGGCACGGCCAGGTGCGGTCGGCGCGGCGGCAGGCGTGGTTGGCGTGGCCTGGCGGGTCTGGTGAATAGGCGCGGAGCCCGAGCTCTTGCCGCCGCCAAAACGCTTGGCATTGGCGTCCAGGCTCAGCGTCAGGCCGACGCAGAGCGCCAGAGCGATGCTAAGAAAACGTTGCATAAGTGGGATATCCCCTGTTGTGGATTGCACGCGCGTCATGGTGCACAGGTTCCCGGGCACATGACCAGCGACATAATGTTTCGAGCTTTTGCCTGAATGTTACAAACCCGGCACGACCTGCCCTCGGAATGCTGGCGCGATACTTGTGGGAGCGGCCTTGTGTCGCGATAGGGCTGCGAAGCAGCCCCGATATATCAGCGTCAAAGCCACAATCGTGGGGCCGCTTTGCGGCCCTTTCGCGACACAAGGCCGCTCCTACAAGGGACCGCGCAGACTTTCAGATGGCCTCGAGCTTGGCATACCCCAGCATCAGCCACTTGCTGCCTTCGGCAAAATTCACCTGCACACGCGCCTGGGCGCCGGAGCCCTCGAAGTTGAGGATCACACCCTCGCCAAACACCGCATGCTGCACACGTTGGCCAAGGTTGAACGCGGTCTGCGGAATGCTGGCATTGGCAAACAGGTTGCTGTTCGTGGCCGTCTTGGCCCCGCCGAACGGTCGGCTGACGCTGTTGGACAGGCGCACTTCCTGAACCAGGCCTGCCGGAATTTCGCGTACGAAACGCGACACCTTGTTGTAGGTCTCGCTGCCATACAGGCGACGCGTTTCGGCGTAGGTCATGACCAGCTGGCGCATGGCGCGGGTGATGCCCACATAAGCCAGGCGGCGTTCCTCTTCCAGGCGGCCAGGCTCTTCCAGGCTCATCTTGTGCGGGAACAGGCCTTCTTCCATGCCCACCAGGAACACATACGGGAACTCCAGGCCCTTGGCGCTGTGCAAGGTCATCAGCTGGACGCTGTCTTCATGTTCGTCGGCTTGTGCATCGCCTGCTTCGAGCGAGGCGTGGCCGAGGAATGCCGAGAGAGGCGAGAGGTCGGCGTCTTCGTCGGTGGACTCGAAGTTGCGCGCCGCGCTGACCAGTTCCTCAAGGTTTTCTACCCGTGCCTGGCCCTTCTCACCCTTTTCTTCCTGGTGGTAGATGATCAGCCCGGACTGCTCGATGGTGGTCTGGGTCATGGTATGCAGTGGCATGTCCACGACCTTGGCCGCCAACCCCTCGATCAGCTCGATGAACGCACCCAGGGCACTGGCCGCGCGGCCTTTCAGGGCTTTGGCGGCGAGCAGCTGGCACATGGCCTCCCACATCGACACCTGGCTGTGGCGGGCGTGCTCGCGGATGGCTTCGACGGTTTTTTCGCCAATGCCACGTGGCGGCACGTTGATCACCCGCTCCAGGGCTGCATCGTTGCCACGGCCTTCGATCAGCCGCAGGTAAGCCATGGCGTTCTTGATTTCGGCGCGCTCGAAGAAGCGCTGGCCACCGTAGATGCGGTAGGGGATGCGTTCGCGCAGCAGAGCTTCTTCCAGCACCCGCGACTGGGCGTTGGAACGGTACAGTATGGCGATCTCGTTGCGCGCATTGCCCTTCTTGACCAGGCTCTCGATGGTTTCCACCACGTAGCGCGCTTCGTCGTGCTCGTTGTAGGCCGCATACAGGGTCAGCGGTTCGCCTTCACCCATGTCGGTCCACAGCTCTTTGCCCAGGCGCCCGCTGTTGTTGGCGATCAGTGCGTTCGCCGCCTTGAGGATGCCACCGGTGGAGCGGTAGTTCTGCTCCAGGCGGATCATCTCGGCGTCGGGGAAGTCGGCAGTGTACTGGTGAATGTTCTCGATCTTGGCACCGCGCCAGCCGTAGATCGACTGGTCGTCATCGCCCACCGCCATCAGGCTGTCACCGCCGCGCGCCAGCAGGCGCAGCCAGGCGTACTGCACGGCGTTGGTATCCTGGAACTCGTCCACCAGCACGTGGCGGAAGCGCCGCTGGTAGTGCTCCAGCAGGCCCGGGTGGTCGCGCCACAGGTCCAGGGCGCGCAGCAGCAGCTCGGAGAAGTCGATGACCCCGGCGCGCTCGCAGGCCTGCTCATAGGCGGTATAGACGTCGCGCATGGTCGACAGGAACAGGTCGCCCCCGGCCTGGATATGCTGTGGACGCAGGCCTTCGTCCTTTTGCCCGTTGATGAACCACTGGGCCTGGCGTGCCGGCCATTTCTGCTCGTCCAGGCCCAACTCGCGCATCACCCGCTTGATCAGGCGCTGCTGGTCGTCGCTGTCGAGGATCTGGAAGTTCTGCACCAGCCTCGCTTCCTGCCAATGGGCCCGCAGCAGGCGATGGGCCAGGCCGTGGAAGGTGCCGACCCACATGCCCGCCGGGTTGATACCCAGCAGTTGCTCGATACGCTGGCGCATTTCTGCCGCGGCCTTGTTGGTGAAGGTCACCGACAGGATCGAGTGCGGCGATGCCTGCTCCACCTGGATCAGCCAGGCAATGCGGTGCACCAGCACGCGGGTTTTACCGGAACCGGCGCCAGCAAGCACCAGTTGACGCCCGAGCGTGGCCGCTACGGCCTGGCGTTGGGCATCGTTGAGGGAATTCAGCAGGAGGGAGAGGTCGTCTGTGCGCATCGGGCCATTCTAGGGCGCGGCAGGAAATGGGGCAAACCTCTACTGTATAAATATTCACCTGCCACATGCCCGTTCATCGAGCCGATGCAAGGTGCCAGGCCACCGCTAGGGCGACCTGGTCGGCAGCGGCTCAGTCAATCGCCTCGATGGTACGAATTTCGCAGCGCTGCGAACCGTCTGCATGAATGATCTCCACGGTTTTCCAGCCAGTGCCGCCTGCACGCTCGAAAGCCACGGTTTTTTCCGTCAGCACCTGCGGAGTGATTGCGCCGCTATCCAGAAGTTGAAGCTCAAGCACTTCCCAGCCACCCCTGTGGCGCAGCTTGGGTTCGACCAGCACCGGTTCGATGGCCGGGGAGGCGACCGTAACGGTGCCGTGAACCCTGAAAACCTGATTGCCGTGAGCGATGTCGTTGATTGCAACGAGGTTGGTGATAATGGCCATTGTCTGCTCCTGTTTCGGGTTGAAAGTAGCGCCAGTGCGCTGGGCTACTTTCTGCCCTTTCGCCTGCTACGGGAGCAGGGCAGTGCTTCAGCTATGCCATTGCCTGCCGTGCCTGGCGAGCAGGCTGTTGGCTTGCTCTGGCCCGTTACAGCCTGCCGGGTACGGTCGCGGCGCCTGGAAGTGCTCTTCACAGCCCTTGATGATCGGGTCGATCCAGGCCCAGGCCGCTTCCACTTCATCGCGGCGCATGAACAGCGTCGAGTCGCCCTCCAGCACATCCAGCAGCAGGCGCTCGTAGGCGTCCCAGCGGCGGGTCTGGCTGAACACCTGGGCTAGGTTCAGGTCCAGGTCCACAGGTTCCAGGCGCATGCCCTTGCCCGGGCTCTTGGTCATCATGCGCAGGCTGATGCGTTCGTCCGGTTGCAACTGAATCAGCAGCTGATTGACCTGGCCACCATTGAAAAGCTCGTGGGGCACCGGCTTGAACTGGATGACGATCTGCGATGAGCGCCGTGCCATGCGCTTGCCGGTGCGCAGGTAGAAGGGCACGCCCGCCCAGCGCCAATTGTCGATGTGCGCCTCGATGGCGATGAAGGTTTCGGTGTCGCTGTCGTTGTCGACGTCCTTTTCGAAGTAATAAGCCGGCACTTCCTGGCCGCCGATGCGCCCGGCGCCATACTGGCCGCGTACGGTCTTGTCCTGCACGTCCTGGCCAGTGATGGGCTTGAGGGCCCGCAGGATCTTCACTTTCTCGTCACGCACCGCTTCGGCCTCGAACTGCGCGGGGGGCTCCATGGCCACCAGGCATAGCAGCTGAAGCAGGTGGTTCTGCAACATGTCGCGGGTCGCCCCGGCGCGGTCGTAGTAGGCACCACGGTTCTCTACACCCAGGGTCTCGCAAACGCTGATCTGCACGTGATCAACCTGGTTGTTGCGCCACACCGGCTCCAGCAGGGCGTTGGCAAAACGCAGGGCCATGAGGTTCTGCACGGTTTCCTTGCCCAGGTAGTGGTCGATGCGAAATACCTGGTTTTCCTCCAGCACTGCGCCAATCGCTTCGTTGATGGCGGTAGCCGATTCCAGCGAGTGGCCGATCGGCTTTTCCAGCACGATGCGCGCCTCAGTGTCTGCCAGGCCGGCGTTATGCAGGTGCTTGGCAATCGGCACGAACAGATTGGGGGCGGTGGCCAGGTAGAAGATGCGCGTCAAGCCGCCGGGTTCGCCCAGGTAGCGCGCCAGGCGACCGAAGTCGGCGCTTTGCGAAGCATCCATGGCGAAATAGTCGACCCGTGCGGAAAACCGCTGCCAGACCTCTTCGTCGAAGTCGTTGCGGGCAATCTGTGCCCGGCAATGGCGTTCGGCGAGCTTGAGATAATCGTTACGTGGCAAGTTGCGTCGTGCCAGCGCGATGATCCGCACGGCGTTGTTCAGACGGGCCTCGCGAAACAGGTGGTAGAGCGCCGGAAGCAATTTGTGCAGGGCCAGATCGCCGGTGCCGCCGAAGACCAGAATGTCGCAAGGAATAGTCAAACCACCACTCTCCACGTTCGTTTAACTGGGCGGGTTGGCGTCCATGTAGTATAACTACAAAAAAGCTACAACCCGGCCAGCCGATCATAACCGAGTCCAGCCTGTGAATCTGTTGCAACATATCGCCCAATCGCGCCACCTGCTGCGCAAATCGGAACTCAAGGTAGCCGACCACGTGCTACTCGACCCGGCTGCCGTCATGCACAGCTCCATGGCCGATCTGGCGCACAGCGTGGGTATCAGCGAACCGACCATCGTGCGTTTCTGCCGCGCGATCGGTTGCTCGGGCTTCCAGGACCTGAAGCTGAAGCTGGCGCAGAGCCTGGCTGCGGGGGCGAGTTTCGGCCAGTTCGCCATCCATGAAGACGACTCGGTCGCCGACTACAGCCTGAAGATCTTCGACACCACGCTGCACACCCTGATGGAAGTGCGCGAGCACCTCGATCCGCAGGCGCTGCAGCAGGCGGTGACTGCCATGGCCCAGGCGCAGCGTGTGGAGTTCTATGGCTTTGGCGCCTCCGGTGCGGTGGCGGCCGATGCTCAGCACAAATTCTTCCGTCTGTTGCTCAGCGCGGCAGCCTATTCCGACCCGCACATGCAAGCGATGTCGGCGGTGACCCTGAAGCCGGGTGATGTGGCGGTATGCATTTCCCAGTCGGGCCGTTCCAAGGACCTGCTGATTACCGCCAACCTGGTCCGTGAGAGCGGCGCCAATCTGATTACCCTGTGCCCAAGCCAGACACCGCTGGCGGAGCTTTCGACTGTCAACCTGGCGATCGATGTGCATGAAGACACCGAAATCTACACCCCGCTGACCTCGCGTATCGCCCACCTGGTGGTGATCGACGTGCTGGCCATGGGCGTAGCCATGGCGCGCGGGCCGAGCCTGGTCAACCACCTTAAGAGCGTGAAGCGCAGCTTGCGCAGCCTGCGCTTGTCGCCCAAGTCGATCAAGGCTACCGACGACTGATTGTCGTTGCCTGTGCCGGCCCTTTCGCGGGTAAACCCGCTCCCACAGGTACTGCACCGTCCTTGAGGCTGGTGAGCACCTGTGGGAGCGGGTTTACCCGCGAAGAGGCCGGCACAGGCGCTATAAATTTCACTGTTTTGTCACCATTCCACAGCCAAACCGTAAACCACTCAAGCCAGTCTGAAACTCCCGCATCCTATCTGGGAGACAGGCAATGGCTCGTGACTTCGACGGTACGTACCAACCCAGCGCCAAGGCTCGCAAGCAGCAGGAAAAGGATCAGCGCCGCATGGAATACCGCCGCGCGATCGAGAGCTATTGCGACCAACGTCAACTGCTCCGCGAACTAGTGGACTACCCCGAGCTGCAAGAGCTCACGGTCTGGCAGGCGTCGGCAGCAGCTTCCCCGAAAAACGCTCAACCAGCGCGCTGATCAGCGCGCGTTCGCTGCGGATGAATGCCAGAAAGGCCAAGGCCACCGGCGACTGCCGTTTGGCCTTGGACTGCACCACGCACCAACTGCGGTACAGCGGCAGTTCTTCCACCGGCAGCTCCCTCAATACACCGGTAGCCAGCTCCAGGTTGACCGCATGGCGGGTAAGCATGGCAATCCCCAACCCGGCAATTACGCACTCGCGCTGGGCGTCGGCCGAGGCCACCTCCAGGGTCTGGGTGAAATGCACGCGCTTGTCCTTGAAGTATTCCTCGCAAGCCTTGCGCGTGCCCGAACCCTGTTCGCGGACCAGCAGGGTATGAGGCTCCAGGTCCTGCAGGCGCAGTTGCTCCAGTTTGCACAGCGGGTGCTCGGGCGGTGCCACCGCGACAATCGGGTTGTTGAGGAACGGCAGAAAATCCAGGCCCATGTCCTGCGGCACCATGGACATGATGATCAGGTCGTCGCGGTTGTCCGACAGGCGGCGGATTGCCTGGGCGCGATTGACCACCGTCAGGGTCAGGTTGACCTCCGGGTGACGCTGCTTGAAGGCCGCGAACAGGTGTGGCACGAAGTACTTGGCACTGGACTCGATCGCCAGTTTCAACTGCCCCTGCAATGAGCCCTGCATATCCGAAAGCTGCATGTCCAGGCTCTCCAGGCGCCCGAAGATATCGCGGCTGGCGCGTTGCAAGGCCTCGGCAGCTTCGGTCAGGTAGAGCTTCTTGCCCACGTACTCGAACAGCGGCTGGCCGATCAGCTCTTCGAGCTGACGGATCTGTAGACTAACGGCGGGTTGCGTAAGCGCCATCTCTTCCGCCGCACGGCTGTATGAACGCAAATCGCACACCTCATTGAAGACCTGCAATTGACGCAAAGTCATACGCATCAAGGACTTACGCATTTTTATCCGCCCTTCGGCAACACCTTGTTACCGCACTATAAGCTTTTGCTAATACAGCCTCTAACAAATATTGATTTTTGTTTATCAACCTACAGCGCTAGGGTGAATGTGCGACTGGCCAGCAACGTCTGGTCACGCGCCGACCGGGAGAACCGGCTCGACTGTTCCTACGGCTTTGGGAAGACTCCAGTGATAAAAAAAATCCTGATCGCCAACCGAGGTGAAATTGCAGTTCGGATCGTGCGTGCGTGCGCCGAAATGGGCATTCGCTCGGTGGCGATCTATTCCGACGCCGACCGCCATGCATTGCACGTCAAGCGCGCCGACGAAGCCCACAGCATTGGTGCCGAGCCGCTGGCCGGTTACCTGAACCCGCGCAAGCTGGTGAACCTGGCTGTGGAAACCGGCTGTGATGCCCTGCACCCGGGTTATGGTTTCCTGTCGGAAAACGCCGAACTGGCAGAGATTTGCGCCGAGCGCGGGATCAAGTTCATCGGCCCGGCCGCCGAGGTCATTCGCCGCATGGGCGACAAGACCGAAGCACGCCGCACCATGATCGCCGCCGGTGTACCGGTAACCCCGGGTACCGAAGGCAACGTTGCCGATATTCACGAAGCCCTGAGTGAAGGTGACCGCATCGGTTACCCGGTCATGCTCAAGGCCACCTCTGGTGGTGGCGGCCGTGGTATTCGCCGTTGCAACAGCCGTGAAGAACTGGAACAGAACTTCCCCCGCGTCATCTCCGAGGCTACCAAGGCCTTTGGTTCTGCGGAAGTGTTCCTGGAAAAGTGCATCGTCAACCCCAAGCACATCGAGGCGCAGATCCTCGGTGACAGCTTTGGCAACGTCGTGCACCTGTTCGAGCGCGACTGCTCGATCCAGCGCCGCAACCAGAAGCTCATCGAAATCGCCCCGAGCCCACAGCTCACCCCCGAACAGCGCGCCTACATCGGCGACCTGGCGGTGCGTGCGGCCAAGGCAGTGAACTACGAGAACGCCGGTACCGTGGAGTTCCTGCTCGCCGATGGCGAGGTGTACTTCATGGAAATGAACACCCGGGTGCAGGTGGAACACACCATCACCGAGGAAATCACCGGTATCGACATCGTCCGTGAGCAGATCCGCATTGCCTCGGGCCTGCCGCTGTCGGTCAAGCAGGAAGACATCCAGCACCGCGGTTACGCGCTGCAGTTCCGCATCAACGCCGAAGATCCGAAGAACAACTTCCTGCCCAGCTTCGGCAAGATCACCCGTTACTACGCACCCGGCGGCCCGGGCGTGCGTACCGACACGGCGATCTACACCGGCTACACCATCCCGCCGTTCTATGACTCCATGTGCCTGAAACTGGTGGTGTGGGCGTTGACCTGGGAAGAAGCCATGGACCGCGGCCTGCGGGCCCTGGACGACATGCGCGTGCAAGGGGTGAAGACCACCGCCGCGTACTACCAGGAAATCCTGCGCAATCCGGAATTCCGTAGCGGCCAGTTCAACACCAGCTTCGTCGAAAGCCACCCGGAACTGACCAATTACTCGATCAAGCGCAAACCCGAAGAGCTGGCCCTGGCCATCGCCGCCGCCATCGCCGCCCACGCAGGCCTGTGAGGAACCCCATAATGTCCAAGAAAATTCACGTAACCGACACGATCCTGCGCGACGCCCACCAGTCCCTGCTGGCCACCCGCATGCGTACCGAAGACATGCTGCCGATCTGCGACAAGCTCGACAAGGTCGGCTACTGGTCGCTGGAAGTCTGGGGTGGCGCCACCTTCGACGCCTGCGTGCGCTTCCTCAAGGAAGACCCGTGGGAGCGCCTGCGCAAGCTGCGCGCCGCGCTGCCCAACACCCGCCTGCAAATGCTGCTGCGTGGCCAGAACCTGCTGGGCTACCGCCACTACAGCGACGACGTGGTCAAGGCGTTCGTCGCCAAGGCCGCAGTCAACGGTATCGACGTGTTCCGTATCTTCGATGCCATGAACGACGTGCGTAACCTGCGCGTGGCCATTGAAGCGGTCAAGGCTGCCGGCAAGCATGCTCAGGGCACCATCGCCTACACCACCAGCCCGGTGCACACCATCGAAGCCTTCGTGAACCAGGCCAAGCAGATGGAAGCCATGGGTTGCGACTCGATCGCGATCAAGGACATGGCCGGCCTGCTGACCCCGTTCGCCACCGGCGAACTGGTCAAGGCGCTGAAAGCCGAGCAGTCGCTGCCGGTGTTCATCCACTCCCACGACACTGCCGGCCTGGCCGCAATGTGCCAGCTGAAGGCTGTGGAAAACGGCGCCGATCACATCGACACCGCCATCTCCAGCTTCGCTTGGGGCACTAGCCACCCGGGTACCGAGTCGATGGTTGCCGCGCTCAAGGGCAGCGAATTCGATACTGGCCTGGACTTGGAACTGCTGCAGGAAATCGGCCTGTACTTCTATGCCGTGCGCAAGAAGTACCACCAGTTCGAAAGCGAGTTCACCGCCGTGGACACCCGCGTACAGGTCAACCAGGTACCGGGCGGCATGATTTCCAACCTGGCCAACCAGCTCAAGGAACAGGGCGCCCTCAACCGCATGAACGAAGTGCTGGCTGAGATCCCGCGCGTGCGTGAAGACCTTGGCTTCCCACCGCTGGTGACCCCGACCTCGCAGATCGTCGGTACCCAGGCGTTCTTCAACGTGCTGGCCGGCGAGCGCTACAAGACCATCACCAACGAGGTGAAGCTGTACCTGCAAGGCGGTTACGGCAAGGCTCCGGGCGTGGTCAACGAGCAGCTGCGCCGTCAGGCGATCGGCAGTGAAGAAGTGATCGACGTGCGCCCGGCCGACCTGCTGAAGCCGGAAATGGCCAAGCTGCGTGCCGATATCGGCGCCCTGGCCCGTTGCGAAGAAGACGTGCTGACTTTCGCCATGTTCCCTGACATTGGCCGCAAGTTCCTCGAAGAACGCGAAGCCGGCACCCTGACCCCTGAAGTCCTGCTGCCAATTCCTGAAGCGGGCGCAGTGGCGTCCCATAGCGGTGAAGGCGTACCGACCGAGTTCGTCATCGACGTGCACGGCGAAACCTACCGCGTCGACATCACCGGTGTGGGCGTGAAGGCCGAAGGCAAGCGCCACTTCTACCTGTCGATCGACGGCATGCCGGAAGAAGTGGTGTTCGAGCCGCTCAACGAATTCGTCGGCGGCGGCAGCAGCAAGCGCAAGCAGGCCAGTGCCCCGGGCCACGTCAGCACCACCATGCCAGGCAACATCGTCGATGTGCTGGTCAAGGAAGGCGACATGGTCAAGACCGGCCAGGCCGTGCTGATCACCGAAGCCATGAAGATGGAGACCGAAGTGCAGGCGGGTATCGCTGGCAAGGTCGTGGCCATCCACGTGGCCAAGGGCGACCGTGTGACTCCGGGCGAGATCCTGATCGAGATCGAGGGCTGAGATAAGCCCTCATCTACAGGCGGTTTACCTCTGGGGAGCGGATGCTCCCCTTTTTTTTGCGTTGAATCTGCCGGCCTCTTCGCAGCACAAGGCTGCTCCTACAGGCCCCGCAAGCCTGAGGTCAGTACCTGTGGGAGCGGGTTTACCCGCGAAGAAGGCCGGCTGATCCAACACAACTCTCAACCGTTACGGCATGCCTCAAGTGTTTCTACCTGACCTCCAGGTTGTTGGTTGGTATCGCTCAACCAACGCTCGAACCCAGCAGCCACCGCTGGCCACTCATCATCGGTAATCGAATACCACGCCGTATCCCGATTGTGGTCCTTCACCACCAGGTGCTTGCGGAACACTCCTTCATAGACAAAGCCAAACCGCTCCGCCGCGCGCTTGGAGCGGGCGTTGGCGTTGTTGCACTTCCACTCCAGCCGGCGGTTGCCCAGCTCGAAGCCCAGCTTGCCCAGCAGGTACACCGCCTCGGTGCCCTTGGGTGTACGCTGCATGGCGGCGCCGAAGGCGATGTGGCCAATTTCGATGCGACCGTGGTCGGGCACGATCGACATCAGGCTGAGGATGCCCTGGGCCTGGCCGCTGGTGCGGTCGATGACGGTGTAGAACAGCGGGTCGCGGCCGGCGGCGTTGCCTTCCAGCCAACGGTCGAAGGCGGCACGCTCGGCAAATGGGCCATAGGGCAAGTAGTCCCACAGTACCGGATCGGCAGCCGGGCCTTGCAACACCTCCCAGAGGTCGTCGCCATGTCGCGCCGGGTCAAGCTTTTCGAGGCGGATGAAACGGCCGTCGATAGGGTCGGCCTGTGGGACTGCGGCGGGTTTCCAGTTCAATGCGTCGGTCATGTTCGGCCTTAGAACTCTTTGCGGAATTGGATGAAGCCCGAGCGCTCGGCAACCTGTTGGTACAGGCTGATGGCGGTGGCGTTGGTCTCATGGGTCACCCAGTACACCTTGATGCAGTTGTCGGTCTTGGCTTGGGCGTAGACGTGCTCGATCAGCTGGCGGCCGATGCCCAGGCCGCGCTGCCCGCTGTCCACGTACAGGTCCTGCAGGTAGCAGGCGTTGCCAATGCTCCAGTTGGAACGATGGTAGATGAAGTTGACCATGCCCACCGCCTTGCCATCGACCCAGGCCAAGGCTGAATGGGTCGGTTCGTTTGGGTCGAGCAGGCGTTGCCAGGTGCTGAGGCTGACCTCATCGGCCAATTCGGATTCATAGAAGTGCAAGTAGGCCTGCCACAGGGCGAGCCAGGCAGCATGGTCTTGGGTGGTGACAGGACGCAGGGTGACGCTGGACATGGGCTATTCCTTCAGAGTTGGCGCATATGCGCCGCGAGTTGGTTATCCAGGTAATCGGGGCTGGCGCTAAGGCCTTCACGCACGCCGGCAATGTCTTGCTCAGAGCGGTTCTGGCTTAGCTTGCGCGCGCCTTGCAGGCGGGTGATGGGCAAGCGAACACCGACGATGGCGCGGAGCATGCCATCGAGGTAATCACGCGGGGTGTCGGTGACTTTCCACGGTTCGCCGCGGCCTTGTTCGTGGCGCTCGGTCAGTCGGCTGACAATGGCCAGCAAGGGTTCGGCTTCGTGGATCACTTCGGCTGGGCCATAGGCGTGCACGGCCAGGTAGTTCCAGGTTGGCACCACCTTGGGGTTGTCGGCTTTGCTCGGGTAGTAACCGGGGCTGACATAGGCATCGGCGCCGGGGAACACCAGCAGGGCTTCGCCACCTTGCCTCAGGTCGTGCCATTGGGGGTTGGCCCGCGCCAGGTGGGCATAGACGGTGCCGAATTCGCCTTCGGCAATATCGACCAGCACTGGCAGGTGCGTGGCCAGCAGGCCTTGTTCGCCCTGGCTGACCAGGATGGCCAGACGGGTGTCGAGCATGTGCTGGTGCAGGCGCCCGAGGTCGTGTTCCTGATGGGGTTTGCTGTTGTACATGCTCGGTTTCCTTGTGCGATGGCTCCATCCTAGGCAGGCTATTGGTTCATAGTAAGAGCCATTAACAGCTGTTTTTATAGGTCCAATGCCATGAACGAGCGCCCCCTCGTGTTGCCTTTCGACCCTGCCGGGATCGACCTCGATCGCCGCCGCGGGCTCAGCCAGCAGCTGTACCAGGCGCTACGTGCGCGGGTGCTGGACGGGCGCCTGAGCAGTGGCACACGGCTACCGGCCACTCGTGATCTGGCCGCCATGCTGGCGCTGTCACGCAACAGTGTGGTGCGGGCCTATGACCAGCTATATGCCGAGGGCTACATCGAAAGCCGGGTAGGCGACGGCACCTATGTGAGCCAGTTACCGAAGCTCTCAAGTGCAAAACTATCCACAAAAGTATCCACAGGGTTATCCCGTGTGTTATCAACAGACTTATCCACAAATCCCTCGAAAAATACTGAGGATTTATCCAGCAAGCGCCGTTCCAGCGAGCCTTTGCAGCGCCTGAAAAGTAACCATCTGCCGCCCCCAAGAAGCGGTGCACCGCGTGCTTTTCGCGTCGGTATTCCGGCGTTCGACCTGTTCCCCTTCGACGTCTGGGCCAAGCTGCAGGCGGGTTTCTGGCGCAACCCGGCTCCGGCGCAGTTGGGTTATGGTGACCCGGCAGGCGAGCCGCTGCTGCGCGAACTGATCGCGGCCTACCTACGTCGCTCGCGTGGACTGAGTTGTACCGCTGAACAAATTGTGATCACCAGTGGTGCGCAGCAGGCTATCAGCCTTTGTGCACAGTTGCTGCTGCAGCCCGGCGACGGTGTGGCTGTGGAAAACCCGGGTTACCGCGCAGCCGGGCATGCCTTTGCGCTGGCCGGTGGCAGGCTGTGTGGCGTGCCGGTGGACGAGGACGGCATGGACTGTCGCCGGCTCGGGCAACTGACGGATTGCCGGCTGGCCTATGTCACGCCAGCCCACCAGTACCCGACCGGGGTGACCATGAGCCTGGCGCGACGCCTGGAACTGCTGGCCTGGGCCGAGCGCAGCGAAGGCTGGATCATCGAAGACGACTACGACGGCGAGTACCGGTACAGCGGTGCGCCCTTGGCCCCGCTGGCGGCGCTCGACCGGCACGGGCGGGTGCTGTACGTCGGTACCTTCGGCAAGATTGCCTTTCCGGCGTTGCGCCTGGGCTATCTGGTACTGCCACCACAACTGGCGCAGCCGTTCAGCCAGGGCAGGGCGCTGGCGGTGCGGCATTCGGAGGTCAGTAGCCAGTGCGTGATGGCCGAGTTCATGGCCCGGGGGCACTTCCAGCGGCATATTCGGCGCATGCGCAAGGCGGCGTTGAGCCGGCGCAATGTGCTGAAGGCTGGCTGGCCCGTGGATATTCCGGGTTTGAGCGGCATGCCGGAGGTGGCGGCCGGGCTGCATGTGAAGGTGGATGTGGATAACTTTGCGCGGGAGCAGGAGTTGGTGGCCAAGGCTGAAGCGGTGGGGGTTGAGGTGACGCCGCTTAGCAATTTCTGGCTGGCTGACAGCGAGGTGCCTGTGGATAAAAGGGCAGGGCTGGTGCTGGGTTTTGCAGCGGTGCCGGAGGGGGAGATTGCCGAGGCGTTGATGCGCTTGCGCAAGGCCTGGAGAAAGTGAATGGGGCCGCCTAGCGGCCCCGGCTCTAAATCAGGTACCAGACTTGATCCGTGTCCAGGCCCTGGTCCGAGCTCGCTCGGCATCCCGCGCCAAGGGCTTGAGGGTATACAGCTTGGCCATCGCCTCCGCTGTAGGATACAGGTTGGGGTTGTTGCGAATCGCCGGGTCGACCTTGTCGGTCGCATCCTTGTTCGGGTTCGGGTACCCGACAAAGTCGCTGATAGGCGCAATCACCTCAGGCCGCAGTAAGTAGTTGATGAACGCGTGGGCATCTTCCGGGTTGGTCGCATTCTTCGGAATCGCCAGCATATCAAACCAGATCGGTGCACCTTCCTTGGGCAGGCGCATGTCCACCACCACGCCATTCTTCGCCTCGCGGGCGCGGTTGGCTGCCTGAGAGAAGCTACCGCTGTAGCCCACTGCAACGCAGATATCGCCGTTGGCGATGTCAGCCATGTACTTCGAGGAATGGAAGTAGGTGATGTGCGGGCGAATCTTCAGCATCAGCGCTTCGGCTTTCTTGTAATCAGCCGGTTTGTCGCTGTTCGGTGGCAGGCCCAGGTACTGCAGGGCCAGCGGCATGATCTCCGACGGCGAGTCGAGCAGGGCCACGCCGCATTGCTTGAGCTTGGAAATGTTCTCTTCCTTGAAGATCAGGTCCCAACTGTCCACCGGGGCGTTGTCGCCGAGCGCAGCCTTGACCTTGGCCGGGTTGAAGCCGATCAGCACTGTGCCGTACATGTAGGGTACGGCAAATTTGTTGCCGGGGTCGTTGGCTTCGATCAGCTTCATCAGCGCCGGGTCCAGGTGCTGCCAGTTCGGCAGCTTGCTGCGGTCCAGCGGCTGGAACACACCCGCTTCGATCTGCTTGGCGAGGAACACGTTGGATGGCACTACCACGTCATATCCGGAGTTGCCGGTCAGCAGTTTCGCTTCCAGCGCCTCGTTGGTGTCGAAGATGTCGTAGATCAGCTTCACTCCGCTGTCTTTCTGGAACTCGGTGAGAGTTTGCGGAGTGATGTAGTCGAACCAGTTGAACACCCGCAGGGTGCGCTGTTCGGCCTGGGCCTGCAGGGCACCGGTGAACAGGGTAGCGGCGATGAACGGGGCGAGCAGACGCTTGAGTCGAACCATTATCGGGCTCCTGGCTGGGCCTGCTGGAAGCCTTCCAGCACATTGACCGCGTTGATACCGATTTCTTCCACAGCGTAGCCGCCTTCCATCACGAAAAGGGTCGGCTTGCCGAGCTGGGCGATGCGCTTGCCCATTTCCAGGTAGTCCGGGCTGTCCAGCTTGAACTGCGAGATCGGGTCGTCTTTGAAGGTATCCACACCCAGCGAGATCACCAGCACTTCAGCGTCATAGGCGGCGATGCGCTGGCAGGCGTCCTCCAGGGCGGCGTTCCAGGCGGCCCAGTCGCTGCCAGCCGGCAGTGGGTAGTTGATGTTGCAGCCTTCGCCGGCACCCTCGCCGGTTTCATCGGCATAGCCGAGGAAGAACGGGAACTCGTCGCGCGGGTCGCCATGGATCGAGGCGAAGAACACATCGTTGCGGCTGTAGAAGATGTCCTGGGTGCCGTTGCCGTGGTGATAGTCGACATCGAGGATTGCGACCTTGCGCCGGCCCTGGTCAAGGAAGGCCTGGGCGGCGATGGCGGCGTTGTTCAGGTAGCAATAGCCGCCCATGACTTCGCCAGCCGCATGGTGCCCTGGCGGGCGGCACAGGGCGAAGGCGGAATGGGCGCCTTGCTGGATCGCCGCCTGGGCGGTGAGGGCGACCTGGGCGGCGCTGTAGGCAGCCTGCCAGGTCCCGGCGGTGATCGGTGCGCCGGCGTCGAAGCTGTAGTAGCCCAGCTCACCGTGCAGGCCGGTGGGTTTTATCTGGCGCAGGGAGCGTGCGGGCCAGGTGAATGGCAGCAGGTCGCCTTCCTGGCCCAGTGCGGCCCAGCGCGCCCAGGCACCTTCGAAGAAATCCAGGTAGTCGGCACTGTGGATGCGCAGCAACGGTGCGCGCCCGAAGTCGGTGGGGCCCTGGATGTCGCCAAGGTTGCGCTTTTTGACCTGGTCGAGCACATGGTCGGCGCGTGACGGCATTTCGAAACAGGGCATCAGCTTGCCGTCGATCAGCTCGCAGCGGCCATGGTGCAGGCGGTGGTCATCGGAATAGATCGTCAGCATTGTTGTTCTCCATTGGATACTGGCGTGGGCCCATTTTCATGGGCGAGCCACCTGGGGAGAACGACGCATACGGCCAAAAGGGGATCGATGTGGCCAAGCTCATTGGCAGAATTTGTTGGTGGCCTGTACTGGCCCTTTCGCGGGTGAACCCGCTCCCACAGGTACAGTGTTGCACCTGAGTGGGTGCAATCCCTGTGGGAGCGGGTTCACCCGCGAAAGGGCCGGTACAGGTCAACCGCGGAAGTGACTGGGCGCGACGCCACTCCAACGCTGGAAGGCATGCCGAAAACTGGCGGTCTCGCTGAACCCCAGGGACTCGGCAATCCGGTAGATCGGCATCTGCGCATCAGCCAGCAACTGTTTGGCCCGCTCGAACCTCAGTTCATCCAGCAGCTGTTGATAACTGCTGCCCAACGCCTGCAAATGTCGGCGCAGGGTGCGCGATGAGCAGTTCATCTGACGTGCGAGCCCTTCCAGCCCGGGCGCTGCATCCAGTTGCTGCGCCAGCAGTTGGCGAATCCGCCCCAGCCAGGCCTGGCGGCCGGTGAATTCCAGGTTCAGGCGCCGGCAGCGTTCGCTCATGGCCTTGTGGGTAATCGGGTCGGCCAGCGGCAGTGGCGTGTCCAGCCAGCGCCGTTCGAAGGCAAAGGCATTGTCCTCGGCGTCGAAACCTACCGGGCACTGGAATGCCCCGGTATAGAGAGCATGGTAACCGGGCCGTGGGTGTTCGAAACGAGCACCCAGCAGAGGCAGCGGGCGGCCGAGCAGGTCGTCGCAGATGACCTTCAGCGACACCAGGCAGAACTCGGCATTGAAGGCGGTCAGCGCCGGGCTGTCGTGGTAATCGCTGGCGCTGAACCAGACACGCTGGCCGTCATCGAGCAAACGCAGCTTGAAGATTGTTCCCAGCAGTGCCGGATACTGCAGTGCCAAGCGCAAGGCGTCACCCAAAGTGGCACTGGAGAGTAGGGCGTAACCGAGCATGCCGTAGCACGACACATGCATGCGCTGGCCCAGCTCCAGGCCTATATCTTCGCGTCGGGCAACGGCGTTGGCGCACACCTGCAGTTCCTGCTGGGTGGTGATACGCGCATCGGCATGGCCCAGGTCTGCCGGGCCGATGCCGCTGCCGGCCAGCAGCGCCGACGCCTCGCAGCCGTCTGCCTGGAAGACGTTGAGGATCAGCGAAACCGCGTTGAGGGTGGTCAGGTGGCTGTGCAGCATGCTGGGTAATCCCGTTGGCCTGGGACGCATTATGGAGCAAGTTGTGTGCCGATGTTCGGGGGGCCGCAAAGCAGCCCCAAAATCCTTCAGGCAAAAAAAAAGGCCCGAAGCATAGGCTCGGGCCTTTGAAAGGTTGAGAGGTGTCTAGTCCCTCGACCTGGTGAGACTGTTTACAGCAGCCTGGTTACGCCTTCAGCGGAACCAGACGGGGAGCGATCATGTTTTCCGGACGCAGGATGTCGTCGAGCATCGCGTCGTCCAGCAGCTTCTCTTCGCGCACCAGTTCCAGTACGCCGCGGCCGGTTTCCAGGGCAACGCGGGCGATACGGGTGGCGTTTTCGTAGCCGATGTACGGGTTCAGGGCGGTGACCAGGCCGATCGAGTGCTCGACCAGTTCACGGCAGCGCTGTTCGTTGGCGGTGATGCCGACGATGCAGTGCTCGCGCAGCATGTCCATGGCACGTTGCAGCAGGCGGATCGAGTCGAAGATCTTGTAGGCGATCAGCGGCTCCATCACGTTCAGCTGCAGCTGGCCACCTTCGGCGGCGACGGTCAGGGCCAGGTCGTTGCCCATGATGGCGAAGGCCACCTGGTTGACGGCTTCCGGGATAACCGGGTTGACCTTGCCTGGCATGATCGAGCTGCCTGGCTGACGCGCTGGCAGGTTGATTTCGTTGATGCCGGTGCGTGGGCCGCTGGACAGCAGGCGCAGGTCGTTGCAAATCTTCGACAGCTTGACTGCAGTACGCTTGAGCATGCCGGAGAACAGTACGAAGGCGCCCATGTCGGAGGTGGCTTCGATCAGGTCGGCCGCCGGTACCAGCGGTTGGCCGCTGATGGCAGCCAGGCGCTGTACGGCCAGGGCCTGGTAGCCAGGGTCGGCGTTGATGCCGGTACCGATGGCGGTACCGCCCAGGTTGATTTCGGTCAGCAGTTCCGGGGCCAGCGAGCGCAGGCGCTGCAGGTCTTCGGTCATGGTGGTGGCGAAGGCACGGAATTCCTGGCCCAGGGTCATCGGTACGGCGTCCTGCAGCTGGGTACGGCCCATCTTCAGTACGTGGTCGAACTCTTTACCCTTGGCAGCGAAGGCCTGGATCAGGCTGTCGAGGCTGGCCAGCAGCGCGTCGTGGCCCAGCAGCAGGCCCAGGCGGATAGCCGTCGGGTAGGCGTCGTTGGTCGACTGCGCCATGTTCACGTCGTTGTTCGGGTGCAGGTACTGGTACTCACCCTTCTGGTGGCCCATGGCCTCCAGCGCAACGTTGGCGATCACTTCGTTGGCGTTCATGTTGGTAGAAGTACCAGCACCGCCCTGGATCATGTCCACTACGAACTGGTCGTGGTAATCGCCTTTGATCAGGCGGGCGCAGGCTGCGGTGATTGCAGCGTGCTTGGCATCGCTCAGGTGGCCCAGCTCACGGTTGGCGTCAGCAGCAGCCTGCTTGACCATGGCCAGGGCCACGACCAGCTTCGGATAGTGCGACAGCGGAACACCGGAGAGGTGGAAGTTGTTGGCAGCGCGCAGGGTCTGGATGCCGTAGTAGGCATCTGCAGGAACTTCAAGGGTACCCAACAAATCTTTTTCGACGCGGAACGATGCAGCGGAGGACATGATGTATATCATCTCGATTTTGACCCGGCACATGCCGGAATGGCGCCAATCCTAGGCCTGAAGGTGATTTTGCGGCCAATGCTGTTGCACGCTAACCTATGCACAAACGGCATAGTGTTTCATGTGACGCCAATTGATATTCGAGCGTGTTCCATTTTGGTGCACGCCAGGAGATGTGCTTCGTGAACCTTGAAAGCAAATGGCTGGAAGACTTCAGCGCGCTGGCTGCGACCCGCAGTTTTTCCCAGGCGGCAGAGCGGCGTTTCGTTACCCAACCTGCCTTCAGCCGGCGTATACGCAGTCTGGAAGCAGCTTTGGGCCTGCAATTGGTGAATCGTTCCCGCACGCCGATCGAACTGACCGAGGCCGGGCAGCTGTTTCTCGTCACCGCGCGTACTGTTGTCGACCAATTGAGCGAAATTCTCCGCCATTTGCATCACCTGGAGGGCGGGCAAGGTGAAGTGGTACAGGTGGCCGCTGCACACTCGCTGGCGTCGGGCTTTTTCCCGCGTTGGGTGGCCCAGTTGCGCAACGATGGTTTGAACATCGCCACCCGCCTGGTTGCGACCAACGTCGGAGATGCCGTGCATGCATTGCGTGAAGGTGGCTGCGACCTGATGCTGGCCTTCTATGACCCGGATGCCGCCTTGCAGATGGATGCCGAAATCTTCCCGTCGCTGCACATGGGCACCACTGAAATGTTGCCGGTGTGCGCCGTGGATGCCGACGGCAAGCCGTTGTTCGACCTGGAAGGCGAGGGCAGTGTGCCGCTGCTGGCGTATACCGCCGGCGCTTTCCTCGGTCGGTCGGTCAATTTGCTGCTGCGCCAGCGAAACCTGCGCTATACCACCGTCTACGAAACCGCCATGGCCGACAGCCTCAAGAGCATGGCGTTGGAGGGCATGGGCATCGCCTGGGTGCCGCGCCTGTCGATGCGTGGCGAACTGGAGCGGGGCGAACTGGCGATCTGCGGCGGCAGCCAGTGGCATGTGCCACTGGAAATTCGTCTGTACCGCTGCGCACTGGTGCGCAAGGCCAACGTCCGCTTGTTGTGGCGCAAGCTTGAGTCGTCAGGCGCACAAGGTGAGGCTTCAGTTTGAGTTGTATTTCAAGTAGTCCGCGATATTCGCGCGATTCTTGTCGCTGTAGCGGTAGCAATTGGATCGGGCCGGTACACGGGGGTGGGTGTACGTTTCACACACCCAGCCATTGAATTTCAGTTCGGCATCTTCGTGCGTGGCGCCTAGCAAATGACCGATTTCATGGGCTGGAGCACCGTATGCACCTGCCGACGCAATAGCCGTGTTTTGCTTCTGATAGGCAAGGCCTGCGTTGTAGTTCAGGCCGCTGTGATCATAGCTGTTGCGCGTCAGCAGCAGTTGTTTATCCATAAAGGAAAAGGATGGGTGGCGCTGTTGTTCATGCAGTTGCCGGGCGAAGGCCTCGAGTAGTTGAGCGGACGGCATTCCTGCATAAGCAATATCGGTAATGTGTTCTACCTCGCGTTGAAATATGACCTCGATGGACTGTTGGCTGAAACTGCGCATCTCGTCCAGCCAATGCTGAAAGAAGTCCTTGTTCAATTGCTCATTGCTCATGTCGGCAAGGTCGTCGTGAACATAGACGGTGACGGTAAGCGAGCGGGCAGCAGAAGCAGCTGGCAGTTGCAAGCTGAGTACCAGGCCACACGAAAGCGCGAAGAGGCGTGAAACACTCATATGTACGTACCTGAATTTTCGAGATCGGGGATACAAGCGTCTGGTATTCGTCAACCCAGAGGCGGCAGGAAAAAGTTGTCCTGCGAGACAGCTTGCCCTTTGATCCGACATGTGCTTGCGGGGGTGGGCGCAGAGCCTTGAAATACGCTACAATCCCGCGCCTTCGGCCGACCTGGTCGATTTAGAATCCGTATGACAAGCCACGCCGGCCCACCTGCGTGGCTTGTTGCTTTTAGCGCGCCAGAAGGCGCTTGCAGGAGAGGCTCGACGATGAGTGCACTGGTTGGCGTGATCATGGGCTCCAAGTCCGATTGGTCCACCCTTAGCCACACCGCCGATATGCTGGAAAAACTCGGCATTCCCTACGAGGTGAAGGTGGTTTCCGCCCACCGTACCCCGGATCTGCTGTTCCAGTATGCCGAGGAGGCTGAGGGTCGTGGCATCGAGGTGATCATCGCCGGTGCCGGTGGCGCTGCCCACCTGCCAGGCATGTGCGCCGCCAAGACCCACCTGCCGGTGCTGGGTGTGCCCGTGCAATCGTCGATGCTGTCGGGTGTCGATTCGCTGCTGTCGATCGTGCAGATGCCAGCCGGCGTGCCGGTTGCCACCCTGGCCATCGGTCGTGCCGGTGCGGTCAACGCGGCGCTGCTGTCGGCCAGCATCCTCGGCGCCAAGTACCCGCAGTACCACGCGGCGCTCAAGCAGTTCCGCACGGAACAGACCGACACCGTGCTGGACAACCCAGACCCGCGCCAGGCTTGAGGCTCAACCCATGAAGATCGGTGTAATCGGTGGCGGCCAGCTGGGCCGCATGCTGGCCCTGGCGGGTACCCCGCTGGGCATGAACTTCGCTTTCCTCGACCCGGCGCCGGACGCCTGCGCCGCGCCGCTGGGCGAGCACCTGCGTGCCGACTACGGCGACCAGGACCACCTGCGTCAGCTGGCCGACGAAGTCGACCTGGTCACCTTCGAGTTCGAAAGCGTCCCGGCCGAGACCGTGGCCTTCCTCTCGCAGTTCGTGCCGGTGTACCCCAGCGCCGAAGCGCTGCGCATCGCCCGTGACCGCCTGTTCGAAAAGAGCATGTTCCGTGACCTGGGTATCCCTACCCCGGCCTTCGCCGACATCCTCTCGCAGGCCGACCTGGACGCCGCGGTGGCCAGCATCGGCCTGCCGGCCGTGCTGAAAACCCGCACCCTGGGTTACGACGGCAAGGGCCAGAAGGTGCTGCGCACGCCTGAGGACGTGGTCGGTACCTTTGCCGAGCTGGGCAGTGTCCCTTGCCTGCTGGAAGGCTTCGTGCCGTTCACCGGTGAAGTATCTCTGGTAGCCGTGCGTGCCCGTGATGGTGAAACCCGCTTCTACCCGCTGGTGCACAACACCCACGAAAGCGGCATCCTGCGCCTGTCGGTCGCCAGCCAGGCGCATCCGCTGCAGGCCCTGGCCGAAGACTACGTCGGCCGTGTGCTACAAAAGCTGGATTACGTAGGCGTCATGGCCTTCGAGTTCTTCGAAGTGGACGGTGGCCTGAAGGCCAACGAAATTGCCCCGCGCGTGCACAACTCAGGGCACTGGACCATCGAAGGCGCCGAATGCAGCCAGTTCGAGAACCACCTGCGCGCCGTCGCCGGCCTGCCGCTGGGCTCGACCGCCAAGGTCGGCGAGAGCGCGATGCTCAACTTCATCGGTGAAGTGCCGGCGGTGGAAAAGGTAGTTGCCATCGGTGACTGCCACCTGCATCACTATGGCAAGGCGTTCAAGGCCGGTCGCAAGGTTGGCCACGCCACCCTGCGCTGCCACGACATGGCCACCCTCGAGCGCAAGATTGCCGAAGTAGAAGCCCTGATCGGCAACTGATCGAACTTCTACCAGCGGCTTGCCCTCTGAAATGGCAACGAGCCAAAGCGCTGTCTAGGCTTTGGCTTGTTCCATCTTCACTGCAGAGGGATTGCCATGGGTATCATTGGAACCATCTTCATCGGCCTTGTCGTCGGCCTGCTGGCCCGCTTCATCAAGCCGGGGGACGACAGCATGGGCTGGATCATGACCATCCTGCTGGGGATTGCCGGCTCCCTGCTGGCCACCTACGGCGGCCAGGCACTGGGCATCTATCAGGCCGGGCAGGCTGCGGGATTCCTTGGCGCGCTGGTCGGTGCCGTGATCCTTCTGGTGATTTACGGATTCATCAAGAAGCGCTGATTAGTGGTTAGAATGCCCGGCAATTCATTGGAGTTGCCGAGCATTTTCATGCGTGCCTTTTTCCTCGCCCCACTGTTGCTGGCCAGCGCCCTGGCCCATGCCGAACTGCCTGAAACCGACTGGCTGGAGCTGATGCCCGAGTCGGACCAGCAGGCCCTCGAGCAAATGCCCGAGATCGATCACAACTCGCCGGAAGCCATGGGTACCTTTACCGACAAGGGCGGCCTGAAGCAGAGCAAGGGCCTGCCGGCGGTGATGTACTCGACCAAGACGGTGGCGGCCATGAATGGCAAGGATATTCGCCTTGGGGGCTATCCGGTGCCGCTGGAGAGCGATGCCAAGGGCAACAGCACGCTGTTCTTCCTGGTGCCGTACCCAGGCGCGTGCATCCATGTGCCGCCGCCACCGCCGAACCAGCTGGTGCTGGTGCGCTACCCGAAGGGTCTGAAGATCGATGATATCTACACACCGCTGTGGGTCAGCGGCAAGCTGAAGGTGGAGAAGGTCAGCAATGACCTGGCCGATGCGGCCTATGCGCTGGATGCCGGGAAGGTGAGGGTGGTGGAGGACGCAGACCTCTGATCGCCTGCACTGGCCTCTTCGCGGGCAAGCCCGCGAAGAGGCCCGCATAGGCACTGCAAGACTCAGATCATTTCACAGCCAATCCTGACCCCCAGCGAGCTGCTGCCCCCAGGCTTCAATTCCACCAGGTCATCCCACACATTCGCCGTCTCGATGCACAGCATCCGCTGCCACCCATCGTCGGCCATGTCTGGCAGTTCCCTGGCCCGTTCAGTCCAAGGGTTCCAGATCACCGCCGAGCGAGACCCACTGCTGGTCAAGGTAATGCGCCGCTCCCAATGCGGGTCGACGATGCTAAGAGTTTGCGGGGTCGCCAGGTAGATCCGGTCAGTCTCCCCGGCAAACCCTAGTGGCCCCTTCTGCTGGCGCTGCTCCCAGTCAGCCAGGGTCTCGATATAGCTCAGCCCTTCCACCCCTTCGACCCGCGCCTGGCGCACATCACTGACGGCAAAGTAGCTGTGCAGTGCCTGGCTGATGGTGACGGGGGTATTTCCCATGTTCCGGCTGGTCAGGTTCAGCCGCAGGTCCTCGCCCAGCTCCACTACCAGCTTCAGCTCGACGTCATGAGGCCAGCCAGGCAGGTCACCCTGCGCTTCCGGCAGTTCGAATTCGATGCGCAGGCCTTCGCCCGCCTCCTCGATACCCAGCAATTGCCAGTCGCGCGCGCGCGCCAGGCCGTGGGCGGGTGCCTGTTCGCCGTGGTACATGGCCTGCACGGCCTGGGGGTTGCGCTGCAGGTTGCCGAACCACGGCCAGCACACCGGCACACCGGCGCGTACCGACTTGCCCTTACGGAAGATGGCCTGGTCGCTCAGCCACAGCAGCGGTGGCTGGCCAACGCGCTGGTAGCTGAGGATCTGCGCGCCCTGCTGGGCGATCAGTAGTTCGGCGTGGTCACTGCTGATACGCCAGCAGTTGAGTTCGCCATGTTGCTCGGTTACGACCTGGAAGGTAGCCATTGCATTCATCTCATTGATTGCCAGTGGGCCTTGGACCCGGGCACATGCAATGAGTTTACCGCCGGCGTGGCTCAGCGACGAGGTACGGAGCGGGTGCGGCCACTGCCGTCGATAGCGACGAAGACGAAGACTGCTTCGGTGACCTTGCGCCATTCGCTGGACAGCGGGTCGTCGCTCCACACTTCGACCATCATCTGGATCGAGCTGCGGCCGATTTCCAGGGTCTGGGTATAGAACGATAGCTGCGCGCCGACGGCGACCGGGACCAGAAAGGCCATGCGGTCGATGGCCACGGTGGCCACGCGGCCGCCGGCGACACGGCTGGCCATGGCGGTGCCGGCCAGGTCCATCTGGGCGACAAGCCAGCCGCCGAAGATGTCGCCAAACCCGTTGGTTTCGCGCGGGAGTGCGGTGATCTGCAAGGCCAGGTCGCCTTGCGGGATTGGATCTTCTTGTTCGAGCTCAATCATGCGATGGGGCCTCTGACCCGTGACGCTTTTCGTTGGTGTGGCGCAAAGGCCGGGTAAACGATTCAGCTTGAAACATGCTACGCCGATTTCGTTTCACTGGGCGGCCGTAGGGAAACTCTGCGAAACCGCCTGACAGTAATGACCGGCGTTTTCGCACAACATCCCACGTTAGGAGCAACCTTTTCCTACGAAGTGCCAGTATATAGAGCATAACGGCCAGCGACGACCGCGCATTCATGAATATGTATAGGGATTTTGTATCGCTTTCGGCGCAGCTCAGCAATTTGCTATCTTCGCCTGTCTCCCAATCCAGAAGCCGCATGCCAAGCGGCCTGCATGCCCACAAAGAGAACAATGAGCGATGACTTCCGTGCCGAGCAGTATCGAGCAGCCTTCGCGGCCGCTGACCCGCAGTGACTACAAGACCCTCTCACTGTCCGCCCTGGGCGGCGCGCTGGAGTTCTACGACTTCATCATTTTCGTGTTCTTCGCCACAGTGGTCGGCAAGCTGTTCTTCCCGGCTGACATGCCCGAATGGCTGCGCCTGATGCAAACCTTTGGCATTTTCGCCGCCGGCTACCTGGCGCGGCCGCTGGGCGGCATCATCATGGCCCACTTCGGTGACCTGCTCGGGCGCAAGAAGATGTTCACCCTGAGCATCTTCATGATGGCCCTGCCGACGCTGATCATGGGCCTGCTGCCCACTTATGCACAGATCGGCATGTGGGCGCCGATCCTGTTGCTGCTGATGCGCGTGATCCAGGGCGCGGCCATCGGTGGCGAGGTACCGGGCGCCTGGGTATTCGTGTCCGAGCACGTGCCAGAGCGCAACACCGGCTACGCCTGCGGCACCCTCACCGCAGGGCTGACCGCGGGTATCCTGCTTGGCTCGCTGGTGGCGACCCTGATCAACAGCGTCTACAGCGCACAGGAAGTGGCCGATTACGCCTGGCGTATCCCGTTCCTGCTCGGCGGTGTATTCGGCCTGTTCTCGGTGTACCTGCGCCGTTGGCTGCACGAAACCCCGGTGTTCGCCGAGATGCAGCAGCGCAAGGCGCTGGCCGAGGAGCTGCCGTTGCGCGCGGTGCTGCGTGACCATCGCGGCGCGATCATCCTGTCGATGCTGCTGACCTGGATGCTGTCAGCCGCCATCGTGGTGCTCATCCTGATGACTCCGGCGCTGCTGCAGAGCATCTACCACATCAGCCCCACCGACTCGCTCAAGGCCAACAGCCTGGCCATCGTGCTGCTCAGCTTCGGCTGCATCGGCGCTGGCAGCCTGGCCGATCGCTTCGGCGCGGGCCGGGTGTTCGTGATCGGCAGCCTGCTGCTGCTGGCGACCTCCTGGACCTTCTACCACAGCCTGCCGACCCGGCCCGAACTGCTGTTCCCACTGTATGCAGTGACCGGCCTGTGCGTGGGCGTGATTGGCGCGGTGCCTTATGTGATGGTCAAGGCGTTCCCGGCGGTGGTGCGCTTCAGCGGGCTGTCGTTCTCGTACAACGTGGCCTACGCGATCTTTGGCGGGCTGACGCCGATGGTGGTGACTGCGCTGTTGAAAGTGAGCCCGATGGCGCCGGCCTACTATGTGGCGGGGCTGTGTGCCGTTGGTCTGGTTGTTGGCCTGTACCTCCTGGCCAACAAGCGTTAAGGCTGCTGGCCTCTTCGCGGCTAAAGCCGCTCCTACAGAAATCGCACCGGCTTCAAGGCAATGCCGCACCTGTGGGAGCGGCTTTAGCCGCGAAGAGGCCAGACCTGCTTTTGATGATGGCCTTTCATCCAATTGTCATATTCAAGTCATATCGTATTCATGCGGCCTGCAGATACTTGGGCCCGTTCCATCCAACACCCCAATATTCCTGCTAGGAGCAAGGCATGAAACTGAAGCGTTTGATGGCGGCCCTCACCTTTGCCGCCGCTGGCGTTGCAACCGCCAACGCGGTAGCCGCTGTCGATCCTGCGATCCCGACCTACACCAAGACCACCGGTGTTTCGGGCAACCTCTCCAGCGTCGGTTCGGACACCCTCGCCAACCTGATGACTCTGTGGGCCGAGGCCTACAAGAAGGAATATCCGAACGTAAACATCCAGATCCAGGCTGCCGGCTCCTCCACCGCGCCACCCGCGCTGACCGAAGGCACCGCCAACCTCGGCCCGATGAGCCGCAAGATGAAGGACGTCGAGCTGCAGGCCTTCGAGCAGAAGTACGGCTACAAACCGACCGCCATCCCGGTCGCCGTAGACGCCCTGGCTGTGTTCGTGCACAAGGACAACCCGATCAAAGGCCTGACCATGGCCCAGGTCGACGCCATCTTCTCTTCCACCCGCCTGTGCGGTGGCAAAGCCGACGTCAAGACCTGGGGTGACCTGGGCGTGACCGGCGACCTGGCCAACAAGCCCGTGCAGCTGTTCGGCCGTAACTCGGTATCGGGCACCTACGGCTACTTCAAGGAAGAAGCCCTGTGCAAAGGCGACTTCAAGCCTAACGTCAACGAACAGCCTGGCTCGGCTTCGGTCGTGCAGTCGATCAGCTCCTCGCTGAACGGCATCGGCTACTCGGGCATCGGCTACAAGACCGCCAGCGTCAAGACCGTGGCCCTGGCCAAGAAGGAAGGCGGTGAGTTCATTGAGGACAACGAAGCCAACGCTCTGAACGGCACCTACCCGCTGTCGCGCTTCCTGTACGTCTATGTCAACAAGGCGCCGAACAAGCCTCTGGCCCCGCTTGAAGCCGAATTCGTCAAGCTGGTGCTGTCGCAAGCTGGCCAGCAGGTCGTGGTTAAGGATGGCTACATTCCGCTGCCGGCCAAAGTCGTCGACAAGACCTTGGCTGACCTGGGCCTGTCCCACGCCGGTAACGTCGCAAAGAAGTAAGTAACTGAGGGGGAGGCCGGCGCTGATGCCCGGCCTCTTCCACGAAATTTCAGTCCGAAGCCAGGTTTCCTGTGCGGCGGGCTTTCGTGCGTCACCACTTTGTAATGTTTTTGTCACACGGGACCGCTAGGGTGTGCGCATGAATGATCTGGCCAATTCCAACATGACCCAAAACTCCCAGCCCGTGCGGATTGATTTCAATACGCCGGAGTTGCAACGCAAGCGCCGCATGCGCGCGCTAAAGGACCGCCTGACCCGCTGGTATGTACTGGTGGGCGGGCTTGCCGTATTGGCGGCTATCACCCTGATCTTCTTCTATCTGGCCTATGTGGTGCTGCCGCTGTTCCAGGGCGCCGAGCTGACCAGCAAGAAAGCCCTGGAGCCGACCTGGCTGCAACAGGATGCCGGCAAGCCGCTGATGATCGCGCTTGAAGAGCAGAACCTGGTGGGCATGCGTGTTTCGGACAAGGGCCAGGCACTGTTCTTCGATACCAAGACCGGTAACGAGCTCAAGCGTGTCGACCTGCCACTGCCGGCAGGCACCCAGGTCACTTCGATCAGTGCCGACCAGCCGGGCAGCCCGCTGGTGGTGCTGGGCTTGTCCAATGGCCAGGCGCTGGTGTTTCACCACACCTACAAGATCACCTACCCGGACAACAAGAAAACCATCGACCCCGGCATCGACTACCCGTACGGCGAGCAGCCGTTCGTGCTCGACGAGCAGGGGCGTGGGTTGGATCATGTCAGCGTAAACGTCAATGGCGACACCCTGCTGCTGGCCGGTTCCACCGGCGCGCACCTGCAGGTGGTCGAGTTGACCCGCACTGAAAACATGATGACCGAAGAGGTCACCACCGAGCAGAACCGCATCGAACTGCCGCAGATGACCGAAACGGTGAAGAACATCTTCATCGACCCGCGTCAGCAGTGGCTGTACGTGATCAACGGCCGCGCCACCGCGGACGTGTTCAACCTGCGCGACAAGAGCCTCAACGGCCGCTACAAGCTGTCTGAAAGCGCCGACACCGAAATTACCGCCACCGCCCAGCTGGTCGGCGGCATCTCGCTGATCATCGGCGATTCCAAGGGCGGCCTGGCCCAGTGGTTCATGGCACGTGACCCGGATGGCGAATCGCGCTTCAAGCTGATCCGCACCTTCCAGATGGGCAAGGCCGCGGTCGTGCAGATCGACGCCGAAGAGCGCCGCAAGGGCTTCGTCGCCCTCGACGCCGCAGGCGAGCTGGGCGTGTTCCACAGCACCGCGCACCGTACCCTGCTGGTCGAACCGGCCGCCGAAGGCCCTGGCATCCTGGCCCTGTCGCCACGTGCCAACCGCATCATCATCGAAGAAGGCGGCAAGCTGCTGCCACTTAGCCTGCGCAACCCGCACCCGGAAATTTCCTTCAGCGCGCTGTGGGGCAAGGTGTGGTACGAGAACTACGACGAGCCGAAATACGTCTGGCAATCGACCGCATCGAACACCGACTTCGAGCCCAAGCTAAGCCTGTCGCCGCTGACCTTCGGTACCCTCAAGGCTGCGTTCTACGCCATGATCCTGGCGGCCCCGCTGGCGATTGCCGCGGCCATCTACACCGCCTACTTCATGGCCCCGGGCATGCGCCGCAAGGTCAAGCCGGTGATCGAACTGATGGAAGCGATGCCGACGGTGATCCTCGGCTTCTTCGCCGGCCTGTTCCTGGCCCCGTACCTGGAAGGCCACCTGCCGGGCGTGTTCAGCCTGTTCCTGCTGATGCCGCTCGGTATCCTGCTGGCCGGCTTCGCCTGGACCCGCCTGCCCGAGTCGATCCGCCTGCGTATCCCGGATGGCTGGGAAGCGGCGATCCTGATCCCGGTCATCCTGTTCACCGGCTGGTTCGCCCTGACCATGAGCCCGCACCTCGAGAGCTGGTTCTTTGGCGGTGACATGCGCCTGTGGATCACCAACGACCTGGGGATAACCTACGACCAGCGCAATGCCCTGGTCGTGGGTATCGCCATGGGCTTCGCGGTCATCCCGAACATCTACTCCATCGCCGAAGACGCCGTGTTCAGCGTGCCGCGCAGCCTGACCCTGGGCTCCCTGGCCCTGGGAGCGACGCCATGGCAGACCCTGACTCGCGTGGTCATCCTCACCGCCAGCCCAGGTATCTTCTCGGCGCTGATGATCGGCATGGGCCGTGCGGTGGGCGAGACCATGATCGTGCTGATGGCCACCGGCAACACCCCGGTGATGGAGCTGAACCTGTTCGAGGGCATGCGCACCCTGGCCGCCAACGTGGCCGTGGAAATGCCGGAATCGGAAGTCGGCGGCAGCCACTACCGCGTGCTGTTCCTGGCCGCGTTGGTGCTGCTGATGTTCACCTTCATCATGAACACCTTGGCTGAGCTGATTCGCCAGCGTCTGCGCAAGAAATACTCGTCGCTTTGATAGAAAGGTAGCGATCCGTGAAAAAGGATTCCCTCAAAGGCTGGTTCAAGAGCGGCGCCCCAGGCGTCTGGATGAGCGGCGGCGCGGTGGCCATGGCAGTGATCATGACCGTTGGCCTGCTGGCGGTGATTGCCGTACGCGGCCTGGGCCACTTCTGGCCGGCCGATCTTGTCCAGGCTACCTACAAGGTGCCGGGCCAGGCCGACCATGTCGTCATTGGCGAAGTGGTGCAAAAGGAAGAAGTACCCCGTGCCCGTCTGAAGGGCGCCGGCCTGCCAGTGCCTGACCAAGGCCCGGAGTTCATGACCCGTGAGCTGATCAAGGTGGGCAACCGCGACCTCAACGGCAGCGACTTCACTTGGGTGGTCGGCGACTGGCTGGTCGACGAAAGGCACCCGACCGACCTGGTCGCCCTGGAGCGCCGCGAGTGGGGCAACTTCTACGGCTACCTGGTCAGCGTCAAGGAAGAAGGCCGCGTGGTCGCCGAAGGCGCTGCGGCCTGGGCCGAGCTGCAGGCCCGCCTCAAGCGTGCCAACCAGCTCAACAGCGAACTGCAAAGCCTCGAAAAGAAAGACATCGGTGCCATCAACCATGGCCTCGAGCGCCTGCGTCTGCAAGCGCGCAAGCTGGAGCTGGACGGCAAGCTGGACGCCGCCGCCCAGGCCGACATGGACGCCGAGCGCGCCGAGCTGAACAGTCGCTACAAGGCCATCGAAGACCGCCTGACCGGTCTGCACCAGGCCTTCGCCCGCGACAGCCTGGTGGCCCGTGATGGCAACGGCCGTGAAGTGGAAATCAACCTCAGCAAGGTGGTGCACGCCATCCAGCCTAACGCCATGTCGGGGTTCACCAAGCTGGGCACCTACTTCACCAAGGTCTGGGAGTTCCTCAGCGATGACCCGCGTGAAGCCAACACCGAGGGCGGTATCTTCCCGGCCATCTTCGGTACTGTGATGATGACCCTGATCATGGCCGTGATCGTCACCCCGTTCGGTGTGCTGGCTGCCGTGTACCTGCGCGAATACGCCAGACAGGGCCCGGTGACCCGCTTGATCCGCATCGCGGTGAACAACCTGGCTGGTGTACCCGCGATCGTCTACGGCGTGTTCGGCCTGGGCTTCTTCGTCTACGTGCTGGGTGGCTCGATCGACCGCCTGTTCTTCCCCGAAGCACTGCCGGCGCCAACCCTGGGTACCCCAGGCCTGTTGTGGGCATCGCTGACCCTGGCGCTGCTGGCCGTGCCGGTGGTGATCGTGGCCACCGAGGAAGGCCTGGCGCGTATCCCGCGCACAGTGCGCGAAGGCTCGCTGGCCCTGGGCGCTACCAAGGCCGAGACCCTGTGGAAGATCGTCCTGCCGATGGCCAGCCCGGCGATGATGACCGGCATGATCCTCGCCGTGGCCCGCGCCGCCGGTGAAGTGGCGCCGCTGATGCTGGTGGGTGTGGTAAAGCTGGCTCCATCCCTGCCGGTGGACGGGAACTACCCGTACCTGCACCTGGACCAGAAAATCATGCACCTGGGCTTCCATATCTATGACGTCGGCTTCCAGAGCCCCAACGTAGAAGCCGCGCGGCCGCTGGTATACGCCACGGCGTTGCTGCTGGTGCTGGTGATCGCGGCCCTCAACCTCTCGGCCGTGTGGATCCGTAACCACCTGCGCGAGAAGTACAAGGCACTCGACAGCTGATCCTGATTGCAAGCGTGCCGCCCGTGAAACGGGCGGCCCTTAGAAACGAATTGTTAGCGTATGGAGTTGACCATGCAGCAAGAATCCCATACCCACGGCATCGACATGTCTGCCCTGGGCCGCGACAAGCAGAGCCTGCGCCTGGCCGAAGAAACCGTAGCCATCGAAGTGCCGGGCCTGAGCCTGTTCTACGGTGACAAACAAGCGCTGTTCGATGTGCAGATGAACATTCCCAAGCAGCGCGTGACCGCCTTTATCGGCCCGTCCGGCTGCGGCAAGTCGACCCTGCTGCGCACCTTCAACCGCATGAACGATCTGGTTGATGGTTGCCGCGTGGAAGGCGCCATCAACCTGTATGGCAATAACATCTACCGCAAGGGCGAAGACGTGGCCGAGCTGCGCCGTCGTGTGGGCATGGTGTTCCAGAAACCCAACCCGTTCCCAAAGACCATCTACGAAAACGTGGTGTACGGCCTGCGCATCCAGGGCATCAACAAGAAGCGCGTGCTGGACGAAGCGGTCGAATGGGCGCTGAAGGGCGCGGCACTGTGGGACGAGGTGAAGGACCGCCTGCACGATTCGGCACTGGGCCTGTCCGGTGGTCAGCAGCAGCGTCTGGTCATCGCCCGCACCATCGCCGTGGAGCCGGAAGTGCTGCTGCTCGACGAACCGTGCTCGGCACTGGACCCGATCTCGACCCTGAAAGTCGAGGAACTGATCTACGAATTGAAATCCAAGTACACCATCGTCATCGTGACCCACAACATGCAGCAGGCGGCCCGTGTTTCGGACTACACCGCGTTCATGTACATGGGCAAGCTGGTCGAATTCGGGGATACCGACACCCTGTTCACCAACCCGGCGAAGAAACAGACCGAAGACTACATCACCGGTCGCTACGGCTAAGCCTGGCCAGCCAGGGCACGACATGAACTACTTGAAGCTTGCAGCTTCTTCGCGGAGCGAACGATGATCAACAAAGAAAGCCTTACGCATCACATTTCCCAGCAGTTCAACGCCGAGCTCGAAGAGGTGCGTAGCCACCTGCTGGCCATGGGCGGCCTGGTCGAAAAACAGGTCAACGACGCAGTCACTGCGCTGATCGAAGCCGACTCGGGCCTGGCCCAGCAAGTGCGCGAAGTCGACGAGCAGATCAACCAGATGGAGCGCAACATCGACGAGGAGTGCCTGCGCATCCTCGCCCGTCGTCAGCCGGCGGCCTCCGACCTGCGTCTGATCATCAGCATCTCCAAGTCGGTGATCGACCTGGAGCGCATCGGTGACGAGTCGACCAAGATCGCCCGCCGCGCCATCCAGCTGTGCGAGGAAGGCGAGTCACCGCGCGGCTATGTCGAGGTGCGCCACATCGGCGACCAGGTACGCAACATGGTCCGCGACGCGCTGGATGCCTTTGCCCGCTTTGACGCCGACCTGGCGCTATCGGTGGCCCAGTACGACAAGACCATCGACCGCGAATACAAGACCGCCCTGCGTGAGCTGGTGACCTACATGATGGAAGACCCGCGCTCGATCTCGCGGGTACTGAGCGTGATCTGGGTCCTGCGTTCGCTGGAGCGTATCGGCGACCATGCGCGCAATATCTCCGAGCTGGTGATCTATCTGGTGCGCGGCACCGACGTGCGTCACATGGGCCTCAAGCGCATGACGGCAGAAGTGCAAGGCACTGCTGTTTCCGACGGCGAAAACGCTAATGTTCCGGCTGAACCTGACGATAAGTAAGGTTGCTCCCGAGCATCGACGCCCGGCCTTGGCCGGGCGTTTTCGTTTGCGGTCGAGGAGCCGGCAGGCACCCGCGAACGATGTGAAGAAGTCCCGGCGTGACCAGGTTGTAGCAAGTGGCCATTATTCGGCGGTAGGCTAGTCGGGATTCAGAAGGAGTATCGATGAGTAAAGTGAATGTGCTGGTCGTGGATGACGCCCCGTTTATCCGTGATCTGGTCCGCAAATGCCTGCGCAATGCCTTTCCGGGCATGACCATCGACGACGCCGTCAACGGTCGCAAGGCAATGGCCATGCTGGGCAAGGAAGCGTTCGACCTGGTTCTGTGCGACTGGGAAATGCCGGAAATGTCCGGCCTGGAACTGCTCACCTGGTGCCGCCAGCAGCCTGAGTTGAAGAACCTGCAATTCATCATGGTGACCAGCCGTGGCGACAAGGAAAACGTCATCCAGGCGATTCAGGCGGGCGTTTCCGATTTTGTCGGCAAGCCGTTCACCAACGAGCAGTTGCTGACCAAGGTGAAAAAGGCCCTGACCAAGGTCGGCAAGCTCGACAGCCTGATGTCCAGCGGCCCGGCACGGGTCAACTCGGCGTTCGCCAATGACTCGCTGAATGCGCTGACAGCCGGCAAGCCTGAAGCGGTGAAGGTCGCGGCGCCAGCTCCGGCACCTGCAACCGCACCCGCCAGGCCAGTGGCCAATGCCCCCCGGCCCGCCACTCCCGCGCCGACCGGTCGTGGCCAGGGCCAGTTGCGCCTGGCCGGCGGCATGCAGCCGTGCGTGATCAAGGCGCTGAGCCTGAAGGAGGCGCTGCTGGTGGTGCGCCGTGGCGAAGCGCTTCCCCAAGTACTGGAAGGCGCAGTGTTGGACCTGGAACAGGGCGAGAGCGCCGAAGTTGCGCGCCTGAACGGCTACCTGCATGCCGTCGCGGCACTTGAGCCCAAGCCCGACAGCGATTGGTTGCAACTGACCTTCAAGTTCGTCGATCAGGATGCCCAGAAGCTCGACTACCTGTCGCGGCTGATTGCCCGCGGGACGGCGCAGAAGCATTTCACCCCGGGCGCCTGACCGCAGCCTCACACCGCACTTTTTGTAGGAGCAGCCTTGTGCTGCGAATGGGCTGCAAAGCAGCCCCCAGGTATCAATGCCGCCGCAAGCATTGCCGGGGCTGCTCCGCAGCCCATTCGCAGCACAAGGCTGCTCCTACAAAACGCTGCGCAACCCCGGGCCATCCGACCAACTGTCATACCCGTCGCAAAACCCCCTGCTAGGCTTCGACAAACCATAACTGTCAAAAAGCCACTATCATGCCCGCCCGCCTGCTGCTGTTCTGTGCATTGCTCATGGCCTCGGCGTCGAGCCTGGGCATGACCATTTACGAGATCACCGATGATGGCCGTGTGACCTCCTATTCCGACCGGCCCGGCCCCGGTGCCAAAACCTTTGTGCGGCGCGTACCTATGGTCGAGGTGCCCGAAGGCCAGGTTCTGCTGAACGCGATAACCTTCAACGGCGGCGTGAGCTTTTCGGCCCGCAACCAGCTACACGTGCCAGTGGAGGTGGAGTTGCGCCTGGACAACCTGGTGAACGCACAAGGTGGCAATGCCCCGCGTACCGTGCGCCGCGTACTGCCGCCGCGCACCACGCAAATGCTCAGCGTGCTCAGGGGGCGCCCCGGGATGCTGCTGAACTACCGCTCGACCCTGCTACAGGCCATGGGCGACCCGGGCAAGCGGCCCCAGGGCTTCCGCTATGCATTCCCCTGGATTGGCGGGCCGTTCCGCGTGACTCAGGGCCCCAATGGCCGGGTCAGTCATTTTGGGCCCAAGGGGCGTTACGCCATGGACATCGCCATGCCCGAAGGCACCACCATCATCGCGGCGCGGGAAGGGGTGGTGGTGAAGACGGAGAACAGCCAGAGCGGGCGCGGCCCCAACCCCTCGGGCAATTTCGTCAGGATCCTGCACCCGGATGGCACCATGGGCGTCTACCTGCACCTGATGCGCGGTTCGGTGGTGGTGGCAGAGGGGCAACGGGTGCGGCAGGGGCAGATGCTGGCCAAGTCGGGCAATACCGGCAACAGCACCGGGCCGCACCTGCATTTCGTGGTACAGCGCAATGTGGGGTTGGCGCTGGAATCGATACCTTATCGGTTCGACAGGCCGATCGGAGGGTTGCCTGACTTCACTGCGGGTAACCCTTGAGATTTTTGGGGCTGCTTTGCAGCCCCCTGGCCCTCAATCCAGCTTGAGCACCTTGGCCAGCACGATCTTCGGCCCTTTCATCTTCTTGATGATGATGCGCAGCCCTTCGACCTCCAGCACTTCCTCTTCTTCAGGCACGCGCTTGAGCGTCTCGTAGACCAGACCGGCGAGGGTTTCCGCCTCGATATGGTCAAGGTCGACGCCCAGCAGGCGCTCGACCTTGAACAGCGGCGTGTCGCCACGCACCAGCAGCTTGCCCGGCTGGTAGGCGAGGATGCCGCGCTCGGTCTTGCGGTGCTCGTCCTGGATATCGCCCACTAGCACTTCCAGCACGTCTTCCATGGTCAGGTAGCCAATCACCTTGCCATCGGCTTCCTCCACCAGCACGAAGTGCGCGCCGCCCTTGCGGAACTGCTCCAGTAACTGCGCCAGCGGCATGTGCCGCGACACGCGCTCCAGCGGCCTGGCCAGGTCGTCGAGGTCGATGGTTTCGGGCAAGTGCTCGAGTTCGGCCAGTTCCAGCAGCAGGTCCTTGATATGCAGCAGGCCGGTGAACTCCTCACGCTCGGCGTCATACACCGGGTAGCGGCTGAACTTGTGGCGGCGTACCAGCGCCAGGATCTGCTTCAACGGCGCATGGGCGTCGATGCTGACCATGTCCTCGCGCGAGTTGGCCCAGTCGACCACCTCCAGCTCGCCCATTTCCACGGCAGAGGCCAGCACGCGCATGCCCTGGTCGCTCGGGTCCTGGCCACGGCTGGAGTGCAGGATCAGCTTGAGTTCTTCACGGCTGTAGTGGTGCTCGTGATGCGGGCCGGGCTCGCCCTGGCCAGCAATGCGCAGGATGGTGTTGGCGCTGGCATTGAGCAGGTAGATGGCCGGGTACATCACCCAGTAGAACAGGTACAGCGGCACGGCGGTCCACAGCGACAGCAGCTCTGGCTTGCGGATGGCCCAGGACTTGGGCGCCAGCTCACCGACCACGATGTGCAGGTACGAAATGACGAAGAAGGCGACGAAGAACGAGATCGCCTTGATCAGCTCGGGCGTGTCCACGCCAAGGTATGCCAGCAGCGGCTCGAGCAGGTGGGCGAACGCCGGTTCACCGACCCAGCCCAGGCCCAGCGAGGCGAGGGTGATCCCCAGCTGGCAGGCCGACAGGTAGGCGTCGAGCTGGTTGTGTACTTTGCGCAGGATGCTGCCACGCCAGCCATGCAACTCGGCGATGGACTCGACGCGGGTAGCGCGCAGCTTGACCATGGCGAACTCGGCGGCAACGAAGAAGCCGTTGAGCAGCACCAGGAGCAAGGCAAAGATGATCATGCCGAAATCGGCGAATAACGAGGTGAGGCTGATACCAGGGGAAGGGTCCATGATGGAGTTTTTACGGGGTCCGTCTTCGAGATAGAGAGAAAAAAAGTGCCAGCTCTTGCTGGCACAGGGGGTCCAATGTAGCGGCTGGTGCGGTAAAAGCAAAGGGTGGCGGACTTATTGCGGTCCCTGTGGGAGCGGGCGTGCCCGCGAAGGGCTGCGCAGCAGCCCCGATCTCAAGCCTTGCCGTTGGCCAATTGGGCTGGTGCGAAGTGACAGGTAAACGTACTGCCATGCCCCGGCACGCTGCTGATCTCCAGTTTGCCGCGGTGGCGCATCAGCACATGCTTGACGATCGCCAGCCCCAGCCCGGTGCCCCCGGTATTCGACGCACGGCTGGAGTCGACCCGGTAGAAGCGCTCGGTCAGACGTGGCAAGTGCTTGGCATCGATGCCCACCCCCGAGTCCTGCACCGACAGGTGTGCGCCCTGGGCATCGGCCCACCAGCGAATCCGGATGCTGCCTTCGTCCTGGGTGTACTTGACCGCGTTGAACACCAGATTGGAAAAGGCACTGCGCAGCTCTGACTCGCTGCCCTTCAACTGTACACCGGGCGCGGCTTCAAGGGTGATGCGCTGTTTGCGGGGCCCGGACAGAGCCTGGGCGTCGTTCTTGATCGCGCAGAGCAAGGCATCGACCGCCACCGGGTGGTTGTCCGACGGATAGTCGGTGGCCTCAAGCTTGGCCAGCAGCAACAGGTCGTTGAGCAGTGTCTGCATGCGTGAGCCTTGCTGGCTCATCTGTTGCAGGGCTCGGCTCCAGCGCGGGTTCACGTCCTCGACGTTGTCCAGCAGGGTTTCCAGGTAGCCGGTGATGACCGTCAGCGGCGTGCGCAGCTCGTGGGACACGTTGGCGACGAAGTCCTTGCGCATCTGCTCCAGCTGGTGGATGCGGGTAACGTCGCGCACCAGCATCAGGTGCTCGTTGTTGCCGTAGCGGGTGATGTGCAACTGCACGCGCATGCGGTCGTTGATCGGCGAAGGGATTTCCAGCGGCTCGAGGTAGTTTCCCGCCTCGAAGTACTCCTTGAAGCGCGGGTGGCGCACCAGGTTGGTCACCTGCTGGCCGCCGTCCTGTGGGGTCTTGAAGCCCAGCAGGGTCTCGGCGGCGCGGTTCCACCATTCCAGGTTGCCATCGCTGTCGAGCATGATCACTGCGTCTCGCAGTGCGGCAGTAGACTCCTGCACCCTGTCGATCACCGCCTGCAGGCGGCCGCGTACACGCTGGTCGCGGCGTTGCAGGTGGTAGATGCTGTCGAACACCTCGCCCCACAGCCCGTAGCCATCGGGCGGTGCTTCGTCGGGTTGGTGGTTGCGCAGCCAGTCATGCAGGCGCAGCAGTTGCTTGAGGGTCCAGCCCAGGTAGAGCGCCAGGCCGATGGCCAGGCTCCAGCCATAGTAGCCACTGACCAGCCCACCGATCAGGCAGACGGTAATCAGCAGCAGCAGGTGGCGAATCAGGGTCGCGTGCCAGTTCTGGTTCAATTGACGGTCCTTGTACAACGACGTGCAGCTTGGCGCCTTTCAGCTCGATCAGCTCTTGGTCGAGAAGCGGTAGCCGGTGCCCCGGACGGTTTGTACCAGATTTTCGTAGGCTTCACCCAGCGCCTTGCGCAGGCGGCGGATGTGTACGTCGACGGTGCGTTCCTCGACATAGACGTTACCGCCCCATACCTGGTCCAGCAGTTGGCCACGGGTGTAGGCGCGCTCCTGGTGGGTCATGAAGAACTGCAGCAGACGGTATTCGGTAGGGCCCATCTCGGCTGGCTTGCCGTCGATGGTCACGCGGTGGCTGATCGGGTCGAGCAGCAGGCCACCGACTTCGATCGGTGCCTCGCTGTCGCTCGGGCCGGTGCGGCGCAGCACGGCTTTCAGGCGGGCGACCAGCTCGCGTGGTGAGAACGGCTTGGTGATGTAGTCGTCGGCACCCACTTCCAGGCCTTGGATCTTGTTGTCCTCTTCACCCTTGGCGGTGAGCATGATGATCGGGATGTCGCCGGTCAGCTCGTCGCGCTTGAGGCGGCGGGCCAACTCGATGCCGGAGGTGCCCGGCAGCATCCAGTCGAGCAGTATCAGGTCCGGTTTGCGGTCGACGATGATCGCGTGGGCCTGTTGGGAGTTTTCCGCTTCCAGGCAGTCATAGCCGGCCATTTCCAGGGCAACGGCGATCATCTCGCGAATTGGTGCTTCGTCGTCGACGATCAGAATGTTCCTGCCAACCATGCTCAAAACCTCTCCTGGATACGGTGTCTTGGCCCGCATTAGATAACGGAATTATTGCAGCTGTGTGACAGGGTGTTGGCCGTTCTGGCGACATTCCATGACTGAACTAGGCTTGAAAGGGCCGTAGTTGTGGCAACCAGAACTCAATCCCCCCGAAACAATGGTGAATCCAATGACACGACAAACGCTGAGCTGGATGGCCCTTTTCACTGCGCTGGCGCTCCCGGGGGTGGCCTTGGCCGACCATGCGATGGAGAAGGGCGGGATGTTGGTCGATCATGCCGGCATGACCCTGTACACCTTCGACAAGGATGCGGGCGGCAAGTCGATGTGCAATGGCGAATGCGCCAAAAACTGGCCGCCGCTGATGGTCCAGGCCAATGACGAACCGGCCAAGGACAAGTGGACAGTAGTGATGCGCGATGACGGCAGCAAGCAGTGGGCCTATGACGGCAAGCCGCTGTACACCTTCATCAAGGACAAAAAGGCCGGCGACATGACCGGTGACGGCATGAAGGACGTCTGGCACGTTGCCAAGCCTTGAGATTGCCGGGGCCGCTTTGCGGTCCATCGCCGGCAAGCCAGCTCTCACAGGTTATGCGCAAGCTGTGAAGGCAGCGCTGCACCTGTGGGAGCTGGCTTGCCGGCGATAGGGCCCTCAGCTTCAACGCAGTGCGTAATCCAGTACTACCCCGATAAACACCAGCATCCCCGCCCAGTGATTGTGTAGAAACGCCTTGAAGCACGACTCCCGGTCCAGCTTGCGCGTCGACCAGTACTCCCAGGCAAAGCACGCCGCCGCGCCCAGTAGCCCCAGGTGGAACCAGCCACCCAGCTCGAAGCGGCTGCCGGCCAGCAACAGGCAGCCCAGCGACAGCAGCTGCAAGGTCAGGATGATGGTGCGGTCGGCATCGCCGAACAGGATGGCGGTCGACTTCACGCCAATCTTCAGGTCGTCATCACGGTCGACCATGGCGTAGTAGGTGTCGTAGCCCACCGTCCACAGCAGGTTGGCGATGTACAGCAGCCAGGCGCTGGCCGGCAGCTCGCCACCCGCTGCGGTGAAGGCCATGGGAATGCCCCAGGAATACGCCGCCCCCAGCACCACCTGCGGGTAATAGGTGTAGCGCTTCATGAACGGGTAGCAGAACGCCAGAGCTACCGCACCGAACGACAGCCACACCGTGCGGCTGTTGGTGCACAGCACCAGCAGGAAGCTCACTCCGACCAGGATGGCGAACAGCGCCAATGCTTCGCGCGGGCGGACCCGGCCGCTGGCCAGGGGGCGGTCGGCGGTGCGTTTGACGTGGCCGTCCACCTTGCGGTCGGCAAAGTCGTTGATGCAGCAACCTGCGGCGCGCATCAGCACCACACCGAGGCCAAAGATCAGCACGTTGGCCAGGGTTGGTGAACCATTGCCAGCAATCCACACCGCCGACAAGGTCGGCCACAGCAGCAGGTAGATACCAATCGGCCGGTCCATGCGGCTGAGCTGGACAAAGTCCCAGGCCCGCGGGTGCAGGCGGTTGAGCGACTTCAGCAGTTGCATGTACATCAGCGGTTTTCCTCCTTGGCCGCTTGCCACAATGCCGGCAGGAACACCTCTGCCACCAGCAGGTCCAGGCCGCCACGTTCGAAGCGCGACCGGCGGCCCCACAGCGCAGTATGGGCGGCTTCGCTCGGCAGCCAGGCCTGTGGATAACTGCACACCTCGATGGGGTGGCGGATGAATGCCTGATCGCAGAACAGCAACTCGCCCAGCGAACGGCTGCCCAAGGTTTCCAGGTCCAGCCCGCCGCGCTCCAGGGCGCTGCGGCTGGCGACGCTGCGGGCGAACACCCAGGGTTGGCCATGGCCGCGCAGGTACACCTCGCGCACCCAGCCTTCGGCACCGGCGGCGATGCCCAGTGCCTGGCATTCGTCATCGCGCAGCGGTTGCCAGCCCTCGAATAGCGGCGTGACGGAGAAGTGATCGTTGGACAGGCGGGTCAGGCGACGGGTCAGCGAGCCCTCGTCGAACAGCCAGTCAAGGGTGGGCTGGTCGATGTCGGTCGCCAGCCGTGAATACGGCAGCCACGCGACAGCGGCTGCTTGCGGGGATTCGTACGACACGTCGGTCTGCTTGTTACAACCAGAGAGGCGGCGAGCTTAGCATGATTGCCCGGACTGCTTGCATACTGCTGACAGGGCCGCTACAAAGCCCCACGAATTGAGCGCAGGCTTCGTCGCGGGTAAACCCGTTCCCACAGGCTACGCGGTCGCTGTAGGAGCGGGTTCACCCGCGAAGAGGCCATCAGCAGCAACACAAAGCTCCAGCTTGAACCGAGGAAAAAGACCTGATGAAGAAGTGGCAATGTATTGTCTGTGGCCTGATCTACGACGAAGCCGAAGGCTGGCCAGACGACGGCATCGCCCCCGGCACACGCTGGGAAGACGTGCCTGAAGATTGGCTATGCCCCGACTGCGGCGTGGGCAAGAGCGACTTTGAAATGATCTCCATCGGCTAATCGAGGAAAGCACGACATGACGTCCCCTGTGGTAATCATCGGTACCGGCCTTGCGGGCTACAACCTGGCCCGTGAATTTCGCAAGCTCGATGCGCAGACGCCGCTGCTGCTGATCACCGCCGATGACGGTCGTTCCTACTCCAAGCCCATGCTGTCCACCGGCTTTGCCAAGCAGAAGGACGCCGACGGCCTGAGCATGGCCGAGCCGGGCGCCATGGCCGAGCAACTGAATGCCGAGATTCGCACCCATACCCGCATCAGCGGCATCGACCCGGGTCACAAGCGTTTGTGGATAGGTGAAGAGGCGGTGGAGTACCGCGATCTGGTGCTGGCCTGGGGGGCGCAGACGGTGCAGGTGCCGATCGAAGGTGATGGCGGCGATCGAGTGTTCCCGATCAACGACCTGGAAGACTACGCGCGCTTCCGTGCCGCCGCCGTCGGCAAACAGCGTGTCTTGATCCTCGGTGCCGGCCTGATCGGCTGCGAATTCGCCAACGACATGAGCCTGGGCGGCTTCCAGGTCGATGTGGTGGCGCCGTGCGAGCAAGTCATGCCGACCCTGCTGCACCCGGCTGCTGCCACTGCCGTGCAGGCCGGGCTGGAAGGCCTGGGCGTGCGCTTTCACCTCGGCCCGGTACTGACCCGCCTGCAGCAGGTGGCGCAGGGCCTGGAGGCGCACTTGTCCGACGGCAGCGTGATCGCCTGCGACCTGGTGGTTTCAGCCATCGGCCTGCGCCCGCGCACCGACCTGGCTGCCGCTGCTGGCCTGCAGACCAACCGCGGCGTTTGCGTGGACCGCCAGTTGCGCACGTCCCACTCCAACATCTTTGCCCTTGGCGACTGTGCCGAAGTCGATGGCATCAACCTGCTTTATGTGATGCCGCTGATGAGCTGTGCCCGGGCCCTGGCGCAAACCCTGGCCGGCAAGCCGACAACGGTCGCCTACGGGCCGATGCCGATCACCGTGAAAACCCCGGCCTGCCCGCTGGTGGTCTCGCCGCCGCCCCAGGGCCACGAAGGCACCTGGCAGGTAGAGGGGCAGGGCAGTGACCTCAAGGTGCTCTGCCTTGATGCAGAGGGCAAGCTGCTGGGCTACGCCCTCACCGGGGCGGCCGTGATGGAAAAGCTGGCCCTGAATCGCCAGCTGCCGGCCCTGATGGCGTAAATAGCTGGCGTTCTGTCGGATTTATCCTGTTGTTGCTTGCACAATGGCCGCCCAGATACTGGCGCGGCCCCTGTGCACGTGCCATCCTCACTTCCGTCTGCCGCAGATTAGAGCCTGCGGTGCCTTGAGCGCTGCTCCCAGGGCAGCACGGCATAACAACAAGAATTCCGTCAAAGAGGCTTCACTATGCGCAAACCAGAACTCGCCGCCGTCATCGCCGAAAAGGCCGATCTGACCAAGGAAAAGGCCAATCAGGTTTTGAACGCGATTCTCGACAGCATCACGGGTGCCCTGGACAAGGACACCGTGACCCTGGTCGGTTTCGGCACCTTCGAAAAACGTCATCGCGGTGCGCGTACCGGCAAGAACCCGCAAACCGGTGAACCGGTCAAGATCAAGGCCAGCAATACCGTGGCTTTCAAACCAGGCAAGAATTTGCGCGACAGCGTCAACGCCCCCGTCAAGTCGGCCAAGAAAGGCAAGTGATCGCTCCCTGACAACCCCAGTGTCAGCCAAGCGGGCGCCTCAGGGCGCCCGTTGTGCTTTCTGCAGGCAAAATGTTTCGAACTTGCATAAATAGTTCTGGAAAAGGATAGACTGCGCGCCTTAGTCACTTTTAATTCGAGGCGCGTTGATGAAGTTCCGCTTTCTTCTCTGGGCCATGGGGCTTTTGATGGCCAGGGCCAGCCGCAACAACCCGGCGTTCCAGCAGCAGCTCAAGGGCAAGGACCTGGTGTTCCAGATGCAGACCCTGGACGGCAAGGTCGCCCGGCACTTCATAGTCAACAACGAACGCATCAGCAGCAAGGGCGGTGCGCACCCGCAGCCAGCGTTCGCCATCGCCTTCAAGGACGCTGCCTATGGTTTCACCACCATGCAGGCAGGTAACAAGCAATTGGCGTTCATGCAGGGGATTCAGGACAAGCACATCCAGATCAAGGGCAACCCGGCGCTGGTGATGTGGTTCCAGGGGTTGATGAAGTACCTGAAGCCGAAGAAGAAGGGCTGAAACTCAATAGGCCTGCTGACTCATACCCTGTGGGAGCGGGTTTACCCGCGAACACCGGCAACGCCGGTGCCATGCACCGCGTCGCGATCTTCGCGGGTAAACCCGCTCCCACAGGGGCCAATCATGTCAGTGAGGTGCGTGGAACTGCGAAGCCAGCTCACGCAGCAGGCTCTCTGCTTCGAGCACCTTGTTCACCACATCCTCGGCCTTGTCCCGGGTAATCCCCAGCCGTTCCAGCAATTCGTCTGGAATCTCCTGCTGTGGCCCCGAGCCAATCCCTCGCGAGCGCAGCAGGCGGGTGGCCAGGCACACCAAGTTGGGGAACGCCGAAAACTCGCCTTCATAGGCCGGGTCGTGCTGGAAGCGCAGTGCGGCGGACAGTTCTTCCGGCATGTCCCACAGCTTCATCAACCAGGCACCGATCTGCTCGCGGCTGATGCCCAGCAGGTGTTGTTCCACATAGGTGTGGCACAGGTGCGGGTTGACCTCCAGGTGGCGGCAGATCAGTGAGAAGTGCGGCGGGAATACGTGCGCCAACAGCAAATAGCCAAAGTTGTGCAGCAGCCCGGCCAGGTAGGTCAGGCCGGCCTCGGGGCGCTCGGCCCGTGGCATGGCGCGGGTCAGGCCTTCGATGATCGCGGCGGTGTAGATCGACTGCTGCCAGTACGGCGTGGCCTGCTGGGGGTGGTCTTTCGGCAGGCTCAGGGTCTTGCCCAGCGCCAGGCCCAGGGCCAGGTTGATCACCAGGTCGAAGCCCAGCACACGCACGATGGCGTCTTCCACCGAGCGGATCTTGCCAGGTGAGGCGTAGTAGGGCGATGCCGCCCAGCTCACCACCTGTGCCGCCAGCGCCGGGTCGGTTTCGACCACGCCGGTGATATCGTCGATGCTGGCGTTGGGGTCTACCCGTAGCTTGATGATCTTTTGCGCGGTGTCGGCCAGCGGCGGGATTTCGATGGTTTCTTCCAGGCGCTTCTGGATGCGCCGGGCAGTGAAGGCCTGGACGGCGTTGGTGATTTCCCGGGTGTCATCATCGGGGCGGTCGAGGTTGGGGCTGATTGCCTCGACTTCCTGGCCGAAGCTGCTGGCGCTGGCCTTGGCCAGCATGCGCTTGAAGTGCGCGCGTTCGATTTCCAGCAGCAGGCCGGCTTCGCCAGACTGGATAAACACGGTTTCAGCGTCTAGCAGGCTCTTTTCGTACTGGCACGGCGAGCTGGTCAGCGCCGGGATGCCCGGCAGGGCCTTGAGCTGGTGCTTGTCCAGCATCTGCTTCAGGCGAGGCACCGACACCGCAGTGAGCTTGCGCCCGGTCAGTTCGGCCAGGCGGTTGAGGTCCAGCAGCTGGCTCTGCGGGAACAGCACCATCAGGGCGCCGACCTCGTCGTCGAGCAGCACGGCCTGTACCCGCGACGCTGCCGGCAGGTGCGGATGTTCGACCACCTCGCGGTAGGCCACGCCGAGTTTGTCGAGCAGCAGCCGGATGACCGAGGGAGCGTGTGGGGTTGCGGTGTCCAGGGCAACTTCAGTCATGGTCCGTATCCACTGATTCCTTTAAACGCGAAGTATAACCAGCCTCTGGGCAAATCTGGATCCATTATGGGACCAGCGTCACACTTGGCCATATTGCTGGCCATGACGCAGCCAGCGATCGAGCAGCGGGCTGACGTGCTCCGGCCAGCGTGCGATCAGGGCCTGGGCGGCGTCGCGCACGGCCGGCAGCAGGTCGGCGTCACGCATCAGGTCGGCGACCTTGAACTGCAAAAGGCCTGTCTGGCGGGTGCCGAGCATCTCGCCCGGGCCACGCAGCTCCAGGTCCTTTTCGGCGATGATGAAGCCGTCGTTGGTTTCCCGCATGATCCCTAGCCGCTCGCGGCCGATCTGCGACAGTGGCGGGTGGTACAGCAGCACGCAATGGCTGACGGCGCTGCCCCGGCCAACCCGGCCACGCAACTGGTGCAGCTGTGCCAGGCCCAGGCGCTCTGGGTTCTCGATGATCATCAGGCTGGCGTTGGGCACGTCCACGCCCACCTCGATGACCGTGGTGGCGACCAGCAACTGCAGGTTGCCGGCCTTGAACTCGGCCATGATCTCGGCCTTTTCCGCCGGCTTCATGCGCCCGTGGATCAGCCCTACCCGCAGCTCGCCCAGGGCACTGCCCAGCTCCTCGTAGGTGCTTTCGGCGGCCTGGCAGGTAAGCTCTTCGGATTCTTCGATCAGTGTGCACACCCAGTAGGCCTGGCGCCCTTCGGCGCAGGCGGCGCGCACCCGCTCGACCACTTCGAAGCGGCGGCTATCGGCCACCAGCACGGTGTTCACCGGGGTGCGTCCGGGTGGCAGTTCGTCGAGCACCGAGGTGTCCAGATCGGCATAGGCGCTCATGGCCAGGGTGCGCGGAATGGGCGTGGCGGTCATGATCAGCTGGTGCGGGCACAATTCCCCGGCCACGCCCTTCTTGCGCAGGGCCAGGCGTTGCTGCACGCCAAAACGGTGCTGTTCATCGATGATCGCCAGGGCCAGGTGCTTGAACTTCACCTCTTCCTGGAACAGCGCATGGGTGCCGACCACCATTGGCGCGCCATTGGCGATCTGCTCCAGGGCGGCTGCCCGGGCTTTGCCCTTTAGCTTGCCGGCCAGCCACGCGACTTCGATGCCCAGCGGTTCGAGCCAGCGTTTGAAGGTGATGTAGTGCTGTTCGGCGAGGATTTCGGTGGGCGCCATCAAGGCCACCTGGTAGCCGGCCTCCAGGGCCTGTAGCGCGGCCAGGGCGGCGACCACGGTCTTGCCGGCACCCACATCGCCCTGCACCAGGCGCATCATTGGCTCATGCTGGCTGAGGTCGTAGGCAATTTCGTTGGCCACCCGCTGCTGCGCGCCGGTCGGCTGGAAGCCCAGGTTGGCCAGGTACTGCGCCTGCAGGCGCTGGGCCTTGGGCAGCACCGGCGCGCGCAGGCTGCGCAGGCTTTCGCGCAGGCGTTGCTGCGACAGCTGGTGGGTCAGCAGTTCTTCGAAGGCCAGGCGGTGCTGGGCCCAGTGCTGGCCTTCGGCAAGCTCGTCGAGGTCGGCGTCGGCCGGCGGGTTGTGCAGGTAGCGGATGGCATCGTCCAGCGGCGCCAGCTGGTAGTCCCGGGCCAGTTCGTCGGGCAGCCAGTCCGGCAGGCTGCGCGGGCCCAGCAGGCCCAGGCTCTGCTGACAAAGCAGCCGCAGGCGTTGCTGGGTAAGGCCTTCGGTGGACGGATAGATCGGCGTCAGGGTCTGCTCGACCGGTGGCGGCGGTTCGTCGCCGTTCAGCGCCCGGTATTCCGGGTGGTAGATTTCCAGGCCCGAAGCGCCGGGGCGTGCTTCGCCGTAGCAGCGCAGGTGGGTGCCACGCTTGAGGCCTTCCTTCTGCGCGTTGCTGAAGTGGTAGAAGCGCAGGCTCAACACACCGCTGCCGTCACCCAGGCGCACCACCAGGCTGCGGCGCTTGCCCATGGTCACGTCGGCGCCGCTGACCACGCCCTCGATCACCGCGTCCTGGCCAGGGCGCAGTTGACCGATCGGCACCACGCGGGTGCGGTCCTGGTAGCGCAGGGGGAGGTGGAACAGCACGTCCTGCAGGTTCTCCAGGCCGACCTTGGCGAGCTTCTCCGCCATGGCCTCGCCAACCCCCTTGAGTACCGTCACCGGGACCTTCGACAGCTCACTCATGACTCAGGCCGGTTGTTCCGCAGGGGCTTTGGCGACCGAGCACAGGCGGATCGAGTCGGCGAGGATCTCGATGGCCTTCGGCCGCGGGAAGCTGGCGCGCCAGGCGATGGCTACGGTGCGGAATGGTGCCGGTGCGGTCAGTGGGCGAACCTCGATGACACCGGGGGCGTAGTGGTGGCTGTGCACCGCCGACAGCGGCAGGATCGACACGCCAAGGCCTGAGGCCACCATGTGACGGATGGTTTCCAGCGAGCTGGACTCCACCGTGGTGTGCTTGGAGCCTTCACCGCCCTTGTTCAGCGTTGGACAAGCCTCCAGTACCTGGTCGCGGAAGCAGTGGCCTTCACCGAGCAGCAACAGGCTCTTGTCGTTGAGCATGGCGGTGTCGATGGTCTTTTTCGCTGTCCACGGGTGGTCAGCCGGCATCAGGGCGCAGAACGGCTCATCGTACAGCGGCAGGGTCAGCACGTCGGCTTCGTTGAACGGCAGGGCGATGATCACCGCGTCCAGTTCGCCGTTGCGCAGCTTTTCGCGCAGTACGTGGGTGAAGTTCTCTTCGATGTAGAGCGGCATCTGCGGTGCCACGCGGTGCAGCTGCGGAATCAGGTGCGGGAACAGGTACGGGCCGACGGTATAGATGGCACCGACCTTGAGCGGGGCGGTCAGCTGGTTCTTGCCGGCCTGGGCCAGCTCGCGAATGCCCTGGGCCTGCTCCAGTACCTTTTGCGCCTGGGCGACGATGCTTTCGCCGACCGGGGTCAGGCGGACCGCGCTCTTGCTGCGCTCGAAGATCAAGACGCCAAGCTCATCCTCGAGCTTCTTCACACCGACCGACAGGGTCGGCTGGCTCACGTGGCAGCGTTCGGCGGCATGGCCGAAATGCTGTTCCTGGGCGAGTGTGACGATGTAGCGTAATTCTGTGAGGGTCATAACGTGCGTCCATGAAGTTGCGAGCCCAGCATAGCGGCTGCAATCGATAGACGCACGTTATCAGACTTGCCGATTTGTGACAGAAACAAAAGTCTCAGCGGCGGTCCAGCGAGTAGACGAACGGGGCCACGACTTCGATCGTGCCATTGTTCAGCAACTCGGGTGGCGGCTTGGGTACCGTGCCGGCCCGACGGATCATTTCCAGGGTCGCCCGGTCCAGAGCGGCACTACCCGAACCTCCGGCCATGGAGTACGACACCACCTTGCCTTCGGCGTCGACCACGAAACGTAAGCGGTTTATGCCCTGCAGCCCGCGACGGCGCGCGTCTTCCGGGTAACGCTTGTACTTGGCCAGGTGACGCAGCAGGTCGCTCTGCCAGGTAGGCAGGGCTTTGCTGTTGGACGCAATGCTCGGTGCCGGTGCCGCGGACTTCTGCGGTGGCGTGTTGCTGGGCGGTGCGTCTACCGTTTGTTCGGTCGGCGGTGCTTCCTTCGGCGGCTCAGGCTTTTTCTCGGGCTTGGGCGGCTGTGGCTTGGCCTTTGGCTTGGGCGGCTTGGGAATGGCGATCTTGGGCTTGGGTGCCTCGGCCAGCTTCGGCAGTGGCGGTTCCTCGACCGGTGCCGGTGGCTGCGGCGCCGCTTTCGGGGGCGGTGGTGGCGCAGGCTCCGGCAACGGCGCCAGCTCGACCATCATGGCTGCCGGTGGCAGTTCGATGGCCTGGGGCACCGACCAGTTGAGCGTCAGCAGCACGGCGACCACGTGCACGCCCAGCACGATCGCCAGGCTGCCACCGTAGCGCGCCATGTTCGAGCGCGTTCTTGTCATTTCTTGGCTGCCGTCTCTAGACCTACCAGACCGACTTTCAGGTAGCCGGCCGCGCGCATGTTGTTCATCACTTCCATCAGGTCACCGTAATCCACGCCTTTGTCAGCCTGGAAGAAGATGGTGGTTTCCTTGTCGCCCTTGGTCTTGGCATCGAGCATCGGGCCAAGCTGGTCGGGGGCAGGGACCTGATCGTCACCGACGTACAGCTTCTGGTCGGCCTTGACGCTGACGAACACCGGTTTCTCGGGCCTCGGCGCCGGCTTGGCGGTCGAGGCCGGCAGGTCGACCTTGATGTCGACCGTGGCCAAGGGGGCTGCGACCATGAAGATGATCAGCAGCACCAGCATCACGTCGATGAACGGCGTAACGTTGATTTCGTGGTTTTCGGCGAGGTCGTCGCCACCTTCGTTGAGATGCAGGCCCATGGCTTACCCCACTTTCACCATGTGCGGGGCAACACGCTCGCTGCCCTGATGGTCCAGATCACGGCTGACCAGCAGCAGCACCTGGGCGGAGGCGTCGGACACCTGGGCCTTGTAGCCGGCGATGGAGCGGGCGAAGACGTTGTAGATGACCACGGCCGGAATTGCGGCGACCAGACCCAGGGCGGTGGCCAACAGGGCTTCGGCGATACCTGGGGCAACCACGGCCAGGTTGGTGGTTTGGGTCTTGGCGATGCCGATGAAGCTGTTCATGATGCCCCATACGGTACCGAACAGGCCGACGAATGGCGCAGTGGAGCCGATGGTGGCGAGTACGCCGGTGCCGCTGCTCATGGTGCGACCGCTGGCGTGTACCAGGCGCTCCAGGCGGAAGCTGACGCGCTCCTTGATGCCCTCTTTTTCGCGGGCGTTGGCCGACAGGCGCATCTCTTCGAGTGCGTCGTGGACCAGGGTGTGGGCCAGGGTGCCTTCCTTGTTGGAAACGTCGCTGGCTTCCTTGAGGCTGGCGGATTTCTTCAGCAGGGCGATTTCACCACGCAGGCGACGCTTGGCGCCCATCAGCTCGAAGCCTTTGGCAATCCAGATGGTCCAGGTGATGATGGAGGCAATGGCAAGGCCGATCATCACCGCCTTCACCACCACGTCGGCATTCTTGTACATGCCCCAAGGGGACAGGTCGTGGGCCATGCCCAGCGAGGTGTCTTCAACCAGAGCCTCGACGCTCGGGTCTGCAGCGACCGGGGCATCAACCGGGGTGGCGGCAACTGCACCGCCAGCCGGTGCTGCGGCTGGAGCAACTGCCGGAGCAGCCGGTGCGGTAGCGGCAGCAGGCGCAGCAGCATTGGCGGTTGGCTCATCGGCCATGGCCACCGGGGCCAGCACCAGGCTGAGTGTCAGCGCGGCGATGGCGCGCCAGGCGCGCGACGGGGTTGGCGAAGCGGAAGGTTGAGTACGTGTCATGCTGGCCGGACCTGATGAAGAATGAAGTTAACGTTCTCCAAGGCCTCGAGGTAGGCCGAGAACAATTTGGCGGCCATTATTGCAAGTAATTCTTGTTAACAAAAGTAATCTTGTTGCTTTTTTCGCCTATGGTCTAGCCATCCATCGTGTAGCGTGGTCGGGCTGATCAATTGGTCTAGGGAGTTTAGAGATGTCAGACCTTTCCGTGATGGTGGTGGGATGTGGTGATGTAGGCGGGCGTCTTGCCCGGCAGATGCTCGCGCGCGGCTGGCAGGTGAGCGGCCTGCGTCGCTCGGTCGGGCAGTTGCCTGCGGGGGTCGTGCCGGTGGCAGCGGACTTGTCCGAGCCATCGATTCCCGACACCTGGCCGCAGCGCGCGCCGGACTACCTGGTGTATTGCGTGGCGGCCAGCCAGCACGACGAAGCGGGTTACCAGGCAGCCTATGTCGACGGTTTGCGCCATGTGCTGGGTTGGCTGGCCGAGCGCGGGCAATGCCCACGACGGCTGCTGTTCGTGTCCAGCAGCAGCGTGTATGCACAGAAGGACGGCGAGTGGATCGAAGAAGGCGCGGCCACCGAGCCTGAAGGTTATTCCGGGCGGTTGATGCTGGAGGCTGAGCGGCTGGCGCTGGCCAGCGGCATCCCGGCCAGCGTGGTGCGCCTGACCGGCATCTATGGCCCCGGCCGCGAGTGGCTGCTCAGTCAGGTGCGCCAGGGCTATCGCGTGGCCGAGGAGCCACCGCTGTATGGCAACCGCATCCATGCCGAGGATGCTGCCAGCCTGTTGGCGTTCCTGTTGCAGGCCGATGCCGACGGCAAGGTGCTCGACGACTGCTACATCGGCGTCGACGACGACCCGGCGCCGCTGGCCGATGTGGTGGCCTGGCTGCGGGCGTACATGGGGGTAACCGAGTGGTCGGATGAGCAGCGGGTGCGGCGGACCGGCAGCAAGCGCTGCAGTAATGCCCGGGCGCGGGCATTGGGCTGGGCGCCGGTGTATCCGAGTTACAGGGAAGGCTATGCCGCAATCCTGAAAGGCGTGCGCTGAGTCTACCGGCCTCTTCGCGGGTAAACCCGCTCCCACAGGCACATCACCAGGCTTGAAACCAGCGGTGCACCTGTGGGAGCGGGTTTACCCGCGAAGAGGCCGATGAGGTCGAACACGATTTCAGCAGGCTTCAGTCCAGCTCCAGCACCCACTGGCGCTTGCCGGCCGCCAACACTGGCATTTCATCCGGCTGCGCGCGGTTCACTGCCTGGAAGATCTCCAGCTTGTCGCCATCGCGCTTGAGGATGAACGGCGCGCCACGCTGGTTGCGCTCCAGCCACAGGCTGTCATTGCTGCCACCCATGGTCGCGCAGTCACCCGCCAGGCACAGGGCGAAACGGTCTGGCCCTGGCAGGCCGGTGACGTTGCCGGTGTCGCCGAAGCGCACGCTGGCACCTTTGCCCTGGCCTTCGACGATCTTCCAGTTGCCGCCCAGATAGGCCTGGTACAGGGCCTTCTCGAAGCTGCCGCCCAATGGCGCATCGCCGGCCTGCTTGGTGCGCACGAAGGTTTGCTCAGCGCCGGACCGATCGGTTGTTTTCAGTTCATCGCCATCAAGCGCCAGTTGTTCGACGAGGCTGCCCTGGAAATTGGCCTGCATCTGCTTTTCGTTGATGGTCATTTGGCCGTCAACGGCTTCGTAGCCGTTACTGAAGCTGGCCTGCTGAGTGGCAACATCGAGTTTCCACTCTAGCACCGGCCCATGCTCATTCAGTGCCTGGCGCAAGCTGCCTCCTTTGACCGCAGCGGTGATGGCGTCCTGGTTGATCCAGGTGCCGTTGAAATCTTCGGGTTTGTGGCTGGCGCAGCCGCCCAGAAGCAGGGCTGCCAGCGCGAGGGGCAGTGCTTGACGCATGAGGGGATAACCTTGCAAAGGAGGGAAGGTGACGGGCGGGGTGCCCGTCACCGAGGGCATCATTCGATGACCAGAATGGCGTCCATTTCGACCTGGGCGCCTTTCGGCAGCGCGGCAACACCGATGGCGGCGCGGGCCGGGTAAGGCTGCTCGAAGTAGCGGCCCATCACCTCGTTGACCTTGGCGAAGTGGCTCAGGTCGGTGAGGAAGATGTTCAGCTTGACGATGTCCTTGAACGAACCGCCAGCGGCTTCAGCCACGGCCTTGAGGTTCTCGAACACCTGTACGGTCTGGGCTTCGAAGCCTTCGACCAGCTCCATGGTCTTCGGGTCCAGCGGGATCTGGCCCGACATGTACACGGTGTTGCCGGCCTTGATCGCCTGCGAGTAGGTGCCGATGGCGGCAGGGGCCTTGTCGCTGTTGATGACGGTCTTGCTCATGATGACTCCTTGCGGTTGGCGGACTACGTACGCATGCGGGTGATGCGGACCACACCGGTCAGGGTACGCAGCTTCTTGATCACACGCGCCAGGTGCACGCGGTCGTGCACGCTGACCACCAGTTGGACCACGCTGATACGGCCGTCGCGTTCGTCCATGCTGATCTTCTCGATGTTGCCGTCGGCGGCGTTGACACTGCTGGCCAGCAGGGCAATCAGGCCGCGCTGGTGCTCCAGTTCGACACGCAACTCGACATTGAACTCACCGGTGATGTCCTTGGCCCAGGAGAGTTGTACGCACTTTTCCGGGTTGTGGCGGATTTCACTGATGTTGCGGCAGTTTTCCAGGTGCACGACCATGCCCTTGCCGGCTGACAGGTGGCCGACGATCGGGTCGCCCGGGATCGGTGTGCAGCACTTGGCGTAGCTCAGCACCAGCCCTTCGGTACCACGAATCGCCAGCGGACCTTCCGGTGCCGGCAGCTGCTCGCCTTCGGCCGACAGCAGGCGGCGCGCGACCACGTAGGCCATGCGGTTGCCCAGGCCGATGTCTTCGAGCAGGTCTTCGATCAGCTCCAGGCGGTACTCGGCGAGAATGGCCTGGATGCGCTCCTGGGGGATCATTTCCAGGCTGCTGTCGAAGCCGGTGAGCACCTTGTTCAGCAGGCGTTCGCCCAGGCTGATGGACTCGGAGCGACGCTGCTGCTTGAGCGCGTGGCGGATGTGCGTGCGCGCCTTGCCGGTAACCACGAAGTTGAGCCAGGCCGGGTTCGGCCGCGCGCCCGGGGCGCTGACGATTTCCACCGTCGAGCCGCTTTGCAGCGGTTCGGACAGCGGCGCCAGGCGGCGGTTGATGCGGCAGGCGATGCAGCTGTTGCCGACGTCGGTGTGCACCGCGTAGGCGAAGTCGACGGCCGTGGAGCCTTTGGGCAGTTCCATGATGCGGCCTTTGGGCGTGAAAACGTAGACCTCGTCCGGGAACAGGTCGATCTTCACGCTCTCGATGAATTCCAGCGAGTTGCCGGCACGTTGCTGCAGCTCGAGGATGCCCTTGACCCACTGGCGGGCGCGGGCGTGGCTGCCCTTGGGTTGCTCGTCGTCGTTGGACTTGTACAGCCAGTGCGCGGCAATGCCGTTGTTGGCCATCTCTTCCATCTCGCGGGTGCGGATCTGGATTTCGATGGGCACGCCGTGCATGCCAAACAGCGTGGTGTGCAACGACTGGTAGCCGTTGGCCTTGGGGATCGCGATGTAATCCTTGAAGCGACCGGGCAGCGGCTTGTACAGGTTGTGCACCGCACCGAGTACGCGGTAGCAGGTATCGACCTTGTCCACGACGATGCGGAAGGCGTACACGTCCATGATCTCGTTGAAGGCGCGGCGCTTGCCACGCATCTTCTTGTAGATGCCATAGAGGTGTTTCTGCCGGCCGCTGACCTCGCCCTCGATGCCGTCGGCGGCCAGGCAGTTGGCCAGCGAATGCTCGATCTTGGCGACGATCTCCTTGCGGTTGCCGCGTGCGCTTTTTACCGCGCGGTGGATCAGCGACGAACGCATCGGGTGCATGGCCTTGAAGCCGAGGTCCTCGAACTCAACGCGCACGGTGTGCATGCCCAGGCGGTTGGCAATGGGGGCGTAGATCTCGAGGGTTTCCTTGGCGATGCGCCGGCGTTTTTCGCCGGACAGCACTTCCAGGGTGCGCATGTTGTGCAGGCGGTCGGCCAGCTTGACCAGGATCACGCGGATATCGCGGGCCATGGCCATGGCCATCTTCTGGAAGTTTTCGGCTTGCGCCTCGGCCTTGGTCTCGAAGTTCATCTGGGTCAGCTTGCTGACCCCATCGACCAGTTCGGCCACGGTCTCGCCAAACTGCTGGCTGAGGGCTTCCTTGGCGATGCCGGTATCTTCGATCACGTCGTGCAGCATGGCCGCCATCAGGCTCTGATGGTCCATGTGCATGTCCGCGAGGATGCTGGCCACGGCCAGCGGGTGGGTCACGTAGGGCTCGCCACTGCGGCGGCGCTGCCCATCGTGGGCCTGTTCGGCGTAGAAATAGGCACGCCGGACCAGGTTGACCTGTTCGGGGCCAAGGTAGGTCGACAGCCGTTCGGCCAAGGCTTCTATACCCGGCATGGGTTCACCTCCTGCCGAGGAAGGGGGCCTTGCGCCGTGCGACGTCGACCTGGCATCAATCAGACAGCCTCGTTGTTCTCGTCCTCGAACGCGGCGAACACCGGATCCTCGGTGACGATCTCTTCAGCGGCGATGAACTCGTTGGTGACGATGCCTTCGGCGATTTCACGCAGGGCAACAACGGTCGGCTTGTCGTTTTCCCACGCAACGCGTGGCTCTTTGCCGCCGGTCGCCAGCTGGCGAGCGCGCTTGGTCGAGAGCATGACCAGCTCAAAGCGGTTATCCACGTGTTCCAGGCAGTCTTCAACAGTTACGCGGGCCATGGTCTTCCTCAGTAGCAATTGCGGTGGGCGTGCAGCCCGATAATGGGCAGGCGGACTCGATAGTTTAAAAAATCACCAGCCAATAGGGAAGCGCTGTTTTGTCGGGTGGTTACCTTCAAGCCCTGTGTTGCCTTCTTCGCGGCTGAAGCCGCTCCCACAGGGACCGCATTGTCCTCAGGTTCATCACCGCACCCTGTGGGAGCGGCTTCAGCCGCGAAAGGGCCGGAACAGACACCCTATCGCTTGAGCCTGACGATAACCTCAGAGCATCGCGTCACGCAACCGCGGGGTCAGCTCCTCGAACAAGGTCTGCACCGAGCGCAACGCCCGGCAGTCCGGCCGGGTCAGCAGCCACAGCTGGGTGTCGCAACCCGGCAGCGGCCCGCTCAGCGCATCCACCCCGGGCAGAGCATGCACCATGTAGTCCGGCAGCGCTGCCACGCCGAGCCCGGCCGTGACCAGTTGAGCGATGGTCGACATGCCGCTGCACTGGTAGCGCGGGCTCAACCCCGGGTGCTGCTGGTTGCGCCAGACCACCGTAGGGTGGTCCTGCATCGAGTCGTCGGGGGCGATCCACGGCACGCTGGCAGGCGACTCGGCCAGACGTTCGCGCCACTGCGGCTGGCCGCAGACCACGTAGGAGGTGGACCCCAGGTTGCGGCCCACCAGGTGCTCCGGTGGCGTGTTGGTCAGGCGCAGGGCAATGTCGGCATCGCGCCGGCTGAGGTTGGCGAAGGTGTTGGAAGTGCCCATCTCCAGCGACAAGGCCGGGTAGTTGGGCATGAACTCGGCCAGCGCCGGCAGCAGCAGGCTGTGCATCACCGCTTCGGTACAGGTCAGGCGTACGGTGCCGCTGACCACCTGCTCGCCACTGGTCATGGCGATGCGCGCCGCCTCCAGCGCCTGCTCGGCGCGTTCGGCCTGCTCGGCCAGGGCCTGGGCGGTGTCGGTCGGCAGGTAGCCTTTGCGGCTCTTGACGAACAAGGCTGTGCCCAGCGCCGATTCCAGCCGGCGGATCGAGCGGAAGACCGTCGAAACATCGACCTTGAGCAACTCGGCAGCCTTGGCCAGCGAGCGGCCACGTTCCAGGGCCAGGACCAGGGAGAGGTCGGCATGGGTAATCTGATATTGCATTGGTGCACGCTCTGCTTGCCGAATTGCCAATGTCTGTTGCGTTTTGGCCATTTTATAGTGAAACGGCCCCCGGGAATCAATGCGCCCGGTCGGGTAACCAATCCCCACGATGGGAAAGTGAAAAGAACAACAGCTGCAACCATCGTCGCCCGTGAGGCGCCAGCCGTATCCCCCACATCGCCGCAGCAAATCAAAGGATGTACAGCCATGACGTCGGTAACCCCGTGCGCCAGTTCTTCCAGCGAGATGAATGACTTCCTCCAGGCCCATCCGGACACGCAGTACGTCGACCTGCTGATCTCCGACATGAACGGCGTGGTACGTGGCAAGCGCATCGAGCGGGCCAGCCTGCACAAGGTGTACGAGAAGGGCATCAACCTGCCGGCATCGCTGTTCGCCCTGGACATCAACGGGTCCACCGTCGAGAGCACCGGCCTTGGCCTGGACATCGGCGATGCCGACCGCATCTGCTTCCCGATCCCCGGCACGCTGTCGGACGAGCCGTGGCAGAAGCGCCCCACCGCCCAGCTGCTGATGACCATGCACGAACTGGATGGCCAGCCGTTCTTCGCCGACCCGCGCGAAGTACTGCGCCAGGTGGTGAGCAAGTTCGATGACCTGGGCCTGGATATCTGCGCCGCGTTCGAGCTGGAGTTCTACCTGATCGACCAGGACAACCTCAACGGTCGCCCGCAGCCGCCGCGCTCGCCGATTTCCGGCAAGCGCCCGCAGTCGACCCAGGTGTACCTCATCGACGACCTCGATGAATATGCCGACTGCCTGCAGGACATGCTCGAAGCGGCCAAGGAGCAAGGCCTGCCCGCCGACGCCATCGTCAAGGAAAGCGCCCCGGCACAGTTCGAGGTCAACCTGCACCACGTGGCTGACCCGCTGAAGGCCTGCGACTACGCGATCCTGCTCAAGCGCCTGATCAAGAACGTTGCCTATGACCATGAGATGGACACCACCTTCATGGCCAAGCCCTACCCGGGCCAGGCAGGCAATGGCCTGCACGTGCACATTTCGTTGCTGGACAAGAAAACCGGCAAGAACATCTTCGCCAGTGACGACCCGCTGCAAAGCGACGCGCTGCGCCATGCCATCGGTGGTGTGCTGGAGACCATGCCGGCGTCGATGGCCTTCCTCTGCCCGAACATCAACTCCTACCGCCGCTTCGGCGCGCAGTTCTACGTGCCCAATGCGCCAAGCTGGGGCCTGGACAACCGCACCGTGGCCGTGCGCGTGCCCACCGACAGCAGCGATAACGTGCGCCTCGAGCACCGCGTGGCCGGTGCCGACGCCAACCCCTACCTGATGCTCGCGGCGATCCTCGCCGGTGTTCACCACGGCCTGACCAACCAGGTCGAGCCGCAGGCGCCGATCGAAGGCAATTCCTACGAACAGCTGGAGCAGAGCCTGCCGAACAACCTGCGCGATGCCCTGCGCGCGCTGGACGACAGCGAAGTCCTCAACCAATACATCAGCCCGGATTACATCGATATCTTCGTGGCCTGCAAGGAAAGCGAACTGGCCGAGTTCGAAGTGTCGATTTCCGATCTCGAGTACAACTGGTACCTGCACACGGTGTAAGCCCATGAGCGCAAATGCGGTCCCCTTGATCGGTGTCAGCGCCTGCCGCCAGCAGGTGGGGAAGAACTCGTCGCATACGGTAGGCGACAAGTATGTCGAGGCAGCCGGCTTTGCCGGCTTGCCGCTGATCTTGCCGGCCCGTGACGGGGGCAGCGACACGCAGGCGCTGCTGGCCCGTCTGCACGGCATTGTTTTTACCGGCTCACCTTCAAATATCGAACCGCATCATTACAATGGCGCCCCCAGCGCGGCGGGTACCCGGCACGATCTGGCACGCGATCGCCTGACCCTGCCACTGTTGCAGGCGGCCATTGCCGCCGGTGTGCCGGTGTTCTGTATTTGCCGTGGCTACCAGGAATTGAACGTGGCCCTGGGCGGCAGCCTGCACCAGCGCGTGCAGGAACTGCCCGGATACCTGGACCACCGTGAACCAGAGGACGCACCTCTGGAGGTGCAATACGGCCCTCGTCACCTTGTCGGCATCGAGCCTGGCGGGTTGTTCGAGCGCCTGGGCCTGGCGGCGCAGTTCGAGGTCAACTCGCTGCACAGCCAGGGCATCGACCGTCTGGCCCCAGGCCTGCGCGTCGAGGCACGGGCCCCGGATGGCCTGATCGAAGCGGTGTCCATGCCTGCTGCGCCGGGCTTTGTGCTCGGCGTGCAATGGCACCCGGAGTGGCGATTTACCGAAAACCCGGTCTCGTTACGTCTGTTCCAGGCGTTTCGCGAGGCCTGTTTTGCTTATGCAACACGGGAGGGCGCACGGCAGGAGGCACTCTGACGTCACCCGAAGGTCTCGGATGACTTGTTCCCGGCAGCAAGCTTTCAATGAGTGAAAGCGGGCCTTGTACGCAAGGCCTGTGAAAACAATTCCAAAATTTACGGCAAATACTCATGAGCAATTACACAGAAGCCGGCCGCCCACCCGATGTGGCGGCCGACGCGGGCAACACCCAGCGCAGCAAGGGGCTGGCCACCGGCCGGCTGGGCTTGCTGGCCAGCGTGGTGCTGGGCATTTCCACCATCGCCCCGGTCTACACCCTGACCGGCGCCCTTGGCCCGACCGTGCGTGAAGTGGGCGCGCACCTGCCAGCGGTATTCATCGTCGGCTTCCTGCCGATGCTGTTGGTAGCCTTGGGCTATCGCGAACTGAACTCGGCGGAGCCGGACAGCGGTACTTCGTTTACCTGGTCGGCGCGCGCCTTCGGTCCGATGATCGGCTGGATCGGTGGCTGGGGTCTGGTGGTCGCCACCACCATCGTGTTGTCGAACCTGGCAGGGGTGGCGGTCGACTTCTTCTACCTGTTCCTTGGTCAGATCACCGGCAAGCATGAACTGGCGGCATTGGCCGACAACCTGCTCATCAACATGACCACCTGTTGCGTGTTCATCGCCCTGGCGGTGTGGATCTGCTGCCGCGGCATGACCACCACCATGACGGTGCAATACGGCCTGGTGGCCCTGCAGTTGCTGGTGCTGATCGGCTTTGCCTTTGCCGCTTTCGGCGAAACCACGGCGCCGCCACCGCTGGAATTCGATTTCGCCTGGTTCAACCCGTTCGGCGTCGAATCGTTCTCGGCCTTTGCCGCCGGGCTGTCGCTGTCGATCTTCATCTTCTGGGGCTGGGACGTGTGCCTGACTGTCAGCGAGGAGTCGGTCGGCAGTGACGAGGTGCCGGGCAAGGCGGCCACCTGGACCGTGCTGCTGATCCTCGGCCTGTACCTGTTCACCGCCATTGCCACCCTGCAGTTTGCTGGTATCAGCGAACAGGGCCTGGGCCTGAACAACCCGCGCATCCAGGAAAACGTCTTCGCTCACCTGGCCGGCCCGGTCATGGGGCCGCTGGCGATCCTGATGTCCATTGCCGTGCTGGCCAGTACCGCGGCGTCGCTGCAGTCGACCTTCGTGTCGCCGGCGCGCACACTGTTGGCCATGGGTTACTACGGTGCGGTGCCGCAGAAGTTCGCCAGCGTCTGCCCACGTTCGCAGACCCCGCGTTACGCCACCATCTGCGCCGGCGTGGCCGCGGGCCTGTTCTACGTGACCATGCGCACCCTGAGCGAGAACGTGTTGGCGGATACCATCACTGCACTGGGCATGATGATCTGCTTCTACTATTCGCTGACGGCCTTCGCCTGTGTCTGGTACTTCCGCGACAGCCTGTTCGACAGCCTGCGCCACTTCCTGATGCGCGGCTTGTGCCCGCTGGTGGGTGGGGTGATCTTGTCGGTTATCTTCGTGCGTACCGCCATCGACAGCGCCTCGCCGGACTTCGGCAGCGGCTCGCATGTGGGCGGGCTGGGGCTGGTGTTCGTGATCGCCGCGATCATCTCGGTGCTGGGGATCGTGCTGATGATGCTGTCGCGGCTGCGCGCGCCGGCGTATTTCCTGGGGGCTACCCTGCGTCAGCAGGCTACCTTGCCATTGCAGGAATAAGGCTGGGGGCGCTTTGCGCCCCTTTCACGACACAAGGCCGCTCCTACATCGATGGCGTACATTGCGCCATTGTAGGAGCAGCCTTGTGCTGCGAATGGGCTGCAAAGCAGCCCCATGCGGTCTTTCAGGAGAGCAGTTCTTTCAGAAGCCCGCTGTTGCGCTGTTGCTGCTTTTTCAGCAGCAGGCGGTTCGAGCGGAACACTGCCTTCAAGTCCTCCAGCGCCTCGTCGAAGTCATCGTTGATGATCACGTAGTCATACTCGTCGTAGTGCACCATCTCGCTGACCGCTTCCTTCATGCGCCCGGCGATGATTTCTTCGCTGTCCTGCCCGCGGCCGTCCAGGCGCTCGCGCAGCGCCTGCTGGCTTGGTGGCAGGATGAACACCGACAAAGCCTGCGGCATCAGCTTGCGTACCTGCTGGGCGCCTTGCCAGTCGATTTCCAGGATCAGGTCGTAACCCTGGTTCAGGGTCTGCTGCATGGCGCTGCGCGAGGTGCCGTAGAAGTTGCCGAACACCTCGGCATGCTCCAGGAAGTCGCCTTGTTCGATCAGAGCCTTGAATTCCTCGTGGACGACGAAGTGGTAGTTCACCCCGTGCTGCTCACCCGGGCGCATGGCGCGGGTGGTGTGCGAGACCGAGACGCGGATTTGCGAGTCGTCCTGGGTCAGGGCAGTGACCAGGCTGGTCTTGCCGGCGCCCGAAGGGGCCGAAACGATGTAGAGAGTGCCGCTGCTGTGCTTCATGGTCGGGGTGGCCTTACTCGATGTTCTGTACTTGTTCACGCATCTGTTCGATCAATACCTTCAGGTTGACCGCCGCTTGCGTGCTGCGTGGGTCGAAGGCTTTGGAGCCGAGGGTGTTGGCCTCGCGGTTGAGTTCCTGCATCAGGAAGTCGAGGCGCCGCCCGGCAGCACCGCCACCCTTGAGCACGCGGCGCACTTCGGTGACGTGGGTGCTGAGGCGGTCGAGCTCCTCGGCCACGTCGCTCTTCTGGGCCAGTAGCACCATCTCCTGCTCCAGACGTTGCGGGTCGAGTTCGGCCTGCATATCGCCGAAGCGGTCGAGGATCTTCTGCCGCTGTGCTGCCAGCATCTGCGGCACCAGGGCGCGCAGGGTGGTGACTTCGCTGGCCATGTTGTCCAGGCGTTCGTTGATCAGCCGGGCCAGTTCCTGGCCTTCACGCTGACGCCCGGCCTTGAGCTCGGCCAGCGCCTCATCGAACAACGCCATGGCTTCGGTATTCAGTGCCTGCGGATCGTTGGCGTCGGCCACCAACACGCCTGGCCAGGACAGCACCTCCAGCGGGTTCAGTGGTGCCGGCTGCTTGATCAGGCCGGCCACTTCCTCGGCGGCGGCAACCAGCTGCGCGGCGCGCTCGCGGTCCACCTTCAGCGGTTTGCCGTTGCTGTCTTCGTTGAGGCGCAAGGTGCATTCTACCTTGCCCCGCGACAGGCCTTGGCGCAGTCCTTCACGCACGGCGCCTTCGAGGTCGCGCAGGGCCTCGGGCAGGCGCAGGTGCGGCTCCAGGTAACGGTGGTTGACCGAACGCAGCTCCCAGACCAGGGTGCCTTGGCTGCCGGCGCGCTCGACACGAGCAAAAGCGGTCATGCTGTGCACCATGGGGAGTACCTCGCGTATATGAATGAACGGTGGGAGCCTCTCGGCTGCAAGGCGCAGGATTGTAGCGCAGTGGGGCCTCGGCGCCCAATCCACCCATGTTACCGACGGGTGGCCTGGCCAGTAGGAAAAGGCGACGGGCTGTGCCGGGCGCGACAATAGGCATGTCTTCCCCGGGCCATGGGCTCTATAATGCTCGGCAGATTCAAAGTCCCAGTACAGGTATCCCAGATGAAACGTCCAAGTGGTCGCGCCGCCGATCAGCTCCGCTCGATCCGCATTACCCGCAACTACACCAAGCACGCCGAAGGGTCGGTACTGGTCGAGTTCGGTGACACCAAGGTCATCTGCACGGTCAGCGTGGAAAACGGTGTGCCGCGCTTTCTCAAAGGCCAGGGCCAAGGCTGGCTGACTGCCGAGTACGGCATGCTGCCGCGCTCCACCGGCGAGCGTAACCAGCGTGAAGCCAGCCGTGGCAAGCAGGGTGGCCGCACCCTGGAAATCCAGCGTCTGATCGGCCGTTCGCTGCGCGCCGCGCTGGACATGAGCAAGCTCGGTGATATCACCCTGTACATCGACTGCGACGTGATCCAGGCCGATGGTGGCACCCGTACCGCGTCCATCACCGGTGCCATGGTCGCTCTGTGCGATGCCCTGGCAGTGATCAAGAAGCGCGGTGGTCTGAAAGCCGGCAACCCGCTCAAGCACATGATCGCCGCAGTGTCGGTGGGCATGTATCAGGGCGAAGCGGTGCTCGACCTGGACTACCTGGAAGACTCCGCCGCCGAAACCGACCTGAACGTGGTCATGACCAGCGCCGGTGGTTTCATCGAAGTGCAGGGTACTGCCGAAGGTGCGCCGTTCCAGCCTGAAGACTTCAACGCCATGCTCGCCCTGGCGCAGAAGGGCATGAGCGAGATCTTCGAACTGCAGCAGGCGGCACTGGCCGACTGAACCCAGCCAGGGAGGTGCGGGGCATGAGCGAATCGAACCTGTCGATCACCCCGCCCAATGCCGAAATCCGGCAGTGGGCGATGTTCTGCCACCTCTCCGCGCTGCTGGGCCTGGTGGTGCCGCTCGGTCACTTGCTGGGCCCGCTGGTGCTTTGGCACCTCAAGCGCGAGCAAGACCCTTTCATCGACGCCCAAGGCAAAGAGGCGCTGAATTTTCAGATCAGCGTAACCATTGCCGGGTTCATCTGCTTCCTGCTGATGTTCGTGTTCATCGGGCTGGTGCTGTTCGCCATGCTGATGGTCGCGGTGATGATCCTGATCATCATTGCGGCTGTGCGGGCGAATGAGGGCAAGCCGTATCGCTATCCGATGATCTGGCGGCCGATCAAATAATGCTGGGGCTGCTTTGCAGCCCTATCGCGACACAAGGCCGCTCCTACAAGGGATATGCATTCCCCTGTAGGAGCGGCCTTGTGTCGCGATAGGGCCGCAAAGCGGCCCCATGCCTTCAGATGGTCAACGTCCAGTCATAGTCGACAATCAGCGGCGCATGCTGGGAGAAGCGCGGCTGACGCGGCAGGCGGGCATTGCGCACGAAGCGGCGCAGGCCCGGGGTGAGGATCTGGTAGTCGAACCGGTAGCCCAGATTGAGCATCTCGGCCTGCTCGTTGTCCGGCCACCAGCTGTACTGGTCGCCTTCACGGCTGACTTCGCGCAGGGCGTCGACGTAACCCATCTCGCCGGTGATCGCATCCATCCAGGCACGCTCCGGCGCCAGGAAACCCGGCGACTGCTGGCTGTCACGCCAGTTCTTGATGTCGAGCTTCTGCTGCGCCACGTAGAACGAGCCGCAGTAGATGTATTCGCGACGCTTGCGACGCTGTTTGTCCAGGTACTTGGCGAAGTCGTCCATCAACTTGAACTTCTGGTTCAAGTCTTCGTCGCCGTTCATACCCGAAGGCAGCAGCAGGCTGGCAATACTGACTTTGTCGAAATCTGCTTGCAGGTAACGCCCGTAGCGGTCGGCTGTCTCGAAGCCCAGGCCGGTGATGACTGCCTTGGGCTGCATGCGCGAATACAGGGCCACACCACCTTGGGCAGGCACCTCCGCGTCGCAGGCATAAAGGAAATAGCCATCGAGCTGGAAAGCTGGGTCATCGAGTTCAAAGGCCGAGGCGCGGGTATCCTGAAGGCAGATGACGTCGGCATTCTGGGCTTGCAGCCAGCTGAGCAAACCACGCTCGGCCGCAGCCTGAATGCCATTTACGTTCACACTGATGATCCGCATAAATGGCCCCAAAAATCTCGTGCGTGTATGATACCCGAGCTCAACCCATTTAGCTAAATCCGTGGTGTCCGGGACTATCCATGCAGCCGTATCAGCGCGACTTCATCCGTTTTGCCATCGATCGCGGGGTACTGCGTTTCGGTGAATTCACCCTGAAATCGGGGCGTACCAGCCCGTATTTCTTCAATGCCGGCCTGTTCAACACCGGTTCCGCCCTGGCCGAACTGGGCCGTTGCTATGCCGCAGCCATCGTCGACAGCAAGATCCCGTTCGATGTGCTGTTCGGCCCGGCCTACAAGGGCATCCCGCTGGCAGCGACAACTGCCGTGGCCCTTGCCGATCAGCATCAGCTCGATGTGCCATGGTGCTTCAACCGCAAGGAAGCCAAGGACCACGGTGAAGGTGGCAGCCTTGTCGGTGCACCGCTGGCCGGTGACGTGCTGATCATCGACGACGTGATCACCGCCGGTACCGCCATTCGTGAGGTCATGCAAATCATCAATGCCCAGCAGGCCAAGGCCGCTGGCGTGCTGATCGCGCTGAACCGCGAAGAGCGTGGCAATGGCGAGCTGTCGGCGATCCAGGAAGTGGAACGCGACTTCGGTATTCCGGTGGTCAGCATCGTTTCGCTGACCCAGGTGCTGGAGTTCCTGGCCGATGATCCACAGCTGAAGCAGCATCTGCCGGCGGTCGAGGCTTACCGGGCGCAGTACGGTATCTGATCCGGGCCTGGAAATGAAAAAGGCGACCTTCTTGTGAAGGTCGCCTTTTTTTGTGTCGCCTGTTCCGGCCTCTTCGCGGGTAAACCCGCTCCCACAGGATCTCCACAGCCCTCAAAGGCGGTGCTGTACCTGTGGGAGCGGGTTTACCCGCGAAGAGGCCGGGACAGGTTAACGATCAGCGCTGCTTGCGGTTGGTAATCAGGGTACCCACGCCGCTGTCGGTGAAGATCTCCAGCAGCACCGCGTTCGGCACGCGGCCGTCGATGATGTGGGAGCTATTCACACCGCCCTGCACGGCATCCAGCGCGCACTTGATCTTCGGCAGCATGCCGCCGTAGATGGTGCCGTCGGCGATCAGTTCATTGACCTGCTCGGTGGTCAGGCCGGTCAGTACCTCGCCCTGCTTGTCCATCAGGCCGGCAATGTTGGTCAGCAGCATCAGCTTCTCGGCCTTCAGTGCCTCGGCTACCTTGCCCGCCACCAGGTCGGCATTGATGTTGTACGACTCACCGTTGGCACCCACGCCGATCGGCGCGATCACCGGGATGAAGTCGCCCTTCACCAGCATGTTCAGCAGGTCGGTGTTCACACTCACCACTTCGCCCACGTGGCCGATGTCGATGATTTCCGGGGTGGTCATCTCGGGCGTCTGGCGGCTGACGGTCAGCTTGCGGGCGCGGATCAGCTCCGCGTCCTTGCCGGTCAGGCCGATGGCGCTGCCGCCGTGGCGGTTGATCAGGTTGACGATGTCCTTGTTGACCTGGCCACCCAGCACCATCTCCACCACGTCCATGGTCGCCGAGTCGGTGACGCGCATGCCGTCGATGAAGTGGCTTTCGATCGACAGGCGCTTGAGCAGGTCGCCGATCTGCGGGCCACCACCGTGGACCACCACCGGGTTGATGCCCACAGCCTTCATCAGCACGATGTCACGGGCGAAGCCGGTCTTGAGCTCCTCGCTCTCCATCGCGTTGCCGCCGTACTTGATCACCAGGGTCTTGCCGACAAAGCGGCGGATGTAAGGCAGTGCTTCGGACAAAACCTCGGCTACATGGGAAGCGGCATCGCGATCGAGGGTCATGCAGGGCTCCTGTAAGGAACAGATAGTCGGTCAGAACGGCAGTTGCAGCTCAGGCTCAACCCGCAGCAACTGGGTACGGAAAACATCCTTGATACGTTGCAATTCGGCGTTGCTGTCAGCCTCGAAGCGCAGCACCAGCACCGGGGTGGTGTTGGAGGCGCGAACCAGGCCCCAGCCGTGGGCGTAGTCCACCCGCACACCGTCGATGGTGGTCAGGTTGGCTTCGCCCCAGTCGGCGTCGCGTTGCAGTGCATCAATGATGCTGAATTTACCCTCGTCGGTCACATCAATATTGATTTCCGGCGTGGAAATATCGTTTGGGAACGCGGCGAACAGGTTTTCGGCACTCTCCCCGGCCTTGCTGAGGATCTCCAGCAGGCGCGCGGCGCTGTAGATGCCGTCGTCGAAACCGTACCAGCGTTCCTTGATGAAGATGTGACCGCTCATCTCGCCGGCCAGCAGCGAGCCGGTCTGTTTCATCTTCTTCTTGATCAGTGAGTGGCCGGTCTTCCACATCAGTGCGCGGCCGCCGTGCTGCTCGATCAGCGGGGTCAGGCGACGGGTGCATTTGACGTCGAAAATGATCTCGGCACCCGGGTTGCGCGACAGTACGTCCTGGGCAAACAGCATCAGCAGGCGGTCGGGGTAGACGATGCTGCCGGTGTTGGTCACCACGCCGACGCGGTCGCCGTCACCGTCGAAGGCCAGGCCGATGTCGGCGCCGGTTTCCTTGACCTTGGCGATCAGGTCTTCGAGGTTCTCCGGCTTGCCCGGGTCCGGGTGGTGGTTGGGGAAGTTGCCGTCGACTTCGCAGAACAGCGGGATCACTTCGCAGCCCAGGGCTTCGATCAGTTGCGGCGCGACCACGCCGGCGGCACCGTTGCCGCAGTCCACGACCACCTTGAGCTTCTTGGCCAGCTTCACGTCCTCGACGATCTGCTGGAAGTAGCGGTCAAGGATCTCGACCTTTTCCACTCGGCCTTTGGCGCGGGTCAGGTCGTTGGTTTTCAGGCGGGTCAGCAGGGCCTGGATCTGTTCGTTGGCCAGGGTATCGCCAGCGATGACGATCTTGAAGCCGTTGTAGTCCGACGGGTTGTGGCTACCGGTCAGCATCACGCCGGACTTGCCGGCCAGCACGTTGGCTGCGTAATACAGGGCGGGGGTGGGCACCAGACCGACGTCGCTGACCTGGCAGCCGGCATCGACCAGGCCCTTGATCAGCTGTTCGACCAGCATCGGGCCGGACAGGCGGCCATCGCGGCCGACCGAAACCTGCGGTTCGCCCTGGGCCAGGCTCTGCGCGCCGATGGCGCGGCCGATCCAGTAGGCGGTTTCGGCGTGAAGGGTTTTGCCGACCACGCCGCGAATGTCATACGCGCGGAAAATGCTGTCTGGCAGTGCGGCGGGGACCAGGTGGGCCATGTCGTTCATCTCTGGAAGCTCCATTAGTCAAAGGCTTTCTGGGCAGGCGCAAACTGAACGCTTGGACGGTGGTTTCGCCAGAGAGTTCGCCATCCTTGGCCTGAACGGTCATTTCTCGGCTCAGTGGCTGCCGGAATGGCCGAAGCCGCCAGCGCCGCGCTGGCTTTCATCGAACGCTTCGACGATGTCGAAATGGGCCTGTACCACCGGTACCAGCACCAGCTGGGCAATGCGCTCGCCAACGGCGATGGTGAACGGTGTGTTGCCGCGGTTCCAGCACGACACCATCAACTCGCCCTGGTAGTCCGAGTCGATCAGCCCGACCAGGTTGCCAAGCACGATGCCGTGCTTATGGCCCAGGCCCGAGCGCGGCAAGATCACCGCCGCCAGGCCAGGGTCGCCGATGTAGATCGACAGGCCGGTGGGGATCAGCAGGGTCTGGCCTGGCTCGAGGACGGTGTCTTCCTTGAGCAGGGCGCGCAGGTCCAGGCCGGCGGAGCCGGGGGTGGCGTACTGCGGCAGGGGGAATTCGGTGCCCAGGCGTGGGTCGAGGATCTTGGCTTGAAGAGCGTGCATGTAACTTATTGAACCTGATTGAGTCGTTCGGCGATGAAGGCGACCAGTTGCCGGGCAATCTTGCCCTTGCTGGTCTGCGCGAAGAGGGTCTGGTGCTGCTGGCGGTCGATCACGGTCAAGGCGTTCTCCTCGCTGTTGAAGCCGATGCTGGGGTTGGCCACATCATTGGCGACGATCAGGTCGAGGTTCTTGTCCTTGAGCTTGCGCGTGGCGTAATCGAGCAAGTGCTCGGTCTCGGCGGCGAAACCGACGCTGAACGGGCGGTCGGTGCGGCCAGCGATGGTGGCAAGGATATCGGGATTGCGCACCATCTGCAGCAGCATGCCGTCGCCGGTCGTAGGATCTTTCTTCAATTTTTGCGTGGCAACGACTTCCGGGCGGTAGTCCGCAACCGCCGCAGAGGCGATGAACAGGTCGCACGGCATGGCCGCTTCACAGGCCGCGAGCATGTCCCGCGCGCTGACCACGTCGATACGGCTGACCCGGTCGGGGGTCGGCAGGTGCACCGGGCCAGTGACGAGGGTGACCCGAGCCCCGGCTTCGGCGGCCGCTTCAGCCAAGGCGAAGCCCATCTTGCCGGAGCTATGATTGGTGATGTAGCGCACCGGGTCGATGTTTTCCTGGGTCGGGCCGGCAGTGATCAGCACGTGCTTGCCGGTCAGTGCCTGGCGCTTGAAGCTTTCCGCGGCACACCAGGCCAGGTCGGTGGCTTCGAGCATGCGGCCCAGGCCGACGTCGCCACAGGCCTGGCTGCCGGACGCTGGGCCGAACACCTGGATGCCCCGGCTCTTGAGCAGTTCGAGGTTGGTCTGGGTGGCCGGGTCGCGCCACATGGCCTGGTTCATGGCCGGGGCCACGGCGACAGTGGCATCGGTAGCCAGTACCAAGGTGGTCAGCAGGTCGTCGGCCATGCCTTGGGCCATGCGCGCCATGAGGTCGGCGGTGGCCGGGGCGATCAGCACCAGGTCGGCCCACTTGGCCAGTTCGATGTGGCCCATGGCCGCTTCGGCGGCAGGGTCGAGCAGGTCCATGTGCACCGGGTGGCCCGACAGCGCTTGCAGGGTTAGCGGGGTGATGAACTCTGCACCACCACGGGTCATGACGACGCGCACCTGCGCGCCGTGCTCCAGGAGTCGGCGAATCAGTTCGGCGCTTTTGTAGGCGGCAATGCCACCACCCACGCCGAGAACGATGCGCTTGCGATACAGCCGCTGCATAGGCTTGCCTTTTTCCAGTGAGAGCGGGCGACGACGTTTGAAAATGCCTGCGGCGGAACGTCGCATGTACGAGGCGAAATAGATTAACACAGGGCCGAAATGGGCCGCAGCAAGGGCAGAGGAGCGGGATGAATATCAGGGAGTGGCCGGCTGAAGAGCGGCCGAGGGAGAAGTTGCTGCAGCGTGGGGCCGGAAGCCTGACGGACGCGGAATTGCTGGCTGTATTTCTCGGTTCAGGTGTGCGAGGGCGCAATGTCGTGGAGCTGGCGCGAGGTCTGCTCGTGAAGTTCGGGGGGTTGCGCCAGTTGCTGGAGGCCGACCGAGAGGCCTTCGTCGGCGAGCTTGGGTTGGGCCCGGTGAGGTACAGCCAGCTGCAGGCGCTGCTGGAGATCGGGCGCAGGCACCTTGCAACTTCGATTGAGCGTGAATCCGCGATGGACAGCCCGGCAACGGTGAGGCGCTATTTGAAAGCGATGCTGCGACATGAAGTCAGCGAGGTGTTCGGGTGCCTCTTTCTCGATACCAAGCACAGGCCGTTGGCGTTTGAAATCCTCTTCCGAGGCACGATAGATCGGGCCAGCGTCTACCCGCGGGAAGTGGTGCGGCGGGCATTGCTGCATAACGCAGCGGCCTTGATCCTGTGCCACAACCACCCCTCGGGCAACAGTGAGCCCAGCCAGGACGATGTGCATTTGACCCTGTCGTTGAAGCGGGGGCTGGCGTTGATCGATGTGCGGGTGCTGGATCACATCATCATCGGTGACGGGGAGCCGCTGTCGATGGTCGAGCATGGGTGGATTGTGGCCTGATGGAAAACTGGAGCTTTGTGCTGCCAGTACCGGCCCTTTCGCGGGTAAACCCACAGGGATAGCGCCATGTTGAAAGTTGGCGCGGTCCCTGTGGGAGCGGGTTTACCCGCGAAGAGGCCGGTGCAGGCTTACTTGTTCACAGACACCTTGCTGAAATCCAACCGCCCGAACGGGCTCACCTGATACCCCTCGACCCCTTGGCGCAGCAGGGCCGCCGCCGTCGGGTGCGCCAGCGGCACCCACAGCGCCTGTTGCTGAATCAAGGTTTGCGCCTGCTGGTAAAGCCGGCTGCGCACACTCTGGTCGTTGGTGGTGCGCCCGGCGCTGATCAACTGGTCCAGGCGGCTGTCGCAGAAGCGTGCGAAGTTGGTCCCCGACTTCACCGCGGCGCAGGAAAACTGCGGGCTGAGGAAGTTGTCCGGGTCGCCGTTGTCGCCCGCCCAGCCCATGAACAGCAGGTCATGCTCGCCCGCCTTGGCGCGGCGGATCAGCTCGCCCCACTCGATCACGCGGATCTCTGCCTTGATGCCGATCTTGGCCAGGTCGGCCTGCAGCATCTGCGCACCGAGGCTGGGGTTGGGATTGAGCAGGCTGCCCGACGGGCGGGTCCAGATCGTGGTGCTGAAGCCCTCGGCCAGGCCGGCCTTGGTCAGCAGGGCCTTGGCTTTCTTCAGGTCCAGCGGGTAGCCGGGCAGGTCCTTGGCGTAGCTCCAGGTATTGGGCGGGTAGGGGCCGTTGGCGGCCACCGCGGAGTCTTCGAACACGGCCTTGAGGTAGGCCTGCTTGTCGAAGGCCAGGTTGATGGCCTGGCGCACCTCCGGCTTGTCCAGCGGCGGGTGCTGGCTGTTGATGGCGACGAAGGCGGTCATGAACGCTGGGGTGGTGGCCACCTTGAGGTTGCCGTCCTTGCCAGCTTCGGCAATGTCCAGCGGCTTGGGCGACAACGCGACCTGGCACTCGCCGCGCTTGAGCTTCTGCAGGCGCACGTTGGCATCGGTGGTGATGGCGAAGATCAGCGGGTCGACCGCCGGCTTGCCGGCGAAGTAGTCAGGGTTGGCGCGATAGCGTACTACGGCGTCCTTCTGGAAGCGCTGGAAGATGAACGGCCCGGTGCCGATCGGCTGGCTGTTGAGCTTCTCCGGCGTGCCGGCCTTGAGAAGTTTGTCCGCGTACTCGGCGGAGTAGATCGATGCGAAGCCCATGCTCAACGTGGCCAGGAACGTGGCGTCCGGGTGGTTGAGGGTGAAGCGCACGGTGTTTGGCGCGGGTGCCTCGATCGCCTTGATCAGGCTGCCTAGTTGCAGCGACTGGGCATGCGGGTAGCCGCCCGGCGCGGTCTTGTGCCAGGCATGGGCGGGGTAGAGCATGCGCTGGAAGCTGAACAGCACATCGTCGGCGTTCAGTGGGCGGCTTGGCTTGAAGTAGGCGGTAGTGTGGAAGTTCACATCATCGCGCAGGGTGAAGTCGTAGATCAGGCCGTCGGCCGATACCGTCCAGCTGGCCGCCAGGCTCGGCACCACCTTGCCTTGCGCCGCGTCGAACTCCACCAGGCGGTTCATCAGCACATCGGCTGTGGCGTTGGTGGTGGTCAGTGAGTTGTACTGCACCACGTCGAAGCCTTCGGGGCTGGCCTCGCTGCAGACGCTCAGCGGGGCGGCCTGGGCAACGCTGGCGGCGATCAGGGCGCCTGCGGCGAACAAGGAGTTGAACAATAAGGAAAGGGCGGCGGCACGCATAGTGGCTCCTTGGCTGTCAGTGGCCCATCTGCCAGTGCAGTCTGGAAAAGGCCTACCCTAGTGTGCCCGTCGGGAAATGACCACACCCTTTTTTACAAAATTGGCGACGAGCGGTCGACGGCTGGCGGGGCCTGCCGCTATGCTGGCCCGGCGCGTCGGGGCTCGTGTCAATATTCATCTAATGTTGTTGCGGCCGAGTCTTTCTGGTATAAAGCAGCGCTCTTTTCTAGGGGCTCGGCCTGTCGCATCAGCGAATGCGGCCGATAAGACCTCCAGAATCACGGCGCCCAGGCGCCAAAGACTGAGAGATTAAGCGGCCAACCCATGCCGGGTTGGGCATGTGGTTTTAGAGGGCTGAGTCATGTCGAGAGTCTGTCAAGTTACTGGTAAGGGTCCAGTAACCGGGAACAACATTTCCCACGCAAACAACAAAACCCGTCGTCGTTTCCTGCCGAACCTGCAGCACCACCGTTTCTGGGTTGAATCCGAGAAGCGTTTCGTGCGTCTGCGCGTATCTGCCAAAGGCATGCGCGTTATTGACAAGCGTGGTATCGACGTAGTGCTGGCCGAGCTGCGCGCTCGCGGCGAAAAGTTCTAAGGAGAACGTCATGCGTGAATTGATCCGTCTGGTTTCGAGTGCTGGCACTGGCCACTTCTACACCACCGACAAGAACAAGCGCACCACTCCGGACAAAATCGAGATCAAGAAATACGATCCGGTTGTTCGCAAGCACGTGGTGTACAAGGAAGCCAAGATCAAGTAATTGTTCGGCGACCTGAAAAAACCCGCCTCCGAAAGGATGCGGGTTTTTTTATGCCTGTTCGGGCCTCAGATCATTTCTGCTCGAACATCACATAGATCTTGCGGCAAGGCTCCAGCACCTCCCAGGTGCCCTTGAAGCCAGCCGGGATGACAAACCGGTCACCGGCACGCAGGGTCTTGGCTCCGCCATCCTGGTCACGCAGCACCGAGACGCCCTGGACGATCTCGCAGTACTCATGCTCCGTGTAGTTCACCGTCCACTGCCCGACCTCGCCTTCCCACACGCCCGCGGCAAACTGCCCGCACGGGCTGGAATAATGGTTGTAGACCGCCTGGTCGGGCTCGCCCTTGAGGATTTTTTCCGCCGCCGGACGGTAGCGTTCGGCCTCGGTAATGACCTGCGCGAAGTCGATTATGCTGTCGATACTCATGGTTCGGCTCCTGTTGTTGTTTAATAAAATGCACATGAGTAGGCTTTTGAGCCTTTCGTGTCAAATATATTGATAGTTTACACCGGCTGGTTTAGGGTGTCGGTAGCCAAAATGCCCTCGACGCTGGGGCAGAATTCTGACAACGCCTGTGAGTCCTCAGTGCGGCGTTGCACCTAAACAAGAGGAGGAGTTTCGTATGACCACCCTGACTCGTGCGGACTGGGAACAACGTGCCCAGCAACTGAAGATCGAAGGCCGTGCCTTCATCAACGGCGAATACACCGATGCCGCATCCGGTGAAACCTTCGAGTGCCTGAGCCCGGTCGACGGACGCTTCCTGGCCAAGGTTGCCAGCTGCGATCTGGCTGATGCCAATCGCGCTGTGGAAAACGCCCGTGCCACCTTCAATTCCGGCGTGTGGTCGCAGCTGGCCCCGGCCAAGCGCAAGGCCAAGCTGATCCGCTTCGCCGACCTGCTGCGCAAGAACGTCGAAGAGCTGGCGCTGCTGGAAACCCTGGACATGGGCAAGCCGATCGGCGACTCCTCCAGCATCGACGTACCTGGCGCGGCCAATGCCATCCACTGGACTGCCGAAGCCATCGACAAGGTCTACGACGAAGTCGCCCCGACCCCGCATGACCAGCTCGGCCTCGTCACCCGCGAAGCGGTGGGTGTGGTCGGTGCCATCGTACCGTGGAACTTCCCGCTGCTGATGGCCTGCTGGAAGCTCGGCCCGGCCCTGGCCACCGGTAACTCGGTAGTGCTCAAGCCGTCCGAAAAGTCGCCGCTGACGGCCATTCGCATCGCCCAGCTGGCCATCGAAGCCGGTATCCCGGCTGGCGTGCTGAACGTGCTGCCAGGCTACGGCCACACCGTGGGCAAGGCCCTGGCCCTGCACATGGACGTCGACACCCTGGTATTCACCGGTTCGACCAAGATCGCCAAGCAGCTGATGGTTTACGCGGGCGAATCGAACATGAAGCGCATCTGGCTGGAAGCCGGCGGCAAGAGCCCGAACATCGTCTTCGCTGACGCTCCGGACCTGCAAGCTGCCGCCGAAGCTGCCGCCAGCGCCATCGCCTTCAACCAGGGCGAAGTGTGCACCGCCGGCTCGCGCCTGCTGGTCGAGCGTTCGATCAAGGACAAGTTCCTGCCGATGGTGGTCGAGGCCCTGAAAGGCTGGAAGCCAGGCAACCCGCTGGACCCACAGACCACTGTCGGTGCCCTGGTCGACACCCAGCAGATGAACACCGTGCTGTCGTACATCGAGGCTGGCCACAAGGACGGCGCCAAGCTGCTGGCCGGCGGCAAGCGCACCCTGGAAGAAACCGGTGGCACTTATGTCGAGCCGACCATCTTCGACGGCGTGACCAACGCCATGAAGATCGCCCAGGAAGAAATCTTCGGCCCGGTGCTGTCGGTGATCGCCTTCGATACCGCCGAAGAAGCCATCGCCATTGCCAACGACACGCCGTATGGCCTGGCCGCTGGCATCTGGACCTCGGACATCTCCAAGGCCCACAAGACCGCCCGCGCCGTGCGCGCTGGCAGCGTCTGGGTCAACCAGTACGACGGCGGCGACATGACCGCGCCGTTCGGTGGCTTCAAGCAGTCGGGCAACGGCCGTGACAAGTCGCTGCATGCGCTGGAGAAGTACACCGAGCTGAAGGCGACCTGGATCAAGCTGTAATCCCGTGGGGCCGCTTCGCGGCCCATTCGCGGCACAAGGCCGCTCCTACAGGGGTATGCGTTTCCCTGTAGGAGCGGCCTTGTGCCGCGAATGGGCTGCAAAGCAGCCCCAAGAACTCAAGAGGTCAAGGATGCGTTGGGGTACCTACTTCGCCGTACTGGCATCGGTGCTAAGCGTCGGGCTGGCACTCGGCGTGAGCATGCCGCTGGTATCCCTGCGGCTGGAGGCCTGGGGCTACGGCAGCTTCGCCATCGGTGTAATGGCCGCGATGCCGGCGCTGGGCGTGCTGGTAGGTGCCAGTCTGGCCAGTCGCCTGGCCGGCTGGGTCGGTGTGCCCTCGGCCATGCGCCTGTGCCTGTGGGGCGGGGCGCTGTCGATTGGCCTGGTCGCACTGCTGCCCAGTTACCCGCTGTGGCTGCTGCTGCGGTTGCTGATCGGTATGTCGCTGACCGTGGTGTTCATCCTCGGCGAAAGCTGGATCAATCAGCTGGTGGTCGAGCAATGGCGCGGCCGCCTGGTGGCGTTGTACGGCAGCAGCTATGCTCTCAGCCAGCTCGCCGGGCCGCTGGTGCTGGGCTTTCTCGGCTCGGATGACGATTTCGGCTTCTGGGCCGCTACCGGCCTGCTGCTGGTGGCGCCGCTGATTCTCCTGGGCCGTGGCGGGGCACCCAGCACAGAGGCCTGCAGCGTCACCTTCGGCGACCTGTTCGCCTTCTGCCGGCGCTTGCCGGTGATCGCCTGGGCCATTGCCCTGTTTGCCTCGTTCGAGGCGATGATCCTGACCTTGTTGCCGGTGTATTGCCTGCAACAGGGCTTCAGCACCGAAATCGCCCTTTTCATGGTCAGTACCGTGGTGGTGGGCGACGCGGTGCTGCAGCTGCCCATCGGTGCGCTGGCCGATCATATGTCGCGGCGCGCTCTGTTCACTGGCTGTGCGGTGACTCTTCTGGTATCCAGCCTGGCGATCCCGGTGCTGCTGCATACACCAGCGATCTGGCCGCTGTGGGTGCTGTTCGGGGCCAGTGCGGGGGGCTTGTTCACCTTGTCGCTGGTGCTGATTGGTGAGCGCTACCGGGATGATGCGCTGGTGCGGGCCAACGCCCATGTGGCGCAGCTGTGGGGTATCGGCTGCCTGCTCGGGCCGTTGCTGGCTGGGGCAGGGAGCCAGTGGATCAGCGGGCATGCATTGCCGTTGCTGATGGCGGCGGGGGCTGCGGGGTTGGTGGTGTTGACCCGGCGGCGCGGAGCGTTTGAGCCGGCTTCTGCCTGATTGTTTTTTGGGGCCGCTTTGCGGCCCATCGCGGCGCAAGGCCGCTCCTACAGGAGATACGCGATCCCATGTAGGAACGGCCTTGTGTCGCGATGGGCTGCAAAGCAGCCCCAAAATCGCCGCTACAACATCTTCTCCAGGCCAACCGCCTTGCTGATCCAGGCATTGAACCGCCGCCAAATCCCGCCCGGCTCGGACGTGAGCATGCGTCGCCTGCCATTTTCTTCGGTCACCCACACCATCTGGTTACCCACCAGCGTCGGCTGGTAGCTCAAGGCCGGGGCCATGCCCTGTACCGCCAGTGCGCGGGTGTACTCGGCCAGCTCCGGGCTGTCCACCAGCACCCCGACCTCGGTATTCCACAACACCGAACGTGGGTCGAAGTTGAACGAGCCGATGAAGGTCTTGCGCCGGTCGAACACGATCGCCTTGCTGTGCAGGCTCGAGTCCGAACTGCCATGGAAGCTCAAGCTGTGCCGGGCGCTGGGGTCACCGGGTTGGCGGCGCAGCTCATACAGTTGTACGCCATGCTCCAGCAGTGCCCGCCGGTATGGTGCATAGCCGCCATGCACTGCCGGCACGTCGGTGGCCTCCAGCGAGTTGGTCAGCAGCTTGACCGAGATACCCGCGTCGGCGCTGTGGGTGAGGTACAGCAGGCCGGACTCGCCGGGCACGAAGTACGCCGATACCAGGATCAGCTCGCGTTGCACCTTGCTCAAGTCAGGAGCCAGTTGCTGGGTCAGCAGTAGTTGCGGGTCCGGTTCGTCATCGGCCAGCACCTTGCTCGGCGCATCCCACAGCGCCTGGGCATGGGCCCAGATCAGCTCGTTGCGCCAAACATCCAGGCGTGGCTGCGACTGGTAGGCCATCAAGCGGTCATACAGGGCTTTGCGCTGGGTCCTGGCTTCGGCCAGTGACACTTCCAGGCGGTGGCGGCTGGCGCGCAGGTCGCTGGCATCCGGGTCGTGCCAAAGGAAGTCGGTAATCGGCCGGCTCAGGGCGCTGTTCCAGTATTGGTCGAAACTGTGACCGAGCTGTTCGGCCACCGGGCCGACACCCAGCAAGTCGATGTCGGTGAAGTTGAGGTTGGGTTCGGCATCGAAATACTCATCGCCCAGGTTGCGCCCGCCGACGATGGCCATGCTGTTATCCACCAGGAACAGTTTGTTGTGCATGCGCCGATGCTGGCGCGACAGGTTGAACAGGCGGCCCACCGCGCGCGTCACGCCGGTGCTGCGGCCCAGGTGTAGCGGGTTGAACACCCGTATCTGGATGTTCGGGTGGGCATCGAGGGTGCCCATGATGACGTCCAGGCCATCGCTGGTGGTGTCGTCGAGCAGGATGCGCACACGCACGCCACGGTCGGCGGCGCGCAGCAGTTCATGAACCAGTGCACGAGTGCTGAGGCCATCGTGGACGATGTAGTACTGCAGGTCGATGCTCGCCTGGGCGTTGCGGATCAGTTCGGCACGGGCGCGGAACGCCTCGTTGCTGTTGGGCAGCAGGCGAAAGCCCGAGCGGCCGTCGTACGGCGCGGCCTGGCGCAGTACCGAGCGGCCGAAGGCCGAGTCGTTGGCGGGTAACGCCTGGCTGGTTTCGCGGGGCGTGCCGACGCTGGCACAGCCGGCAAGACCAAGCAGTAGCACCAGCAGCAGAGGCAGGGCTCGCTGGAGTCTCAAGGGTGGATCGTCCTGTGCAGCAAAGGCTTAAATGGTTGGACCGTGGCGGGCGGCGCAAAGTTACGCGCCGGCGCTTTCTTCTTCCAGTAGACGAAGGGCGGTTTCACCAACCCTGCGCACGGCAGCTTCGATCTGCGGCGTGGGCCGTGCGGCGAAGTTCATGCGCAGGCAGTGGCGGAACTTGCCCGAGGCCGAGAAAATACTGCCCACGGCAACCTGCACGTCCTGCTCCAGTAAAGCCCGGTTCAGGCGCAGCGTATCGAAATGTTCGGGTAATTCCACCCACAGCATGAAGCCACCTTGCGGTCGACTGACCCGGGTGCCCGTCGGGAAGTAGCGGGTCACCCAGTCGCTCATCAGATCGCGGCCACGCTGGTACTGGCTGCGCATGCGCCGTACGTGGGGCTGGTAGTGCCCACCGGCGATGAAGTCGGCAATGGCCAACTGTGGCTGGCTGGCCGTGCTTCCAGTGCTGATGTATTTCATGTGCAGCACCCGCTCCAGGTAACGACCGGGCGCCACCCAACCAACCCGCAGGCCGGGGGCGAGGGTCTTTGAGAAAGAGCTGCAGAGCAACACGCGGCCGTCGTCGTCAAACGACTTGACGGTGCGTGGGCGCGGGTAGGTGTAGGCCAGGTCGCCGTATACATCATCTTCCAGGATGGCCACATCGTAGCGCTGGGCCAGGCTCAGCAGTGCCTTCTTGCGAGCCTCGGGCATGATGTAGCCGAGAGGGTTGTTGCAGCTGGGGGTGATCTGGATGAGCTTGATTGGCCACTGCTCCAATGCCAGCTCCAGCGCCTCCAGGCTGATGCCGGTAACCGGGTCTGTGGGGATTTCCAGGGCTTTCATGCCCAGGCCCTTGAGGGTTTGCATGGCGCCGTGGAAGCTGGGGGAGTCGACCGCGACGATATCGCCCGGCTCGCATACCGCTCGAATGCTGCAGGACAGCGCCTCATGGCAGCCAGTGGTAATCACCAGGTCGGCCGGGCCAAGGCGGCAGCCGGAGTCGAGCATCAGCCGGGCCACCTGTTCGCGCAGGGCCATGTTGCCGTGGATGTTGTCGTAGTACAGCCCGGGCATGTCCTGCCGCCGGCTCAGTTGGGCAAGGCTGCGCAGCAGTGGCTTGAGGGTGGGGCTGTCGATGTCGGGCATGCCGCGACCGAGTTGAATCACGCCCTGGCGTGGGGTACTGCGCACCAGCTCGAGCACCTGCTCCCATTGCGAGATGTCCACCGGGCGCTGGGCCGGGCGGCTGACGGCGGGCAGGGCCGGCAGGTGGCGGTGGTCGTTGACGAAGTAGCCGGACTTGGGCCGGGGCGAGACCATGCCGCTGTCTTCCAGCATGCGGTAGGCCTGCTGCACGGTGCTCAGGCTGACCCCGTGCTCCACACTCAGGGCGCGCACTGACGGCAGGCGCTGGCCGGGGCGGTAGAGGCCCTGTTCGATACGGGCACCGAGCAGTTCGGCGAGGTTCAGGTAAAGGGTCACGGCATACTCCTGCGCTGCAATAGCGTGGCGACCGGTACAGTTGCGCTGAAAATACAGCATTCAGTCGGCCTGCGGCCAATTCTGTATGGGAATAATAAGGCTGTATTGGATCTGTATTGCCGGTGCTGTCGACGCGCATGCTTTCTCCACAGTATCAACTGAACGAGAGGATGCGGTGATGGGTGGCATGAGCGATGTGCGCTTGCAACTGTTGGCCAAGGAACTGGAAGCCGGGCAGCAAGCCAAGGTGTTCAACGCGCCGGAAGGGTTGGGGCGTTGGGGGCTGATGCTGCATCGCTGGCACACCCGCAGGGCGCTGTTGCAGTTGACTGATGACGAGTTGCGCGATATCGGGCTGAGCTGGGAGCAGGCCCGGACCGAGGGGCGTAAGCCCTTCTGGAAGGACTGATGCGATCGTTGTGGGAGCGGCCTTGTGTCGCGAAAGGGCCGCACAGCGGCCCCAGGATATTTGCATCACTGCATGAATTGCCGGGGCTGCTTCGCAGCCCTTTCGCGACACAAGGCCGCTCCCACAAGGGGCAGTGCGCGGCTTTCAGATCAGCTCTTTCAGGCGATGCCACAGCATCCCCAACGCCAGCAGCGGCGAGCGCAGGTGCTGGCCGCCGGGGAAGGTGATGTGTGGCACCTTGGCAAATAGGTCGAAACGCCCGCTTTCCTGGCCGCTGATGGCCTCGCCGAGCAGGCGTGCAGCCAGGTGGGTGGCGTTGAGCCCATGGCCGGAGTAGGCCTGGGCGTAATACACGTTCGGCTGGCTTGCCAGGCGGCCAACCTGCGGCAGGCGGTTGGCGCCGATGCCGATCATGCCGCCCCACTGGTAGTCGATGCGCACGTCGGCCAGTTGCGGGAATACCTTGAGCATTTTCGGCCGCATGTAGGCGGCGATGTCCTTCGGGTCGCGGCCCGAATAGTGGCAGGCACCGCCGAACAACAGGCGCTGGTCGGCGGACAGGCGGTAGTAGTCCAGTGCCACACGCTGGTCACATACCGCCATGTTCTGCGGTAGCAGCGAACGGGCACGTTCTTCGCCCAGTGGCTCGGTGGCGATGATGTAGCTGCCGGCTGGCAGCACCTTGCCGCCCAACTCGCGGTTGAGGTCATTATGGTAGGCGTTGCAGCACAGCACCAGGGTTCTGGCGCGTACCCGGCCTTGGGCGGTGTGCACCTGTACTTCCGGGCCGTAATCGATGTGTGTGACCTCGGACTGCTCGAACAGCTTCACGCCCAGGCGGCTGGCCACGGCGGCTTCACCCAGGGCCAGGTTGAGCGGGTGCAGGTGCCCGGAACCCATGTCGACCAGCCCGCCGACATAACAGTCGGCACCGACCACGCTGTGGATATCGTCCTTGCCGACCAGGCGCAGTTCATGTGCGTAGCCAAGGCTGCGCAGTTCTTCAGCATCCTCGGCAAAGCCCAGCAGCTCGGCAGGTTTGTTGGCCAGGTCGCAGTAGCCCCAGGTCAGGTCGCAGGCGATGGCATGCCTTTCGACGCGCTCGCGGACGATCTGCACCGCTTCCAGGCCCATCAGTTTCAGGCTGCGCACGCCTTCCTCGCCGATGATCGGGAGGAATTGCTCCAGGCCGTGGCCGACGCCACGGATCAGTTGCCCACCATTGCGCCCACTGGCGCCCCAACCGAGCTTGCGCGCCTCCAGCAGGATGACCGAAAAGCCGCGCTCGGCCAGTTCGATGGCGGTGTTCAGGCCCGAGTAGCCGCCGCCAACGATACACACGTCGGCGCTGTGCTCGCCTTGCAGGAAGGAGTGGTCGGGGTGTGGCGCGCTGCTGGCGGCGTAGTAGGAGACGGCGTGCTGCGCGCTGTGGATCATTGGGCAGGTCCTGAGGCTGGTGGGCTGAGGGGGAGGAGGATAAGCCGGGGCTTCGGGGAGGGGCAACCGGCCTCATCGCCGGCAAGCCAGCTTCCACAGGGTCCGCGTGGCACTTGAGACCGACGGTGTCCCTGTGGGAGCCGGCTTGCCGGCGATTGGCCTTATAATTCAACCTCAGTTCTCAGACTTGTACCCGGCCATGTCCTGCAACCGCCACAAGATCCACTTCCTGCGCGAACTCATCCCTTCCTTCGAGTGTGAGCCCGGCTGCCACGACTGCTGCGGCCCGGTCACCACTTCGGCGGAAGAAATGGCCCGCCTGCCGCGCAAGTCCCAGGCCGAGCAGGACGCCGCCCTGGAGCACCTGGACTGTGTGCACCTGGGCCCCAACGGCTGCACGGTGTATGAAGAGCGCCCGATGATCTGCCGCCTGTTCGGCACCACCCCGCGCCTGGCCTGCCCGCGTGGCCGTGGCCCTGAACAGATGATCGAGCCCGCTGCCGAGCAGCTGGTCCACCAGTTCATTGCCACCACCCGCCAAGTGCTGGTCTGACTTCAGTCCGGGATCGGCAGGCAAAGGCTCTCCTTCACCTCTTCCATCACGATGTAGCTCTTCGATTCGCGCACGTGCGGCAGCTTCAGCAGGATGTCGCCTAGCAGCTTGCGGTAAGAGGCCATCTCGGAAATACGCGCCTTCACCAGGTAGTCGAAGTCGCCTGAAACCAGATGGCATTCCAGCACGTGGGGCAGTTTCAGCACCGCGCGGCGGAACTCCTCGAAGGTGTCGCCCGATTTGTAGTCCAGGCTGATTTCCACGAACACCAGCAGGCTGCCCTTGAGGTGCTGCGGGTTAAGGCGGGCGTTGTAGCCCATGATGATGCCCTCGCGCTCCAGGCGGCGGACCCGCTCGGTGCAAGGGGTGGTGGAAAGCCCAACTTTCTCGCCCAGTTCGGTGAAGGAAATACGCCCGTCATTCTGCAGGATACGCAGGATGTTACGGTCGATCTTGTCCAGTTCACGCTTGCTCTGGTGCTGGGTTCTCATAGGGGATGCCCCTCCGTGAAAGGCGATTTTGCCGAGAATTCTCGCCAATAATAGGCTTTTATATAGTGAATTGCACTGCCTTCAAATTCCTATACTGCGCGCATTCATGCCATTTCAATAAAAGTCTGCGGCGCGCCGCGTGCGAGGGATAAAACGATGCGAGTTCTGGTACTTGGTAGCGGTGTGATCGGAACCGCCAGTGCCTACTATCTGGCCCGGCAAGGTTTCGAAGTAACGGTGGTCGATCGCCAGCCGGCGGTGGCCATGGAAACCAGCTTTGCCAACGCCGGCCAGATCTCGCCCGGCTATGCCTCGCCCTGGGCCGCCCCAGGCGTGCCGCTGAAGGCCATCAAATGGCTGCTGGAGCGCCACGCGCCCCTGGCCATCAAGCTCACCGGCGACGTCGACCAGTACCTGTGGATGGCACAGATGCTGCGCAACTGCACCGCCAGCCGTTACGCGGTGAACAAGGAGCGCATGGTGCGCCTGTCCGAGTACAGCCGTGACTGCCTCGACGAACTGCGCGCCGAAACCGGCATCGCCTACGAAAACCGCAGCCTGGGCACCACCCAGCTGTTCCGTACCCAGGCCCAGGTGGATGCCGCGGCCAAGGACATTGCCGTGCTGGAGCAGTCCGGTGTGCCTTACGAGCTGCTCGACCGCGACGGCATTGCCCGCGTCGAACCGGCCCTGGCTGGCGTCAAGGGCATCCTGGCCGGCGCCCTGCGCCTGCCAAACGACCAGACTGGCGACTGCCAGCTGTTCACCACCAAGCTTGCCGAAATGGCCGTGAAGCTGGGCGTGGAGTTCCGCTTCGGCCAGGACATCCAGCGCCTGGACTTCGCGGGTGACCGCATCAATGGCGTGTGGATCGACGGCAAGCTGGAAACCGCCGACCGCTACGTGCTGGCGCTGGGCAGCTATTCGCCGCAGATGCTCAAGCCGCTGGGCATCAAGGCCCCGGTGTACCCGCTGAAGGGCTACTCGCTGACCGTGCCGATCACCAACGCCGACATGGCCCCGACCTCGACCATTCTCGACGAGACCTACAAGGTCGCCATTACCCGTTTCGACAACCGTATCCGCGTCGGCGGCATGGCGGAAATTGCCGGTTTTGACCTGTCGCTGAACCCGCGTCGGCGCGAAACGCTGGAGATGATCGTCAACGACCTTTATCCTCGCGGCGGTGATCTGAGCCAGGCCAGCTTCTGGACCGGCCTGCGCCCGGCGACCCCGGACGGCACGCCGATCGTCGGTGCAACGGCGTTCCGCAACCTGTTCCTGAACACCGGTCACGGTACTTTGGGCTGGACCATGGCGTGCGGCTCCGGTCGCCTGCTGGCCGACCTGATTGCGCGTAAGAAGCCGCAGATCAGTGCCGAAGGCCTGGACATTTCCCGTTATGGCAACAGCCCGGAAGTGGCCAAGCACGGGCAGACTGCGCCGGCTCACCAGCAGTAATAGCCTGCACCGGCCTCTTCGCGGCTAAAGCCGCTCCCACAGGGATCGCATGTGCTTGGGCATTGTGCGGTCCCCTGCGGGAGCGGCTTTAGCCGCGAAGAACCCAACACCGTTTTCAACCTGTGAACCACCATAAGGCAGCCGCCATGCGTCCCGCCCGCGCCCTGATCGACCTCCAGGCCCTGCGCCACAACTACCGTCTGGCCCGTGAACTGACCGGTGCCAAAGCCCTCGCCGTGATCAAGGCCGACGCCTACGGCCACGGCGCCGTGCGCTGTGCCCTGGCCCTGGAGGCCGAAGCCGACGGCTTTGCCGTGGCCTGCATCGAAGAAGCGCTGGAGCTGCGCGCCGCCGGTATCAAGGTCCCGGTGTTACTGCTGGAAGGTTTCTTCGAAGCCAGCGAACTGGCTCTGATCGCCGAGCACGACCTGTGGTGTGTGGTGCACTCGCTGTGGCAACTGGAAGCGATCGAAAAGACCCAGCTGCACAAGCCGCTCACCGTCTGGCTCAAGCTCGACAGCGGCATGCACCGCGTCGGCCTGCACCCCAAGGACTACCACGAGGCCTACCAGCGCCTGCTGGCTAGCGGCAAGGTCGCGCGCATCGTGCTGATGAGCCACTTCGCTCGCGCCGACGAACTGGATGCCGACGCTACCGCCCAGCAGATCGCCGTGTTCGAGGCCGCACGCCAGGGCCTGGCCGCCGAGTGCAGCCTGCGCAACTCTCCCGGTGTACTGGGCTGGCCGCACGCCCCCAGCGACTGGGTGCGCCCGGGCCTGATGCTGTACGGTGCCACACCGTTCGAAGTGGCCCAGGCCGAGGCCGAGCGCCTGCAACCGGTGATGACCCTGCAATCGCGGGTGATCAGCGTGCGCGAACTGCCTGCCGGCGAGCCGGTGGGCTATGGCGCCAAGTTCGTCAGCCCACGGCCAACCCGCGTTGGTGTGGTTGCCATGGGCTATGCCGATGGCTACCCGCGCCAGGCGCCCAACGGTACCCCAGTGCTGGTCGCCGGCAAGCGCACCCAACTGATCGGCCGAGTATCGATGGACATGCTCAGCATCGACCTGACCGATGTGCCGGAAGCCACCGTCGGCAGCCCCGTCGAACTGTGGGGCAAGCATGTGCTGGCCAGTGAAGTGGCTGCGCACGCGGGTACCATTCCGTACCAGATTTTCTGCAACCTGAAGCGGGTACCTCGGGACTACGTCGGCGAATGACACGCTGAAGCGGACAGGTTGAGGGGCGGTGTGTTGTAAATACTGAACGGCATTGCCATGATATCGTTCACATCCACCCCCCTTTCCACCGTTTCAGGAGGCTCCAGCTTTGGACGTCGGCGAACGACTGCAAGCCATCCGCAAGCTCAAGGGCCTGTCCCAGCGTGAACTCGCCAAGCGTGCCGGCGTGACCAACAGCACCATCTCGATGATCGAGAAGAACAGCGTGAGCCCGTCGATCAGCTCGCTGCGCAAGGTGCTGAGCGGCATTCCCATGTCGATGGTCGAGTTCTTCTCGGTCGAACTGGAACCTGAAAGCCCCACGCAGATCGTCTACAAGGCTCATGAGCTAATCGATATCTCCGACGGTGCGGTGACCATGAAGCTGGTCGGCAAGTCGCACCCCAACCGTGCCATCGCCTTTCTCACCGAGGTGTATCCACCGGGTGCCGACACCGGCGCCGAAATGCTTACCCATGACGGTGAAGAAACCGGCATCCTGCTCGAAGGCCGCCTGGAGCTGGTGGTCGGCAACGAGATCTTCATTCTTGAAGAGGGCGACAGCTACTACTTCGAAAGCACCCGCCCGCACCGCTTTCGCAACCCGTTCGACCGGCCGGCGCGGCTGATCAGTGCGGCGACGCCTTCAAACTTTTGATCCAGCGCAGTGCATTGATTCGGCAATACCCCTTTCCCGTGTGGGGTCGTTTCACGGCCTCTGGGTTCCCGCTATACTTTTCAACGCTCGCCGATCCGTGGCCGCGAGCGTGATTAGCCACCATGAGGGTGTTCGCGTGAACCAAATCAAGAAGATGCTGGCCGTACCAGCAGCCGTATTCGCCCTCTGGGCAATGAGCGCAACCGCTGCGACCAATGATGACATCGCCAAGCGCCTGGAGCCGGTTGGCCAGGTGTGCGTCCAGGGCCAGGAGTGCAAAGGCATGGAAGTGGCCGCCGCCGCAGGTGGCGGTGGTGCCAAGACGCCGGACGAGATCATCGCCAAGCACTGCAATGCCTGCCATGGCTCCGGCCTGCTCGGCGCACCGAAGATTGGCGATACCGCGGCGTGGAAGGAACGCGCCGACCATCAGGGCGGCCTGGACGGCATCCTGGCCAAGGCCATTACCGGCATCAACGCCATGCCACCGAAAGGCACCTGCGCGGACTGCTCGGATGACGACCTGAAAGGGGCGATCAAGAAAATGTCCGGGCTGTGAGAAACAGCTGAATTGCATGAAGCCCGCCGTTGATGGCGGGCTTTGTTTTTGTGGTGCCTTTACCGGCCCTTTCGCGGCTAAAGCCGCTCCCACAGGTACAGTGCAGGCTTCAAGGATTGTGGGGCCCCTATGGGAACTCACAGGTGCAGCACAGGACTCAAGGGCAGTGAGGTCTCTGTAGGAGCGGCTTTAGCCGCGAAAGGGCCGGCACAGGCAACCAACCCACCAAAGCCCATGTCCAACCCCTGAACCCATGGATGTCTCAGGAGGCCCAGATGCACCTCTGCTCCATCGACCAGGCCGTCGAGCAAGTCCTGTCGCGCCTGCCAGCCCACATCCACATGGGCCTGCCGCTGGGCCTGGGCAAGCCCAACGCCTTCGTCAACGCGCTTTACGCCCGCATCCGCGAGCTGCCCGAACGGCGCCTGACTATCTACACCGCCCTGTCCCTCGGCCGCCCACCGCTGGGCGATGGCCTGCAGCGGCGCTTTCTTGAGCCCTTCGTCGAGCGCGTCTTCGCCGACTATGAAGAACTTACCTACCTCGCCGACCTGCGCAACGACAGCCTGCCGCCGAACATCCAGGTGGAACAATTCTTCATGCAGCCCGGCAGCCTGCTGCATAGCGATTCGGCCCAGCAAAGCTACATCAGCAGCAACTACAGCCACGCAGCACGTGACATCAACGCCAAGGGCCTGAACCTGATCGCGCAGTTGGTGGCCGCCACGCCCGAGAGGCCGGTGCACCTGAGCCTGGCCTGCAACCCCGACATCACCCTCGACCTGCTGCCGATGATCGCCAAGCGCCGCGCCGCCGGCGAGACCATCCTCATGCTCGGCCAGGTGCATGCCGAGCTGCCTTACATGCCGGGTGACGCCGAGCTACCCATCGATGCGTTCGACCTGCTGATCGATACAGCCGAGCAACGCCGCCTGTTCTCCACGCCGAACATGCCGGTCAACACCCAGGACCACTGCATCGGCCTGCACGCCAGCAGCCTGGTTCGCGACGGCGGCACGCTACAGATCGGCATTGGTGCCATGGGCGATGCGGTAGCTGCCGCACTGCTGGCGCGCCAGGGTGACAACGCCTGTTATCGTGCCGTGCTCGACGCGCTGGGTGCTGGCTCGTGGCAAGCGCTGATCGAACGGGAAGGGGGCCTGGATACCTTCGCCCAAGGCCTGTACGGCTGCAGCGAGATGTTCGTCAACGGCTTGCTGGCGCTGGCCGAAGCGGGCCTGTTGCGGCGCCCGGCGGACGAGCAGGGGGCGGCAGTGCTGCATGGCGGTTTCTTCCTCGGCCCCCAGGCGTTCTACCAGCGCTTGCGCGACATGCCGCTGGAACAGCGCGCACGGTTTGCCATGACGCGTATCAGCTTCATCAACGAGCTGTACGGGCAGGAGGAACTCAAGCGCCGCCAACGCCGTGATGCGCGCTTCATCAACACCGTGTTCGGCATGACCCTGCTCGGCGCCGGGGTGGCCGACCAGCTGGAGGATGGCCGTGTACTCAGTGGCGTGGGCGGGCAGTACAACTTCGTTGCCCAAGGCCATGCGCTGGAGAGCGGGCGTTCGATCCTGCTGCTGCGCAGCTGGCGTGAGGCGGGCGGGGAGGTGACCTCGAACCTGTTCTGGAACTATGGCCATTGCACCATCCCCCGGCACCTGCGCGATATCGTGGTGACCGAGTACGGCATTGCCGACCTGCGTGGGCAGACCGACAGCGAGGTGATTGCGCGGTTGCTGGCGGTATGTGATTCGCGGTTCCAGCAGGGGCTGATCGAGCAGGCAAAGGACGCCGGCAAGCTGGCCAGGGATTTTCAACTCGAGGCGTGCTTTACCGACAATACGCCGCAGCGGCTGGAGGCGATCAGGGCGCGGCATTCGCGGTTGTTCCCGGAGTATCCGCTGGGCACGGACTTTACGGCTGAAGAGCGGGATTTGCTGCGGGCGCTGAACTGGTTGAAGAGCAAGTTCAAGCTGAGCGAGGTGCTGGAACTGGGCAAGGCAGCGCTGGATGCGCCGGGGCCGGAGGGGTATGAGCGGCATCTGGGGCGGATGCAGCTGGACCAGCCGCAGGGGCTGAAGGAAGAGCTGTACCAGAGGCTGTTGCTGGCGGGTTTACAGGCTACAAGATAATTCCAGAGGCACACCGTCCCCTGTGGGAGCGGGTTCACCCGCGAATGCGATGGCACATTCGAAATCGCATTCGCGGGTAAACCCGCTCCCACAGGGATCGCGGTGTGGTATCACTCGATGAAGCTGACCACACCACCTTCCAGCGACTTCACCCGGGCCAGCGACTCGACGCGATAGCCCTGGCTGTCCAGCTCGGCACGGCCGCCCTGGAACGACTTCTCGATCACGATACCCAGGCCGGCCACGGTGGCGCCGGCCTGCTTGATGATCGAGATCAGGGCCTGCGACGCCTTGCCGTTGGCCAGGAAGTCGTCGATCACCAGCACGCGGTCGCTGCTGTTGAGGTGACGCGGCGAGATGGCCACGGTGTTCTCGGTCTGCTTGGTGAAGGAATACACCGAGGCGGTCAGCAGGTTCTCGGTCAGGGTCAGCGACTGGTGCTTGCGGGCGAAGATCACCGGCACGCCCAGCTTCAGGCCAGTCATCACCGCCGGGGCAATGCCCGAGGCTTCGATGGTGACGATCTTGGTCACGCCCGCGTCGGCGAACAGGCGGGCGAACTCGTCACCGATCAGCTGCATCAGCGCCGGATCGATCTGGTGGTTGAGAAACGCGTCGACTTTGAGAACCTGATCGGAAAGCACGATGCCTTCTTCGCGAATCTTCTGATGCAGTGCTTCCACTTTGTTTTCCTCGATGTAGCAAAGGTGGCCGCAAATAGCGGCAAAGTTAAAGAGTAATGGTTGATCAGCGTTTGAGCATTGCCCGGATATCGGCCAAGGCGTTGTTGCCCCGTGCAGCCTTTACCTCGACCGGCGCATCGTCCAGGCCTTCCCAGGCCAGGTCGTCCGGTGGCAGTTCGTCGAGGAACCGGCTGGGCGTGCAGTCGATGATTTCACCGTACTGCTTGCGCTTGGCGGCGAAGGTGAAGGCCAGGGTCTGGCGCGCCCGGGTGATGCCCACGTAGGCCAGGCGGCGTTCCTCTTCGATGGTGTCCGCCTCGATGCTGGAGCGGTGCGGGAGGATTTCCTCTTCCATGCCCATGATGAACACGTAGGGGAATTCCAGGCCCTTGGAGGCATGCAGGGTCATCATCTGCACACCTTCGGCGTTCTCTTCCTCTTCCTGCTGGCGCTCGAGCATGTCGCGCAGCACCAGCTTGCCGATGGCGTCCTCGATGGTCATGTCACCCTCTTCGTCCTTCTTGAGGGTGTTCTTCAGCGCTTCGACCAGGAACCAGACGTTGCTGATGCGGAACTCGGCAGCCTTGTCGCTGGCGGTCTGCTGGCGGATCCAGTTCTCGTAGTCGATATCGCGGATCATCTCGTGCAGCGCGGCAATCGGGTCTTCCAGGGCAACCTTGTGGCGCACCCCGTCCAGCCAATGCTTGAAGCGCTGCAAACGCTCGGTGTAGCGGGCGTCCAGATGCTCGCCCAGGCCAAGCTCCTCGCTGGCGGCGTACATCGAAATACCGCGCTCGGTGGCGTAGTTGCCGAGCTTTTCCAGGGTAGTGGAGCCGATTTCGCGGCGCGGTACGTTGATCACCCGCAGGTAGGCGTTGTCATCGTCCGGGTTCACCAGCAGGCGCAGGTAGGCCATCAGGTCCTTGACCTCCTGGCGGCCGAAGAAGCTGTTGCCGCCCGACAGGCGATACGGCACCTGGTGGTGCTGCAGCTTCAGTTCGATCAGCTTGGCCTGGTAGTTGCCGCGGTAGAGGATGGCAAAGTCGCTGTACGGGCGGTTGGTGCGCAGGTGCAGGGTGAGGATTTCCATGGCCACGCGTTCGGCCTCGGCTTCCTCGTTCTTGCAGCGGATGACGCGGATCTCGTCGCCCACGCCCATCTCGCTCCACAGCTGCTTCTCGAACGCGTGCGGGTTGTTGGCAATCAGCACGTTGGCGCAGCGCAGGATGCGGCTGGTGGAGCGGTAGTTCTGCTCCAGCATCACCACCTTCAGGGAGGGGTAGTCCTCCTTGAGCAGCATCAGGTTTTCCGGCCGGGCGCCACGCCAGGCGTAGATCGACTGGTCGTCGTCGCCCACCACGGTGAACTGGTTGCGCATGCCGATCAGCATCTTCACCAGCAGGTACTGGCTGGCGTTGGTGTCCTGGTATTCGTCCACCAGCAGGTAGCGCACGCGGTTCTGCCAGCGCTCCAGCACATCGGGGTGTTCCTGGAACAGCTTGACCGGCAGCAGGATCAGGTCGTCGAAGTCCACCGCGTTGAACGCCTTGAGCGTGCGCTGGTAGTGGGTGTAGACGATGGCGGCAGTCTGCTCGCGCGGGTTGCGCGCCTTCTCCAGGGCCTCGGCGGGCAGGATCAGGTCGTTCTTCCAGGCACCGATCATGTTCTTGATCTCGTCGATGCCGTCGTCGCCGGAGTATTCCTTCTGCATGATGTCCGACAGCAACGCCTTGATGTCGGACTCGTCGAAGATCGAGAAACCCGGCTTGTAGCCCAGGCGCTCGTGCTCCCTGCGGATGATGTTCAGGCCCAGGTTGTGGAATGTGCACACAGTCAGGCCGCGGCCTTCCCCCGGGCGCAGCAGGGTGGCGACCCGTTCCTTCATCTCGCGGGCGGCCTTGTTGGTGAAGGTCATCGCCACGATGTACTGGGCACGGATGCCGCAGTTCTGGATGAGGTGGGCAATCTTGCGCGTGATCACGCTGGTCTTGCCCGAGCCTGCACCGGCGAGCACCAAAAGAGGGCCGCCGACATAGTCACGGGCTTCCTGCTGCCGGGGATTGAGTCGGGACATGCTAGAAACCGGGGGTCGCCAGAAAATAGCCGCGCATTCTAACAGGCATGGGGCGTTTGTGGCGCGACCGTCTGACGTCTGAGTCAAATATGTAAACGGGATTTGCCGGCTGGCGCAGTTTCGCGCAGGATGCACGACAAAATACGTCGGGATGCTACACCCGTAAAAACATGTATTAAATTGAAAATCATTTTCATTAATGCAGTAGCATACCTGGCAGTTTCCGTTGCACCGTGAAGCCTAAGGAGCCCGCTTGTCCACGCCTGTCGAACCATTGCGTTTGCTGCTGTTGGCCGATGAGCCGGAATGGGGCGCGCTGCTACGCGAGTGCATGCCTGCCCAGGGTGGCAGCGCCGTGCTGCTGACGGCGCCGAACTGGGACTCGGTCGACAGCCTGTTCAACCAGGACCGCCAGGCTGTCGTGCTGGCAACCCCGGCCCTGCAGCCCGCGCCTGGGCGCTGCGAGCTGCCGACCATCCTGCTGCTCGACCACGAGCCTCAGTTAGCGCCCAGCGCCGTCAGTGATTGGCTGGTGCGTGACCAGCTCAATGCCGACACCTTGCGTCGCTCGCTGCGCCATGTGCGCGAGCGCGGCGTGCTGGTGGCCACCTTGCAGCGCCTGGCCGAGCAGGACCCGCTGACCGGCATCGCCAACCGCCAGGGCTTCCAGGCCTTGCTGACCGCGCGCCTGGCCGAGAACGACGGCCGTGGCCTTGCCCTCGGCCACCTGGACCTGGACAACTTCCGCCACGTCAACGACGCCCTTGGCCACCAGAGCGGCGACCGCCTGATCCTGCAGGTGGTGGCGCGGCTGAAACAGCAACTGGAGGCGGGCGACCAACTGGCGCGCCTGGGCAGCGACGAGTTCGCCCTGCTGATCGACACCCGACGCGACCCCAACCGTGCCGAGTGGATTGCCGAGCGGATTGTCGAGGCGTTGGCCGAACCCTACTGGATTGACGGCGAAAGCCTGCTGCTGGGCTGCAGTCTGGGCCTGGCCCATGCCCGCGCCCAGGGTGGTGCCGACCCGCTGATGTGGCATGCGCACATCGCCATGCGCCAGGCCAAGGGCAGCCAGGGCTGCACTTTTCATGTGTTCAACGAACGTATCAACCGCAACGCCCGTAGCCTTGCCGATCTGGAAAGCGAATTGCGCCGCGCCCTGCGCCGGGATGAGCTGGAGCTGCATTACCAGCCGCGGTTGAACCTGGCCGACGGGCATATCGTCGGCCTCGAGGCGCTGGTGCGCTGGCGGCATGCCGAGCGTGGCCTGTTGCCGCCCAGCGAGTTCGTGCCGCTGGCCGAGCAGAGCGGCCTGATCGTGCCGCTGGGCTACTGGGTGATTTCCCGAGCCCTGCGCGACATGCAGGCGCTGTGCGAGCGCGGCCTGGAGCCGCTGCACATGGCGGTCAACCTGAGCTTCCGCCAGTTCCAGGACAGCCAGTTGCTGGCGACCTTGAGCCGCCTGATTCTCGAACATGGCGTGGATGCCCGCTGGCTCGAATTCGAGCTCACCGAAACGGCGGTGATGCGCCGCAACGAGCTGGTACGTCAGACCATGGACGCCCTGGGGCGCCTGGGCGTGCGCTTCTCGCTCGATGATTTCGGTACCGGGTTCTCTTCGTTCGTGCACCTAAACAGCCTGCCGATCACCTTGCTCAAGGTGGACCGCAGCTTTGTCGCGGAGATGGAAATGCGCGAGGAGAACCGCAAGCTGGTGCACGCCATGATCAACCTGGCGCACAACCTCAACCTGGAGGTGGTGGCCGAAGGGGTGGAGAGTGAAGAGCAGATGGCGTTGCTGCGCGGGTTTGGCTGTGACCAGGTGCAGGGCTTCCTGGTCAGCAAGCCGCTGCCGGTGGGGGAGTTGATGGAGTTCTTGCTGCAGGCGACCGGCTGCCAGTTGGGCACAGCCCTTTAGGGCCCTTTCGCGGGTGAACCCGCGAAGAGGCCCGCAAGTCAGGCCGAAGCCGTCGCCGCTCCACCAATCCCGGCCTTGCCCAAAAGCCGCTTCATCCGCCACTCAAAGCCAAAGGTCAGTGCCACCGCCGCACACGCCAGCCCCAACGCCAGCCCCCACCACACCCCGACCGCGCCACCGCCCAGGGTAAAAGTGAACAGCCAGGCGCTCGGCGCCCCCACCAGCCAGTAGCACACCAGGCCGATCAGGAAGGTCGTCTTGGCATCCTTCAGCCCACGGATCGAGCCCATCGCGATCGTCTGCATGCCATCGAACAGCTCGAACCACGCAGCCACCATCAGCAACTGCACCGCCAGCTGGAAGATCGCCGCAAATGCCGGGTCGTCACGGTCGATGAACAGCCCCACCAGCGCATCGGGCAGCAGCCAGAACAGCGCGGCGAAGGCAAACATGATCATCGCCCCGAAGCCGATGCCCACCCGCCCGGCGCTGCGCGCCGCCAGCAGGTTGCCGGCGCCGTAGTACAGCCCCACGCGCATGGTCACCGCATACGACAACCCGGTTGGCACCATGAACGCTGTGGAGACGATCTGCAGGGCGATCTGGTGCGCCGCCAGCTCGGTACTGCCCAGCACGCCCATGCACAGCGCGGCGAAGGCGAACAGGCCGACTTCCACCATGTAGGTGCCGCCAATCGGCAAGCCCAGCCGCCACAGCTCGCGCAGGGCCGGCAGCGAAGGGCGCGACAGGCCCTTACGTAATGGGTAGGCGGCATAGGCCGGGTGCCAACGGATATACAGCGCCAAGGCAATGGCCATGCCCATCGACACCACTGCGGTGACCAGGCCGATGCCCATCAGGCCCAGCTTGGGCAGGCCGAACATGCCTTCGATCAGCGCCACGTTGAACAGGTAGTTGAGCACCGTGCCGACCAGGCTGATGACCATCACCGGCGTAGACCGGCCTAGCGCGCTGGTGAAGCCGCGTAACGCCATGAAGGTCAGGTAGCCGGGCAGCGCCAGTGGCAGCAGGGTGAGGAATTCGGCGGCCGATGCAACGTTCTCGGGCTTTTGCCCGAACAGCAGCAGTACCGGCTCAAGGTTCCACAGCACCAGCGCAGCGAACAGCGCCAGGCCCCAGGCCAGCCACAGGCCACCTTGCGCCAGGCGGGTGGCGCCCTCGATGTCGTTGGCGCCCTTGCGAATGGCCACCAGGGTGCCGACCGCAGCGATCACGCCAAGGCAGAAGATCGACACGAACGAGTAGCTCGCCGCGCCCAGGCCGCCACCAGCCAGGGCTTGCGGGCTGATGCGGGCCATCATCAGGGTATCGGTCAGCACCATCAGCATGTGCGCCAACTGCGAGGCGATCAGCGGCCCGGCCAGGCGCAGCAAAGCCTTGAGTTCTGTGGTGGGCGCGACATGCATGGGGGCAGTCCTTTTCCTGGGGTGATCAACGAAGGGCGATTCTGAGGCTTTGGTCAACTTTGCACAAAAAGATAAATGCGATCATTGGCATGAGTCTGACTCATGTATATATGCTTCCCGGTGATTCATTTCTCAGCCCCGTATGGCAGGTGCCTCATGTCTCGTCAGCTCCCCCCGCTGTATGCCCTGCGCGCATTCGAAGCCGCCGCGCGGCTAAGCTCCTTCACCCGTGCCGGCGAAGAGCTGTCGATTACCCAGAGCGCGGTCAGCCGGCATATCCGCACGCTGGAGGAGCACTTTGCCTGCCGCCTGTTCGTGCGCAGCGGCCGCAGCCTGCAACTGACCGAAGCGGCGCGGGTGCTGCTGCCCGGTGTGCGTGAAGGCTTTGCCGCGCTGGAACGGGCTTGCGATACCTTGCGCGGTGAGGATGACATCCTGCGCATGAAGGCTCCCTCGACCCTGACCATGCGCTGGTTGCTGGCGCGCCTTAGCCGCTTTCGCCACTTGCAGCCTGGCAACGAGGTGCAGCTGACCAGCGCCTGGATGGATGTCGACCATGTGGACTTCAACCAGGAGCCGTTCGATTGCGCGGTATTGCTCAGCGACGGGGTGTTCCCGCCGGAGTGGGAAGTGCGCAGGTTGTTCCCGGAGCTGCTGATCCCCGTGGGTGCGCCAGACCTGCTCGACGAGGAACCCTGGGACGAGCGTCGGCTGGCCTGCATAGAGCTGCTGCACCCCACGGTGGACAAGCGCGACTGGCGGGAATGGTTGGAGCGCATGGGGTTGAGTGACAAGGTTTCGCTCAAGGGCGGGCAGGTGTTCGACACCCTGGAGCTGGGCATGATTGCCGCTGCGCGTGGCTATGGCATTTCCATGGGTGATTTGCTGATGGTGGCCGAAGATGTGGCGCAGGGGCGCTTGAGCTTGCCTTGGCCGACGGCGGTGCCCAGCGGGATGGATTATTACCTGGTGTGGCCGCGCACTCGGCCAGGGGGCGAGCGGTTGCGGCGTTTGAGCGCGTTTCTGGAAGAGGAGGTGGCGGCGATGGATTTGCCGGATGTGCAGATCCTGCCGGCCCTCTGATCGCCTGTACCGGCCTCTTCGCGGGTAAACCCGCTCCCACCGGTACAGTACTGGCCTCAAGGCCTGCGCCGAAGCTTCCACAGGACAGCGCTGGCCTCAAGGACTGCACCGAGCCTGTGGGAGCGGGTTTACCCGCGAAGAGGCCGCAATGCCTTACATCGAGCCCAGGTTCAACGCCTGTGCACAAGCCTGCAGCGACCGACGCTCGCTCTGCGCATACAGCGCCAGCTCATCCTGCACCTGCAGCCCCAGCGCCGCTTCGAACGCATCGCGGTTGGCGTTGCTGCCGTACTCGGCCTGCGCATCGTCACCCAGGTTGGACTGGAAGATCCCCGCCGCGCTCACCGGCAGGAAGTCCTCGTACACCAGCGCCTCGAAGTGCACATGGCCTGCCTCGATCAACCCTTCCAGCGTGGTTGGGCGGTCGTCCTGGTCACGCGCAGCCAGGCCTTTCTCGGTGGCGAAGTAGCGGAAGTAGGCCAGCCCTTGTTCACGCATCTGCGCCAGGTCGTCCGGGAACTCGGCAAAGGTGTCCTTCAGCAACGCCATGTAGCGTTCGGCATTGGCCTCGGCCGGGGCGCCACCCAGGGCGGCGCGGGTGGCGTCGAGCAGCTTGTCGTACAGCTGGCGGCCTTTCGGCGTCAGCGCCGCGCCGCGTTGCTCGATTTCGCCGAAGCGCGCGGTGTGGCTGCCTTCGCTGCCCTGCTGGTCGCTGAACGCAACCTTTTCCTGCAGGGCCTTGAAGCTGGTCTGGCGCAGCAGGATCGGGTGGCGGCGAGTGGGCGGGCCTTCGACCACGGCCTTTGGCGGGATGCCCTTGGCCGGCATGCCGAGCTGGATTGCATCGATGTCCAGGGTGCGCGGGGTCAGATGGTTGATGTGCGGGCCCTTGAAGGCCACCACATCGGCGATCAGGCGGTGCTGGTCGTGCAACTGCTGGTACTGCTCGGCAGTGACGGTGGCGTCATGGTGCCAGCGGAAGGTGTGCAGCGCTTCCTGCACGAACGCTTCGGCATCGGCGGCGTTCAGGCCACCATCGCGCTCGCATTGGGCGATCAGTTCGAGGGCACGGGCGGTGAAGATCTGGCGCTTGGCCAAGATGCTCTCTGCCAGCTCGCGCAGCTGCGGGTTGTCGATCAGTTCCAGGCGCAGCAGCGAGGTGAACACGCGGAACGGGCTGACGTGCAGCGACTGCTCGTGCACCGCGCGGAAGGCGGTGGAATGCACCGGCACACCGGCGGAACTGAGGTCGTAGTAGCCGACCGGCTGCATGCCCATGACCGCGAACAGTCGGGCGATGGTGGCCAGCTCTGCGGCGGTGCCCACACGGATGGCGCCGTGGCGCTCCTGATCCAGGCGCTCGATTTCGCCGGTCCAGCGCAGGGCTTCGGCAACCTCGGGTTGCTTGGCCATGACCTGCTGGTTGATTTCGCTCACCAGCTCCAGCAGCGTGCCGTACAGGGGCACTTCCTGTTTGTACATGAGCGACATGGCGGCAGAGAACTGCGCGCGGATGCTGTCGGGGCTGACGAAATCGTGGGCGGGCATCGCTAGCTTCCTGGTTGGGTTCGGACGCTTACATGAAAGCTGGGAATGCACTTTGCTCACAAGCGAAAAAAAGTGAGTGTGTCATTCCTTTTTTGATCGACCTCAAGGGCCCTTTCGCGGGTAAACCCGCTCCCACAGGGTACCTCACAGGGTTCAGGCCTTGCGTGATACCTGTGGGAGCGGGTTTACCCGCGAAGAGACCCTCAGGTCGATAGCTGCTCGCGAATCCATTCCACCAACGCCCTTACCTTGGGCACCTCCGCCGCATGCTCGGCATACGCCAGGTAATGCGCCCCGGCACTGCGCATCGCATGGTTCCACGGCACCACCAAACTCCCCTCGGCCAGCTCCTTCGCCGCCAGGTAGCGCGGCACCAACGCCACCCCGCACCCGGCCTGCGCCGCGCTCAAGGCCATGTAGAAGGTATCGAAGCGCGGCCCGTGGTAGGCGCTGACGCTCTGCAAGCCCAACTCCAGGAACCACTCGTGCCAGGCCTCTGGCCGCGAGGTGCTCTGCAGCAACACCAGTTCGGCCAGCTCCCCGGCATCGTTCAGTTCACGCCCGGCCAGCAACTCCGGCGCACATACCGGCACCACCTCTTCACCGAACAGCTCCACGCAGGTGGCCCCCGGCCAAGTGCCCTGGCCATAGAAGAACACCACGTCCGCCGAGCCCTGCAGCAGGGCGAACGGCTCCATCTCGTTGCGGATGTCCAGGTGGATGTTGTTGTGGCGCTTGCCAAAACCCTTGAGGTGCGGGATCAACCAGCGCACGCCAAAACTCGGCTGAGTGGCTACCTTCAATATCTCGGTCTGCTCGCCGTACGTGAGCACGTAGCGGCTGGACATATCCACCTGAGTGAGGATCTTGTTGACCTCGGCCAGGTACAGGCTGCCCGCCGGCGTCAGCTGGAGGCGGCGACGGATACGCAGGAACAGGTGATGGCGCAGCATGTCTTCAAGCTGCGCCACCTGCTTGCTGACCGCGCTCTGGGTCAGGTGCAGCTCTTCGGCGGCACGGGTAAAGCTCAAATGGCGGGCTGCAGCTTCGAAGCACTGCAGGGCGGTCATGGAGGGCACCAGGCGTTTGGACATAGCGGTCTCTGCGGCTCAAATCATTACCTGACGGAATGATATGCGGAATAAAGGTCGTTTGTTGCACCGGTGTGATCGGATTAATACTGATCCACATCATTTTTCCACCCCATCACCCGATGTAGGAGATGCACAAATGGTTGCTGGACTGCTCGAGCGCCTTGGCGTTGCTGCCGAGGCTTACACCCAGGGCGACTACCCTGTTCACACGCCGATCGACGGCAGCCAGATCGCCTCGGTGAAACTGCTCGGCAAGGCCGAGACCATCGCCCGCATCGATCAGGCCCAGAGCGCCTTCGAAGCCTGGCGCAGCGTGCCGGCTCCGCGCCGTGGCGAACTGGTGCGCCTGTTCGGCGAAGTATTGCGTGAGCACAAGGCCGACCTCGGCGAGCTGGTTTCGATCGAAGCCGGCAAGATCACCCAGGAAGGCCTGGGCGAAGTGCAGGAAATGATCGACATCTGCGACTTCGCCGTTGGCCTGTCGCGCCAGCTGTACGGCCTGACCATCGCTTCCGAGCGCCCTGGCCACCACATGCGTGAAACCTGGCACCCGCTGGGCGTGGTCGGCGTGATCAGCGCCTTCAACTTCCCGGTCGCAGTCTGGGCCTGGAACACCGCCCTGGCCCTGGTCGCCGGTAACTCGGTGGTATGGAAACCGTCCGAGAAGACCCCGCTGACCGCCCTGGCCTGCCAGGCGCTGTTCGAAAAAGCCCTGAAAGCCTTCGGTGATGCCCCGGCCGGCCTGGCACAACTGGTGATCGGCGGCCGTGAAGCCGGCGAAGCCATGGTCGACGACCCGCGTGTACCGCTGGTCAGCGCCACCGGCAGCACCCGCATGGGGCGCGAAGTCGGCCCACGTGTGGCTGCCCGCTTCGGCCGCAGCATCCTCGAACTGGGCGGCAACAACGCCATGATCCTGGCCCCGAGCGCCGACCTCGACCTGGCCGTGCGTGGCATCCTGTTCTCCGCAGTCGGCACCGCCGGCCAGCGTTGCACCACCCTGCGCCGCCTGATCGTGCACCGTTCGATCAAGGACGAAGTGGTTGCCCGCGTCAAAGCCGCCTACGGCAAGGTTCGCATCGGTGATCCACGCAAGGACAACCTGGTGGGCCCGCTGATCGACAAGCAGTCGTTCGACGCTATGCAGGGCGCGCTGGCCAAGGCCCGCGACGAAGGTGGCCAGGTATTTGGTGGCGAGCGTCAGCTGGCCGACCAGTACCCGAACGCCTACTACGTATCGCCTGCCATCGCCGAAATGCCGGCGCAGAGCGACGTGGTGCGCCACGAAACCTTCGCCCCGATCCTGTACGTGCTGGCCTACGACGACTTCGAAGAGGCCCTGCGCCTGAACAACGAAGTGCCACAAGGCCTGTCGTCGTGCATTTTCACCACCGACATCCGTGAGGCCGAACGCTTCCAGAGCGCCTCGGGCAGCGACTGCGGCATCGCCAACGTCAACATCGGCACCAGCGGCGCCGAGATCGGCGGTGCGTTCGGTGGCGAGAAGGAGACTGGTGGTGGCCGTGAGTCCGGTTCGGACGCCTGGAAAGGCTACATGCGTCGCCAGACCAACACCGTGAACTACTCGCGCGAACTGCCGCTGGCGCAGGGTATCGTGTTCGACTGATCGGCTGATGCTGCATGGCCGGGGGCCTGGCCCCCGGTTCGCGGGTAAACCCGCTCCCACAGGTACAACACAGTTCTTGAAACCTGTGATGCACCTGTGGGAGCGGGTTTTCCCGCGAATGGGCCGCACAACGGCCCCAAACAAGAACAAATTGCTGGAGCCGGGCCATGTCCGAACTGCGTCAAGAATGCTTGTGGGAATTCGTCAGCAAACCGACCGTCGCCGCCCAGGCCCTGGCCGGTGAGCACAAGGCCGATGTCTGTGTGATCGGTGGCGGCATTACCGGCCTGTCGGCGGCCATCCACCTGCTCGAACAGGGCAAGTCGGTGATCCTGCTGGAGGCCTGGAAGATCGGTCACGGTGGCTCCGGGCGCAACGTCGGCCTGGTCAACGCCGGCACCTGGATCCGCCCGGACGATGTCGAGGCCACCCTTGGCCTGCAGCAGGGCAGCCGCCTGAACAAGGTGCTCGGCGAGGCCCCGGCTGAAGTGTTCGCCATGATCGAACGCCTCGGCATCGACTGCCAGGCCCAGCACAAAGGCACGCTGCACATGGCGCACAACGCCACCGGTATCGCCGACCTCGAGGCCCGCCACGAACAATGGCGCCGCCGTGGTGCCGATGTGGAGCTGCTGACCGGCGCCCAATGCCAGGAGTACTGCGGTACCGACAAGATTTCCGCCGCGCTGCTCGACCGCCGCGCCGGCACCATCAACCCCATGGGCTACACCCAGGGCCTGGCCGCAGCGGTGGCACGCCTGGGTGGCAAGCTGTTCCAGCAGTCTTCGGTCGAAGGCCTGGAGCGTGACGGCGATGCCTGGCGGGTGAAGACCGCACGTGGTTCGGTGCGCGCCGACAAGGTGGTGATTTCCACCGGCGCCTACACCGAAGGCGACTGGAGCAACCTGCAGAAGCAGTTCTTCCGTGGCTATTACTACCAGGTGGCATCCAAGCCGTTGCAGGGTGCTGCAGCCGACAAGGTGCTGCCACATGGCCAAGGCTCGTGGGACACCCGCACCGTGCTCAGCAGCATCCGTCGCGACGACCAGGGCCGCCTGCTGCTCGGCAGTCTGGGCCGGGTCGACAACAAGCCGGCGTGGTTCGTGCGCAGCTGGGCCGACCGCATCCAGAGCCACTATTATCCGGAGCTGGGCAAGGTCGAGTGGGAAATGCACTGGACCGGCTGCATCGACTTCACCCCGGACCACCTGATGCGCCTGTTCGAACCGGCGCCGGGGCTAGTGGCCGTGACTGGGTACAACGGGCGGGGCAATACTACTGGGACCGTGATTGGCCGGGCGTTTGCCGAGTTCCTGCTGAAGGGGGAGGCGGGCAGCCTGCCGATTCCGTTTTCGCCGATGAAGGGCGTGAGTGCGCCCTCGCTGCGGACTGCGTTCTATGAGTCCGGGTTCTCGCTGTACCACGCGGGGCAATGTTTGAGAGTTGTGTTGTAAATACTGGCCTCTTCGCGGGTAAACCCGCTCCCACAGGTACTGCGCAGCGTTCAGATTTTGCGCAGTCTCTGTGGGAGCGGGTTTACCCGCGAAGAGGCCGGCACAGGCTTACTTGTGCAACCAGCTGAGAAAACCGCCCTTCTTGATCGAAACCGGCTTCTGCAGCAACAACGACTCCCGGCTCTGCCGCCGAAACCGCTGCAACTTGCTCAACGCCGTCTGCACATCGCCGCGTTGCACCAGGCAGCTCTTCACCTGCTCCTTGTCGATCCGGTACAGCACGCAACCGGTCAATGTGCGGAATTCGGCAAACGACTGCTCATCGTCGATGATCCCCTCGATCCCGAGCACCTCGCCCGGCCCCATGCGCCCGGCCTCGACCAGCTTGTCGCCATCGCGGATCGACGCCGAAACCACCCCGCTGCCAATCACCAGCAAATGATCGGAATGCTCGCCCACGCCCAGGATTACCTGGTCGGCCAGGTATTCCACCGCCGTCATGCGCTGGCTCAACGCATCGCGCTCTTCAGCGCTCAGCGAGCGGAACACCCGCACCTCGTCCAGCACCTCGCGCTGGCGGCTGCGTGGTGGCATGGCCAGGTCGGTGTTCCACATTACCCCGCTGGCCTCCAGGTGCCGGTGGGCCAGGTCGAACAGTTGGTTGCGCGCGTCGCCCTTGGCGCCCGCGTCGGCCACGAAGCCGCTGGCTTCGTACTCCACTGATTCCAGCGTCGAGGCTTTCACCGTCACCTTTGGTCTTGGTGTAGCCAGGATGGCACTGACGCCTTGCAAGGCTTTTTCCAGAGCATCGAACACCCGTTTGGGCCGCACCTTGGCCGGTACCACCACGCTGACCGACACCCCGTGCACATCGGCCGGGCGGCTGTGGTTGAGCAGCCGGGCCTTGGCCGCCACCGAGTTGGGGATCACCGCCAGGCTGCCGGTGCTGGTGAGCAGGCGGGTGGCACGCCAGTCGATTTCCAGCACCTTGCCTTCGGTGCTATCGATGGAGATCGAGTCGCCAATCTGATACGGCCGCGTGGTGTTCAGGATGATGCCACTGAACACGTCGGCCAATGTGCTCTGCAGCGCCAGGCCGATGACGATGGCCATTACCCCCGATGTAGCCAGCAGGCCCTTCACCGGCAACTGCAACACATAACCTGCGGCGGCGACCACCGCAGCCAGGAAGATCAGCGCCCCCAGCACATCCTGCAGCAAACGCCCGCCATGGCTGCCACGGGCACCCAGCAACAGGCCGAACACCACCGTCACCGTGCGTGCGCCGAACAGCCACCAGCCGATCGCCAGTACCGTGGCGATCAGGTTGCGCGAGACATCATCGGGCCAGGGTGGTGGTTGCATCGGGCTCATGCCGGCAGCCACCAGTACCGAGCTGAACAGCAGGAACAGCACCAACCGCGTGCCGATACGCCAGGCGCGTTGCTGGAGAGGAATCAGTTGCCAGAGCACGAGGTCGAGCAGGACCAGGGCGGTGCCGAGCAACAACGGGTATGACTGGATGAACGCCAGCATGGTGATCTCGGGTGAGGGGAGGGCTGTGGGTAGTAATAGAGCAGGTTGGCCGGGCAGGCAATGACAGCCCACAGGTACTGCGCACGATTCAAATCCAGCGCAATCCCTGTGGGAGCGGCTTTAGCCGCGAAAGGGCCGGTCGAGCCCATACAAAACCATCGTTCATAAAACAGAACGCTAGAGCCAAAAATCGCTATCTACCGCCCAAAAGGTCATGGTTTTAATCTTCTCCCATCAACGCGAAACACCCAACTTACTGAAAAGATCAAAACCCTTAGGAGCAACGACCATGACCAACTTCAAATACAACCGCCTGAACAAAGACGACGCCGCTGTCCTGCTGGTCGACCACCAGGCTGGCCTGCTGTCCCTGGTCCGCGACATCGAGCCGGACGCGTTCAAGAACAACGTATTGGCCCTGGCCGACCTGGCCAAGTTTTTCAACCTGCCGACCATTCTCACCACCAGCTTCGAACAAGGCCCCAACGGCCCGCTGGTACCAGAGCTGAAAGCCCTGTTCCCGGACGCCCCCTACATCGCCCGCCCAGGCCAGATCAACGCCTGGGACAACGAGGACTTCGTCAAGGCGGTGAAGGCCACCGGCAAGAAGCAGCTGATCATCGCCGGCGTGGTAACCGAAGTGTGCGTAGCCTTCCCGGCGCTGTCGGCCCTGGAAGAAGAGTTCGAAGTGTTCGTGGTCACCGATGCCTCCGGCACCTTCAACGCCATGACCCGCGACGCCGCCCACGACCGCATGAGCCAGGCCGGCGCACAACTGATGACCTGGTTCGGCGTGGCCTGTGAGTTGCACCGCGACTGGCGCAACGACATCGAAGGCCTGGCCGCGCTGTGCTCCAACCACATCCCGGACTACCGCAACCTGATCACCAGCTACAACGCTTTCAACGCCAGCAAGTAAGCCAGATGCGCGGGCACCGCCAGCCGGTGCCCGCCAAGGCAGCACACCTGTCCAATCCAGCGCCCGTCCGCCGTTGCACAGTGGATGCGGGCAAGCTCATCCCAAGGAACGCCGATGAACACCGCACCCCAAGACAACCGCGACGTAGTGACCGTATGCCTGCAACACAAGGTAATCGCCAGTTCGAAGGGCGCTACGCCGGCGCAACCGCCGCGCTGGAAGCAGGCGCTGCTGACCTACCTGGTGATCTGCCCGATGACCATGATCATTCCACAACTGCTGGCGCCGCTGTTCGCACGCTTCCCTCAGCTGGGGGGCGCGATCACCGGCAACCTGATCGTCAACCTGTTCGTCATCCTGCCCGTGGTGTTCTACATCATGCCTTGGGTAACCCGCCGCTGCGCCAACTGGCTACGTGGCTGAGCCAGGCCTTTACCTCGACATTTTCAAGGAGATACCGACATGAGCACGTTCGTTACCCGCGATGGCACTTCGATCTACTTCAAGGACTGGGGCAGCGGCAAACCTGTGCTGTTCAGCCACGGCTGGCCACTGGATGCCGACATGTGGGATTCGCAGATGGAATTCCTGGCCAGCCGCGGCTACCGCGCCATCGCTTTCGACCGCCGTGGTTTCGGCCGTTCGAGCCAGCCGTGGAGCGGCTACGACTACGACACCTTCGCCGATGACATCGCCCAGCTGATCGAACACCTCGACCTGCGCGATGTGACCTTGGTGGGCTTCTCGATGGGTGGCGGTGACGTCAGCCGCTACATCGCCCGCCACGGCAGCGAGCGGGTGGCCGGGCTGGTGCTGCTGGGCGCGGTAACGCCGGTGTTCGGCAAGCGTGACGACAACCCTGAAGGTGTCGACCTGTCGGTGTTCGAGGGTATCCGCGCCGGCCTGCGTGCCGACCGCGCGCAGTTCATCGCCGATTTTGCGGCGCCGTTCTATGGCATCAACCATGGGCAGCAGGTGTCCCAGGGTGTGCAGACCCAGACCTTGAACATTGCGCTGATGGCATCGATCAAAGGCACCCTGGATTGCGTGACCGCGTTCTCCGAAACCGACTTCCGCCCGGATATGGCCAAGATCGATGTGCCGACCCTGGTGATCCACGGTGACGACGACCAGATCGTGCCGTTCGAGAGCACCGGCAAGCGGGCGGCGGAGCTGATTCGTGGGGCTGAGCTGAAGGTGTATGCGGGGGCGCCGCATGGGTTTGCGGTGACTCATGCACAGCAACTCAACCAAGACTTGCTGGCGTTCCTTCAGAAGTAACTGTGCTGGGGCATTCGCGGGTAAACCCGCTCCCACAAGGGGCACCACAGTCTTCAAGGCCGGTGGTGTCCCTGTGGGAGCGGGTTCACCCGCGAAGAGGCCAGCCCAGGCAGCGCAAATGCTGAACAAGGCTAACCTTCAACAACCCACCGCACATCCATCCAAGCCTTGTCCCTACACCAACCGGCATGCTCCGCAGTTGCGCCTGCCCGCTGCCGCACCAGACGGAGAACCCCATGTCCCAGGACCGCAACGACAAGACCCGTCGCCAGTTCCTCGCCACCAGTACCGTGCTCGGTGCCGCTGGCGCGCTCTGGTCCGCATTGCCTTTTACCGGTTCCGCCGGTTCCGCTCACGCATCCACCCAAGGAGGTTCCATGACCGCCGATCTGATCCTGTTCAACGGCAAACTGCACACCGTTGATCGTGAAAAGCCCACCGCGACCGCCGTCGCCATCAAGGATGGCCGTTTCATCGCCGTGGGCAACGACGCCGAGGCCATGGCCCACAAGGGCGCCACCACGCAGATCATCGACCTCAAGCAGCGTACGGTCATCCCTGGCCTGAACGACTCGCACCTGCACCTGATCCGTGGTGGCCTGAACTACAACCTGGAGCTGCGCTGGGAAGGCGTGCCTTCGGTGGCCGATGCCCTGCGCATGCTCAAGGACCAGGCCGCGCGCACGCCGACCCCGCAGTGGGTGCGTGTGGTCGGCGGCTGGAACGAGTTCCAGTTCGCCGAAAAACGCATGCCCACCCTGGAGGAAATCAACCAGGCCGCACCTGACACCCCGGTATTCCTGCTGCACCTGTATGACCGCGCACTGCTCAACCGCGCCGCGCTCAAGGCAGTCGGCTACACCAAGGACACGCCCAACCCGCCGGGCGGCGAGATCCAGCGTGACAAGTTCGGCAACCCGACCGGCATGCTCATCGCTCGCCCCAACGCGATGATCCTCTACGCCACCCTGGCCAAGGGGCCGAAGCTGCCGCTGGAATACCAGGTCAACTCCACCCGCCAGTTCATGCGCGAGCTCAACCGCCTGGGCCTGACCAGCGCCATCGATGCCGGTGGTGGCTACCAGAACTACCCGGACGACTATCAGGTGATCCAGGAGCTGGCCGACAACAACCAGTTGACCGTGCGCATTGCCTACAACCTGTTCACCCAGAAGCCCAAGGAAGAGCTGGACGACTTCCGCAAGTGGACCTCCAGCGTGAAGCTGCACAGCGGTACCGACTTCCTGCGCCACAATGGCGCCGGCGAAATGCTGGTGTTCTCCGCCGCCGACTTCGAGGACTTCCTCGAACCGCGCCCGGACTTGCCGCAAACCATGGAACAAGAGCTGGAGCCGGTGGTACGCCACCTGGTCGAGCAGCGCTGGCCGTTCCGCCTGCATGCCACCTACAACGAATCGATCACGCGCATGCTCGACGTGTTCGAGAAGGTCAACCGGGACATCCCGTTCAATGGCCTGCCATGGTTCTTCGACCACGCCGAAACCATCACCCCGCAGAACATCGAGCGTGTGCGTGCGCTGGGCGGCGGTATCGCCATCCAGGACCGCATGGCCTTCCAGGGTGAGTATTTCGTTGACCGCTACGGCGCCAAGGCCGCCGAGCAAACCCCGCCGATCAAGCGCATGCTCGACATGGGCGTGCCGGTGGGCGCGGGTACCGACGCCACCCGCGTGTCCAGCTACAACCCGTGGACCTCGCTGTACTGGCTGGTCAGCGGCAAGACCGTCGGTGGCATGGAGCTGTACCCGGAAGGCCTCAGCCGTGACACCGCGCTGCAGATGTTCACCCAGGGCAGCGCCTGGTTCTCCAGCGAGCAGGGCAAGAAAGGCCAGATCAAGGTGGGCCAGCTGGCTGACCTGGCGGCGCTGTCGCTGGACTTCTTCAGTGTCGATGAAGAGGCGATCAAAGGCATCGAGTCGGTGCTGACCGTGGTCGATGGCAAGGTGGTGTATGGCGCGGCGGAATTCGACAAGCTCGGCCCGCCCCAGGTGCCGGTGCTGCCGGAGTGGTCGCCGGTGACCAAGGTGCCGGGCCACTGGCGCGTGGGCACGCCGTCGCTGGCAGCGGTGGCGCACCAGTGTGTCGGGCCTTGCGGGGTGCACGCGCACAGCCATGAGAAGGCACGGCATTCGAACGTGCCGGTGAATGACTTCCAGGGCTTCTGGGGGGCGTTGGGTTGTTCGTGCTTTGCTTTCTAAGCTGAGCTGATGTGAAAAAGGGGGCCAGTTATTGGCCCCCTTTTTTGTTCCATCAGTGCTGGCCTCTTCGCGGGTAAACCCGCTCCCACAGGTACGGCAGCGCCCTTCAGGTCTGTGTTGTCCCTGTGGGAGCGGGTTTACCCGCGAAGAGGCCACAGCAGACATCAATGGTGAGCCTTGTGCTCAGCTCCAGCCAACAGATGCCGAATCTTCACTCCCACCCCATCGGTCTGCAGCATCCGCACCCTGGCCTCGATCTTCAGCTCACCCCGGGTAACCCGGTGGTGATGCCTCAAATGCTCCAGCCACGATTCCTCGAAGAAGAACTCCAGCCACAACGCCGGGTCCGCACTGTCGCGCATCAACCCCCACGACAACGCGCCATTGCGCTTGCGCATCGCCTCCAGCTCCCGCGCTGCCTGCTGGAAGGCCTCGGCCTTGGCCGGGTCGATGTGGTATTCCACGGTGACCATCACCGGCCCGCTTTCCTTGTCCATGTCGTCGCTCAGCAGCGGCACCGGCCAATGCAGTGACGGCGTCAGCTCCTCGGCTGCGGTTTCCGGCAGCGTCACCTTGCAGGTCAGCAGCGTGCCCAGTGCCAGGCCTCCTGCGGCCAGCAGCAGGCTCAAGGTGATCGTTGCATGGCTGGCCAGCGTGCCCCACAGCAAACCGCCACTGGCCATGGCACCAAAGAAGATCAGGATGTACACCGACAGCGCCCGCGCCCGTACCCAGGCCGGCACCGAGGTCTGCGCCGCCACCTGCAGGTTGGACAGCACGGCAATCCACGCCGCGCCGCTGAGCAGCATTGCCGGCAGCAGCACATAGAAGTTGCGCACCAGCGCCAGGGCGAGCAGGAACAGGGCATACAGCAGGCTGGCCAGCAGCACCAGGCGGTCGCGGCTGATGCGTTCGCGCAGGCGGGGCAGCAAGGTGGCGCCGGCCACCGCGCCGATGCCGATGGCTGCCAGCAGCAGGCCGAAATCGGCGGCGCTGCCGTGCATCTCGCCACGCACGATCAACGGCAGCAGCGAGGTGCCGGCGCTGGCGCAGAAAAAGAATGCCAAGGCGCGCAATATCACCGCCTGCAAGGGCTTGGCACTGCGCGCGAAACGCAGCCCGGTGCGCATGGCGCCGACGAAGCGCTCGGCCGGCAGCAGTGGCTCCTTCACCTCGCGCTTCCACAGGAACAGCACCAGGATCACCCCGGCGAACGAGATGGCATTCAAGGCGAAGGTCAACCACGGGCCGACCATGCTCACCACCACGCCCGCCAAAGCCGGGCCGATGGCGCGCGACACGTTGATACCGACACTGGAAAGCGCCACCGCGTTGGCCAGGTCGTCCTTGCCTACCAGCTCCGGTGTCAGCGCGCTCCAGGCCGGCATCATCAGTGCCGTGCCGATGCCCAACGCCAGGGTAAGCACCAGCAGCAGGGTGACGTTCATCAGCCCGAGCAGGGTCAGGGCCGCCAGCACCACGGCCACCGAAGACATCCACAGTTGCACCAGCAACAGGTAGCGGCGCTTGTCGACGATATCCGCCGCCGCGCCGGCCGGCAGGGCAAGGAAGAACATTGGTAGCGAGCCGGCTACCTGGATCAGGGCCACGTGCAACGGGCTGGCCGACAGCGTGGTCATCAGCCAGCCGGCGCCCACCTCATGCATCCAGGTGCCGATGTTGGAAGCGATGGTGGCGATCCACAGCATGCGGAAGGTGGCGTTGCGCAATGGGCTCCAGGCGCCTGAAGGGGACGTGCTCATATCAGAAGCTGCCTTTGAGTGGGTATTCGATGATCAGGTAGATCCGGTCGATGTCATCGCCGGCCTGGGCCTGGTTGGCGCGGTGGCTGACGTGGGAAAACGACAGGCTCAGGTCCTTGGCGGCGCCCGACTGCACCACGTATTTCAGGTCGATGTCGCGCTCCCAGTGCTCGCCGCCGTCGCCGTACTGGCCCACATAGGCGCCGCCTGCCGGGGCATGGCTACCGTCGATGCCACGGCCGCTGACGTAGCGGCCCATCAGGCTCAGGCCGGGGGCGCCGAGGGTGGCGAAGTCGAGGTCGTAGCGCAGTTGCCACGAGCGCTCGCCGGGGCCGTTGAAGTCGGCGTACTTGATCGAGTTGGCCAGGTAGATGGAGTCGCCGCCGACGAAGTCGAACGGGGTATCGCCCTCGACCTTCTGGTAGGCCAGGCTCAGCGCCTGGGCGCCAAAGCTGTACCTGGCCAGCAGGCTGTAGGCGAGGGTGTCGATTGCCCCGGCACTGGCATTGCCGGTGTCGCGGGTCTTGTACAGGTTGCCGTCCAGGCGCCAGTTGCCCTCGGCCAGGTTCAGGTTGAGGTAGGCCTGGCGCCAGGTGTCCTCCAGCTGGCCTGCGTACAGTGCGCCGCCGAATGGCCCATCGGGTGCGAACGCGGCACCGGCCAGGCTGATGGCACGGTTGTCGGTGGTGGCGCCGTAGCCGCTGAAGTCATCATGGCTGGAGCTGTTGTCCTGGTTGTTGAAGGCGGTGAAGTGCCCGGCCTGCAGGCGCCAGTCGGGCAGGTCGGTGTTGTCCAGGAACCAGCCGGTGGCGTACTCCGGGTGCAGGCGTTTGTCGCTGGTGTCGAACACCGGGGTTTCAACGGTCATTTCGCCGTAGTGCAGTTGGGTGTTGCCCAGGCGCAGCTTGAGCGCGGCGCCGGCGCTGGAGTAGTCGGACTCGGCGCGGCCATCGCTGTCGCGCGGCAGCAGGCCGGTGCCGGCGTGGCCGCGGCCGCCGTCCAGCTTGAGGCCGAGAAAACCATGGGCATCGATGCCGAGGCCGAGTGTGCCCTCGGTAAAGCCGGAGCGGATTTCGCCAATGAAGCCCTGGGCCCATTCCTGGCGGTAGTTCTGGCCACTGCCGGAGGGCGAGCGGAAGTCGCTGTGCAGGAAGTAGTTGCGGCTGAGCAGCGACCAGCTGGGCTCTTCGGCCTGGCTGAGCGCCGGGCACAGGGCGAGGGTGGCGAGCAGGGCGCGGCCTGGTCCGTGGGTGGCGCGGATCATGGGGGCTCCGGGAGGGATGATCCGGGACTGTGGAGGAAGGATAGGCCAGGGGTCTTGTATGCGTGTGCTCTGGCTGGCCTTGCCTGTGCCGGCCTCTTCGCGGGTGAACCCGCTCCTACAGGTACTGCACAAACCTTGGGGCTAGTGGTGACCCTGTGGGAGCGGGTTTACCCGCGAAGAGGCCGGCACAGGCGGTAACCGGCTCAAGCCATGTCGCTGATGGCGAATTCCTCGGCCAGATGATCGATCAGCGCCCGCACCGACGGCAGCAAGCCCCGCCGCGACGGGAAGATCGCATGCACGATGCCGCAACGCGGGTGCCAGTCCGGCAACAACTCCACCAGCCGACCCGCCGCCAGGTCTTCGCGCACCGCCACCCGCGGCAGGTGCGCGATACCCACCCCGGCCACCACGAAATGGCGCAGGGCGAACAGGTCGTCCGTCACCATGCGCGGTGTGTGCGGGATGACGATGCTGTGGCTGCTGTCCTCACCCTGGAACAGCTCCCACTGGTACTCACGCTGGGCGCTGCCCCAATGCAGGCTCGGCAGCGTGCCGAGCAGCTGCGGGTCGAAGCCCTTGGGCAACTGCTCCAGGTACTGCGGCTGGCCGACCAGGCACTGGGTGCTGTTGCTCAGTACCTTCATCACCATGTCGGTGTTCTCCAGCGGCGGAAAGCGCACCCGCAGGGCGATGTCGAAGCCCTCGTGCAGCAGGTCGACGCGGCGGTTGGTGCTCTCGATGAACAGCTCCACCTGCGGGTACTTGAGCATGTAGCGGGTCAGCATCGGCCCGACCCAGGAATTGAGCAGGGTGGTCGGGCAACTGATACGCACCAGGCCGCGCGGTTCGCTGCGGTTGCGCTCGATGATCTCCGCCGCGCCCTCGGCCTCCACGCGCATGGCCAGGCAGCGGTTGTAGTAGGCCTGGCCGATCTCGGTGAGCGAACAATGGCGGCTGGTGCGGTGCAGCAGGCGCACGCCCAGGCGGTCTTCGAGATCGGCGATGCGCCGGCTTAGCTTCGACTTGGGCATGTCCAGCGCCCGGCCAGCCGGGGCGAAGCCGCCGTGCTCGACTACCTGGGTGAAGTAGTAGAGGGAGTTGAGGTCTTCCAATGATCGGTCTCCGGGTGTTTGGTTGCCTGTGCCGGCCCTTTCGCGGCTAAAGCCGCTCCTACAGGTAATGCACAGGGCTCAAGCCCGGCGCCATCCCTGTGGGAGCGGGTTTACCCGCGAAGAGGCCGGCACAGCCCCTACAAATCCATCGTTCATAAAACGGAACGCTAAAGCCAAATTCTGCTATCTACCGCCAAAAAGGTGATGATTTTAATCTGTGCCCATCAACGCGAAACACCCCCGAATGCTGAAAAATTCATAACCCTCAGGAGCACAGACCATGAGCAAATTCACCTACAACCGCCTGAACAAAGACGACGCCGCTGTCCTGCTGGTCGACCACCAGGCTGGCCTGCTGTCCCTGGTCCGTGACATCGAACCGGACAAGTTCAAGAACAACGTGCTGGCCCTGGCCGACCTGGCCAAGTTCTTCAACCTGCCGACCATCCTCACCACCAGCTTCGAACAAGGCCCGAACGGCCCGCTGGTACCAGAACTGAAAGCCCTGTTCCCGGACGCCCCCTACATCGCCCGCCCAGGCCAGATCAACGCCTGGGACAACGAAGATTTCGTCAAGGCGGTGAAGGCCACTGGCAAGAAACAGCTGATCATTGCTGGCGTGGTGACTGAGGTCTGTGTAGCGTTCCCGGCGCTGTCGGCCCTGGAAGAGGAGTTCGAAGTGTTCGTGGTGACCGATGCTTCCGGCACCTTCAACGAAATGACCCGCGATGCTGCCCATGACCGCATGAGCCGCGCCGGCGCGCAAATGATGACCTGGTTCGGCGTGGCCTGTGAGCTGCACCGCGACTGGCGCAACGACATCGAAGGGCTGGCGGCGCTGTGCTCCAACCACATTCCGGATTATCGCAACCTGATTACCAGCTACAACGCGTTGACTGCGGGTAAGTAACAGCCCGTTAGTTGAATGCAAAAAGGCCGGCTCCCTCTGTAGGGAGCTGGCCTTTTTTGTTTGCTGCGCTGGCCCTTTCGCGGGTAAACCCGCTCCCACAGGTACTGCACAGTTTCAGCGCCTGTGGTGATCCATGTGGGAGCGGGTTCACCCGCGAAGAGGCCAGCAAAGACAACATCAATTCATGGGCTGCGACTCAATCCCATCCAGCAATGCCTCAACCAACCCTTCCGCCATTTCGACTGCATTCAGGTTGCTCCAGAACAGACTCTTGCCGGTTTCATCCAGGTGTTCCAGGGCTTTGTAGCCACAGTCGTAGGCGCCGCGCAGGTACTGGGCGACATGCACTAGGGCGTCGTGGGCAGAGACGCCTGGGTTTACTGTGAACAAAGGTGGATGGCCGGCATCGCAGCGGCTGAAAGCGCGTTGTGTGGTGCTGGGGAGGGGTGGATTGGGGACGATTCTTTTCATGGCAATTCCTTCTCTCGGGTTGAACTGCAACCACCCGTTTCCACGCAGAAGGCGGCAGTTGTGCGCGGGGTGGAAAACCGGTGAGAAGGCAAGCCGGTAGGCCAAAAGGCCTCACGCGCACAACTGCCATAACGGCAGCCCTTCATCACATCCGGGTTTCCACACCCGATCGCTGAACCGACAGCGACCCGGCAAGCCTAGAGAGCAGGCTTTCCCCGGACAATCAGACGGGCTTCGACACGGTGCGTAGGATAATTCGTCAGATGGTATGGCTGAGTAGGAAATGGCTCGCAACGAAGTAGGATGCTGCTGATATTTTTGTGCACTGGGTCCGCTGCGCGGCCCTTCGCGGGCACGCCCGCTCCCACAGGAGTGCGCAAGCCTGGCAAGCGGTGCAGTACCTGTGGGAGCGGGCATGCCCGCGAAGGGCTGCATAGCAGCCCCAGTTGTGGGAAGGATCAGGAACGCTCTGACAATGCGGTCAGACGTTGCGACCTGATGTCTAGGGCTGAAAGGGAGGAGCATTGGGAAGCCAATCTAGGAGATTTCAAATGTCCCTCTATAACCCACCGCATCCGGGAGAGTCGCTGCTCTGCGACGTATTGCCAGCTATCGAAATGACTATTTCGGAACTAGCCCAGCACCTTGATTATCCACAGCCACAATTGGCTGCTGTACTTAATGGGCATGCCGCCATTTCAGCAGACCTTGCTTATCGCCTTGAGTTGGCGGGCCTCGGTGATGCCCGCCAGTATCTTGCGGAGCAGGCTGCTTATGATCTCTGGCAGGCCGCGCACCGTGAGCACCCGCAAATAGTACGGCTAGTGTTTGCCTGATAGCTCAATCCGCATCCGAATCAAACAACCGCTCCAACTCCGCCCGGGCCTCCTTGGCCGTCTGCATCACCTTGGCCCGGTCATCACGCACCTGCCCCTGGGCCACCAGCACTTCTTCGTCATGCTGGGTAAACCGCGCAATCCGGTCCGCCGCCTGCGCCTCGCTCAACCCCAAACCCACCAATGCCCGGCGGGTCATCTCCAGGCTGGAGTAGAACGTCTCGCGAATCGGCTCGGCGCCGACATCCGCCAACTTGTGCACATGCTGGCGGTTACGCGCGCGGGCCAGCACTTTCAGGTGCGGGTACAGGCGTTTCACCCGTTCCGCCGTGTGAATGGCAGCTTCCGGGTCATCGATGGTGATGATGAAGTATTCCGCCTCGCCCACCTTGGCCGCATGCAGCACCTCGGGGCGAAGCGGGTCGCCGTAGAACACGGGTACCTGTTCGAACATACGGGTCATCTCGATGGTGTCCACCGAGGTTTCCAGGGCAATGAACGGAATCTTCTGTGCCCGCAGGATGCGCGCGACGATCTGGCCCATGCGGCCCATGCCAACGATCACCACCCGTGGCGTGTCAGCCTGGATCTGCTTGTAATGCTCCGGCACCTCACGCGCTAGTTGCGGGCGCTTGAGGGCGTGGGCGCAGCCAATCATCAGCAGCGGGGTAATGGCCATCGACAGGGTGATGGTCATCAGCAGCAGGTCGTAGGTCTGGGTGTCGAACAGGCCTTGGTCCTTGCCCAGCTTGAATACCACGAAGGCAAATTCGCCACCGGCAGCCAGCACCATGCCCAGGCGCAGGGCGCTGGCGCTGTTCAGGCCACCGGCCAGGCGCCCGACGCCGATCAGCAGTACCAGCTTCACGGCCACCAGCAGCAGGGTCAGGCCCAGCACCACCAAAGGCATTTCCAGCAGCAGGCGCAGGTTGGCGCCCATGCCGACGCTGATGAAGAACAGCCCCAGCAGCAGGCCCTTGAACGGTTCGATCTGCGATTCCAGCTCGTGGCGGTATTCCGAGTCGGCCAGCAGCAGGCCGGCGAGGAAGGCACCCAGGGCCATGGAAATGCCGGCTTCTTCCATCAGCCAGGCAGTGCCGATCACAACCAGCAGCGCGGTGGCGGTGGACACTTCCGGCAGGCCGGTGCGGGCCACGGTGCGGAACACCGGGCGCAGCAGGTAGCGGCCACCGACGATGACCACGGCGATGCTGGCGAACACCTTCAGGCCATGCTCCAGGCTGTCGCCGTGGCTGGTGTCCGGGCCACTAGCGGCCAGCAGCGGAACCAATGCGATCAGTGGGATGGCGGCGATGTCCTGGAACAGCAGGATGGCGAACGCCAGGCGGCCGTGCGGGGCGTTGAGCTGCTTGCTTTCGGCCAGGCTCTGCAGGCCAAGGGCAGTGGACGACAGCGCCAGGCCCAGACCGAGCACGATGGCCGCCGGTAGCGTCTGGCTGAAGCCGAACAGGGCGATGGCGCCGATCAGCGCACCGGTCAGCAGCACCTGGGCGGTGCCGACGCCGAATACGGACTTGCGCATCAGCCACAGGCGCTTGGGCGACAGCTCGAGGCCGATGATGAACAGCAGCAGGACCACGCCCAGCTCGGAAATGTGCGCCACGCTTTCGGTATCGCGGATCAGGCCCAGCGCCTGCGGGCCAATGATCACGCCGGCGAGCAGGTAACCGAGCACGGCCCCCAGGTGCAGGCGCTTGGCCAGGGGGACGGCGAGGACAGCGGCGAGCAGGAAGATCACCGCGGTTTGCAGAAGGCTGCCTTCGTGTGGCATTGGCTCGTACTCCATGAGCTGCCGGGGCAGCGTTAGATCAGTTTGGCGGACAATTCTGGGCAATGTGGGAGTGCCAGACAATCTGCTGTGAGGAAGACACATTGTCCTGAATCAGGTGACAGTCGCGCTGGTCTCTTCGCGGGTGAACCCGCTCCCACAGGTACAGCGGTGTCTTCAAGCCTGCGCAACACCTGTGGGAGCGGGTTCACCCGCGAAGAGGCCGGCACAGGAAATCTGCATACTCAACTGCCACCAAACTGCGCCCGATACTGCGCCGGCGTCATGCCAATCCGCTCGCAGAAAACCTTGCGCAAATGCCGGTCACTGCCAAAACCGCACTGCGTCGCCACCACTTTCAATGGCAGGTCGCTGCTTTCCAGCAGCTTGCGCGCGCGGTCGATGCGTGCGTTCTGCAAGTATTGCAGCGGCGTGATGCCCACCTCGCGCTGAAAGGTGCGGGCGAAGTTGCGCCCACTCATGGCTACCAGGTCGGCCATCTTCTGCACAGTGAAGCCTTGCTCGATATGGTCGACGATATACGCCTGCACCCGTGCAATCGGCGAATCATCCCGCGGTACAGCCGCCAGCAGTGGCCCGTAGGGTGTCTGCCCGCCCTGGCGATGGCGGGCGACCAGCAGCACCTTGGCCACTTCCAGGGCCAGCGCCTTGCCGTGGTCCTCGGCCACCACTGCCAGTGCCAGGTCGATGCCTGCGGTGATGCCGCCCGAGGTAATCAGGCAACGGTCGATCACGTAGATCTGCTCGGTCTCGACCTTCGCCTCGGGGAACGCTTGTGCCAGGCGCTCCACGTAGTTCCAGTGGGTGGTGCAGCGAAAGCCGTCCAGCAGCCCGGCCCGGCCCAGCAGGAATACCCCAGTGCATATTGCACCAAAGCGTTTGGCCCGGCGCACGGCCTGGGGCAGCCAGCGTTCGATGCCTGACAGGGCGACGTCATAGGCGCCCGGGCCGCCTGGCACCAGCAACAGGTCGACGGCTTCCGGCAAATCCTCCAGACGCAGGTCGGCTACCACTTTCAACCCGCAGGAGCCGCGCACCGCTGCTTGCCCTTCGGCCAGGGTCAGCAGCCGGTACTTCCGCTCGGCAGGAAGGAAGCGGTTAGCAATGGCAAACGCGTCCATGGGCCCTGTCACGTCCAGCAACAACACATCATTGAACAACACCATGGCCACGGTGCGGTGGGCGGGTTTTTCCTGCATCGCTCTTATGCCTTGAATGCCGGCCGCCACCAGCGGCCCGAAGCTGAATACGAAACGCATCTTAAGGTATCGGCAAAACCGTCAGGGCCAGCAGCGCGCAATTAACAACAATTCAGGTTTGGCTCAGGACTTTGTCATGTGCCGGAGGCGAGACTTTCTGCATTGAACAGGAGAGCCGCCATGCACCCCGGGACGCCCCAAGCGCCGCTGCAAACCCCCGGCGCACTGACGCCGGCGCGCTTGCGCCGGGCCAAGGAACTGATGTTGCACAGCCCGTTGTCGATCATCGAAATCGCCGGGTTATGCAACCTCACCCGCAGCCACTTCTCGCGCGCGTTCAAGGTCAACACCGGCCTCTCGCCCCAGGCGTGGCGCCTGCTGGCACGCATGGAAAAGGCCAAGCGCCTGCTCGCCACCGAGGCGCCGATCACCCACGTGAGCCTGGAATGCGGCTTCTGCGACCAGGCCCATTTCACCCGCGCCTTCAGCCGCCTGGTCGGCCAGCCGCCCAAGGCCTGGCGCCAGGCGCAGGCCCATCCTTAAGCCGAACCTATCCGCCGGTATAGCCCCTTGTGGACAGTGCCGGCCCGTTTTCCCAACCCAAGGAGTCACCCCGATGAGCCAACCCGATTACAAGCGCCTGAACAAAGACGACGCCGTGGTGCTGCTGGTCGACCACCAGACTGGCCTGATTTCGTTGGTGCAGGACTTCTCGCCCAACGAGTTCAAGAACAACGTGCTGGCCCTGGGCGACCTGGCCAAGTTCTTCGGCCTGCCGACCATCCTCACCACCAGCTTCGAGCAAGGCCCGAACGGCCCGCTGGTGCCCGAGCTGAAAGAGATGTTCCCGGATGCGCCGTACATTGCCCGCCCTGGCCAGATCAACGCCTGGGACAACGAAGACTTCGTCAAGGCGATCAAGGCCACTGGTCGCAAGCAGCTGATCATCGCAGGCGTGGTGACCGATGTGTGCGTGGCGTTCCCGACCCTGTCGGCGCTGGCGGAAGGTTTTGAAGTGTTCGTGGTGACCGATGCTTCGGGCACCTTCAACGAAACCGTGCAGCAGGCGGCCTGGGTGCGCATGACCCAGGCGGGTGCACAGATGATGAACTGGTTCTCGGTGGCCTGTGAGCTGCACCGCGACTGGCGTAATGACATCGAAGGGTTGGGTAACCTGCTGTCGCAGCGCATTCCCAACTACCGCAACCTGATGAACAGCTATGCGGCCCTGAGCGCCCGTTGATGTAAACCTGTACCGGCCCTTTCGCGGGTGAACCCGCTCCCACAAGAACCGTGCAGTTCTCAGGCTGTACACTATCCCTGTGGGAGCGGGTTCACCCGCGAAAGGGCCGGTACAGGCTCAAGAAGGATTCACAGGCAGCGTAAAGCGAATCCGACACCCCCCCAGCTCTGACACCAGCGCCTGCAACTGCCCACCATGGGCCTGCACCACCGAGTTGCAGATCGCCAAGCCCATCCCCATGCCGCCGATCTTGGTGGTATGAAACGCATCGAACACTCGCTCGCGCTCATCCGCTGCAATTCCCGGCCCGTTGTCGTCCACGCAGATTTCCACCTCATTCCCGACCACCGCCGACGCAATCCGCAGCACCCCGTCGCTGCGATACCCCGCCAGCGCCTCCAGGCCATTGGTAATCAGGTTGAACACCAACTGCTGCAACTGCACCGGGTCGGCCATCACGCTCACCCCCGCCTGCAAGCGCATCTGCACGTCCACCGGGCCCTTGGCGGCATCGGCCGATGTAAGGCGCACCACTTCGCGGATCAACTCGTCCAGCTTCACCACCTTGAGTTGCATCGGCGACTGTTTGGCCAGCGAGCGTAGCGCACGCACGATGTTGGCGGCCCGTTCGCTGTCGTTGCGTATATCTTCCAGGCCGGCAATCGCCTCTTCCAGGTCGGGCTTGGCGCGTTTCAACCAGCGCAGGCTGGCAGCGGCGTTGGAGGCTATGCCCAGCAGCGGCTGGCTGATCTCATGGGCGATGGACGCGGACAGCTCGTTCATCACCTGCAAGTGCGACGTGCGCGCCAATTCCGCGCGGGAGCGGCGCAACTCGGTCTCCATCTGGGCGCGGGTCTGGTTGTCTTCGGCCAGGCGTGTGTAGAACTTGGCGGTTTGCAGCGACACCGCCGCCTGTGAGGCGAGTATTTCCAGCATGGCCAGGCGCTGGCCGCCGAACAGGTTCGGCACCAGGCGGTTTTCCAGGTACACCAGGCCGATCAGCACGCCCTGGATCACCAGCGGCAGGCACAGCACCGAACGGGCCTTGCGCGCGTGCAACTGCTGGCGGAAGGCCTCGGGGCAATCGCTCTGGGCATCGTTGAGCACCAGGGGCTTCTTGGTGCGCATGGTGGCGTTGATGATCGACAGCGGTGCCTGGGTCATGAACTTCTGGCAGTCGTCCATGCTCACGTGCAGCCCGGCGTCGTCGATGTAGGCGAGGGCAGCCATCTGGAATTCGGCACCGCTGACGATCAGCAGCGCACCGTGGTCGGCGCCGGAATGCTGGGTCAGGTGGCCCATCAGGGTTTCGATAAGGCCTTCGAGCAGCACTTCCTCGGACAGCGCCCGTGCTGCCTCGATGCCGGCTTCCAGGTCGAGCTTGGCCTGGTGGGTTGCGCGTTGGCTTTCCTGGATTGGCTGGGTGCGCAGGAACGGGTGCAACGCCTCCAGCTGGTGCACCTTGCCGGTCGCGCCCCAGATATGGAAACAGTCGCGGGCGATGCGCAGGTGCAGGTTGGCGCCGGAGATCAGGCCGCTGGGGATGCATACCTCGGCCAGCTGTTCGTGGGCCAGCGCCTGCTCGTGGATGAAACCGGCGGCGGTGGCGGCGATCTGTGCCTGGTCGAAGCAGCGGATTGCGGCCAGGCCGTCGCCTTCGAGCTTGGCGATCACGCCTTCGATCAGCAACAGCTTGTTGCGGAAGGTGGCCGGGTTGAAGCCGGCCCAGCGGTCGAAGCGCTCGCGCAGGGCGTGTAGCTCGCGCAGCTTGTCGGCAAGGCTGCCAATGGCCTCGGGGCTGCCCAGGGCCAGGCCGCGGAATAGGTGATAGTCGGCCAGGTTGATGTGCGCTGGTACCGCCCAGGTGTTGTCCCCGGCCAGTGCCAGGTTGCGCATGGCCTGCGGGATGTTACCCAGGTAGAAGTCGCCCATGCCGGCCATGAGGTATTGGAAGAACCGCGTGGTGGGCGATTTCGAGGCTGTGGCCGAGGCCGGGCAGGGCGTGCCGCTCAATTTGGCGACGAACGCTTGCTGGGCCTGCAGGATCTGCTCGATGTCGCGGTAACCGTAGCGACGCACGGTGGCCAGGCCTTGCGCCAGTTCCTCCACCACGTCCGGCAGGTAGCGGCCCATGAACAGCGAATCGGAAACCAGGTGGTTGCAGGCATAGCAGCTCATCGCCAGGTCGCCGCTCAGGCGCCCCGAGTCGACCGCATCCAGTGCGGTACGGCGGGCGAACTCCATGGGCGAGGTCCAGGCGCTGACCTGGTCCAGGGCCAGCAGCGCGCTGGTCAAGTCAGCGTCGAAACCGTGCCGCTCTATCAGCTTGAGCGCAGCCAGGCAGCAAGCGTGGCCATCATGGTAGGCGCCGAAGCGCTCGGCAATCATCACCCCGTACCAGGCCATGCCGTAGGTGCTGCCCGGGGCGACGCCGTGCAGCAGTGACAGCTCCATGAGCTTGGCCAGGTGCAGGAAGCAGATGTCGTCCTTTACGAAAAACGATGACGACAGGGTGGCCAGCAGACTGATGGCAACTGTCACTTCCTCCGAATCGGTGCGCTGCAGCGATTCCAGGCAGTGTCGGCCTTTCTGTTCGACCAAGATCTGTACATGGGCATGACTGGCTTCGACCTGTTGCCAGTCGACACCTCGCACCGGGCTCATACCCAGCAAGTCCAGGCCGGAAATGGCGCTGTCGATGGCCGCCTGATAGTCGCCGCGCAAGGTGTACAGCAGCGCCTGCAGGCGGCATACCCGCGCCTGGTCCAACGCCGAGCGCGCGCGCAGGCGGCATTCAGTGATGCGGGCCTCGGCCGCGACCATTCGCGACAGTTGCATGTCGCACTCGGTGGCCATGCAGGCGATGGCAAAGCCATGCGTGGCGCGGCTTTCCAGCGTTGCGCCGCGCTGCAGCAACTGCTCGGCCGTGTGCAGGTAGCCAGCCGATTGTTCGAATGCGCCGCCATCGCGTGCGCGTGCTGCTGCCTCGCGTAAAAGCTGCAGAAAAGCTTCGCAGTCATCCGCTGCAAACCCGCATGGACTGGCGCGTTGCAGCTGGTTGGCAAGCTCGAACAGTACCTCGTGCAGGCGCCTCGGCCAGGCCTGGCGCATGGCCTGGGCAATACGTGCATGCAGTTGGGCACGTGCGCGCGCTGGCGTGAGAGCGTACGCAGCTTCCATCACCCGTTCATGGGCGAAGCCCAGGCCGTTCTGGCCCGGTTGCAGGAAACCCGCGCCAATCAAGGCTTTCAACGGCTCGCCGGGCGCGTGAGAGAGTACCTGGTGAAGCAGGCGTTCATCACAGCGGCTGCCAGCCGCACTGACCACCCGCAGCAGGTCGCGCTGCGGCTCGGGCAGGCGCGCCAGGCGGTGGATCATCAGGTCGGCAACATTGTCGGAATAGCGGTGGCGGGCCACGGCCTGCAGGCACCATGACCAGCGCATGGCCTGGGTATCGAAGGTGAACAGCTGGTCCTCGACCATGGCCCGGAGGATCTGATTGATGAAGAACGGATTGCCCGCAGTCTTGTCGTGTACCAGTTCGGCCACCTGCAATGCGTCCTCGGGGCCGACGTGGTAGCGCTCGCCGATCAACTCGGTCACCGCGCTCACCGCCAGGGGCCGCAGGTTCAGCGTGGTGCTGCGCACCGCTGCGGGCAGGGCAAGGGGTGTACTGCTGGCTGGCGCATCACTGCGCCGGGCGAAGATCAGCAACAGGTTGCCGGGCGCGTGAGCCAGAAGTTGCGCCAGCAGTTGCTGGCTGGAGTCGTCGACCCAATGCATGTCATCGAAGAACAGCACCAGCGACTGGTCGGGGCGGCTGAATACCTGCAGGAATTCGACGATCGCCCGCAGCTCCTTCTGCAGCGCCAGACGTGTGGGCTTGGCCGGCAACTCGGGCAAGGGGCCGAGGATCAGTTGCAGGTCTGGTGCCAGCTTGCCGAGCAGCCGGCCGTGGCCTTTGATACGGCGCAGAATCTCGTAGCGCAAGGCGTCGAGGTCCCGGCTGTTCTTGGCTAGCAACTGGGTGGTCAGCGCGCCGAGAATTTCGACCCAGGGCGCGTAGGGCACGGCCTGGGCAACGCCGTTGCACTTGCCGATGGCCCAGTAACCCTGGGCGTTGGCCCTGAGCGCTGCCTCGACCAGGCTCGACTTGCCCATGCCCGTAGCCCCATTGATGAACAGGGCTTGTGGCTTGCTGTCACGGCGCTGTGCCTTGAGCAGCAGGGCGATGGCCTTCTGTTCGGCACTGCGGCCATACAGGCGTGCGCGGTCGGGCGTCATCGGGTCGGCACAGCCTGGTTCGAAGGCATCCATGGACTTGCTGGCGGCCCACTGTCGCTGGCAATAGGCCAAGTCCACCGCCAGGGCGCGAGCACTCTGGTAGCGGGCGTCCGGCTCTTTGGCCAAGGCCTTGGCCAGGATCCGGCTGAGAGGTTGCGGCACATTGCTGTCCACTTCGCAGGCCGCTCGTGGCTGCACGCCGGCATGCAGCTGGCGCCAGTGCTGGGTGTCGCGCCCGGCCAGAGGCAATTCGCCCAGCAGTAGCTGGTAAAGGATCGCGCCCAGGGCATAGATGTCGGTGCGTCGGTCGCTGCTGCTGCCGTGCGGGCAGACCTGTTCAGGCGCCAGGTAAGCCCAGTTGCCGAGCGGGGTGCCTTGTTCGCTGATCAGTTCCGCCGGGTCGGCGCGAAAGCAGCCCAGTCGCACTCGCTGGTCCGCGCGCAGGCACACATGTTCGGGCTGCAGCGCGCCGTGCAGCACATTGCGTTCGTGTGCCTGGGCCAAGGCAGTGGCTGCATTCACCGCAATCTCGAGAAACGGCGCCAGGGCGGCAGGGCCCTCTGCGATAAGGTCGGCGATGGAGCGGCCGGCCGGGTACACCAGCAGGGGGCCTTCGGCCGAGCGCACGAACGCCGAGGGGATCACCGCCCATTGCGGGTCGAGTTGCAGGCGGTAGTCGCGTTCCAGGCGCTGGCAGGCGGCGGGGACCTCGCGCGGGGCGCGCACGGCGATCCATGCCTGGTCGGTGGCTGGATCGCGAAGGCGGAAGTAACTGAGTTCACCTTCCTGGCCCAGCGCGTTGATGTCGCACCGGTTCAGCCAACCCTCGTCGACGGACTGGTCGTAATCGATGGGCCTGTGGGCAAGGCGTTCATCGAGCATAAGGCACCCCTGCTAGCGACATCCTGACGCACGAGTATACGCAGCGGACCCAGCAGGGATGCGGGCTGCAGGCTGCTTGGCAGGAAAGGGTACGCTGTTGTCCGTTATCGTCCCCTGGGGGCTGGCGGGCTTTTGTATAGTCCTCAGGCCAACCTATCCCTCGGGATAATTGTCTGAAGGCGTACCCTGGCCTAGGCTGCCCTGGGCTGGGAAACGCCCGTGCCCGCGCGAGGAAGCCATGATCCGAATAGGTAATGCCCAGGTGTCGCTGGAGCGGCGCGAAGCCTTTGTTGACGGTAAGCCTGTCCTGTTGGGGGGGCGGGCATTCGAAGTGCTGGCGACGCTGATCAAGGCCAAGGGGCGGGTGGTCGACAAGGACGAGCTGTTCAGCCAGGTGTGGGCCGGCACGGTAGTCGAGGACAACAACCTGCAGGTGCAGGTGTCCTTGCTGCGCAAGGCCTTTGGCGACCGTGGCCTGATCCAGACCGTGCCACGCCGGGGCTACCGCCTGGCCGCCGAGATCAGCCTCGAGTTGCCTGGCAAGGCGGCGGGCAAATCGCCGCTGTGCGCCGCGGCCGAACCTGTCGAGTTGTTCGATGAGCACTTGAACGTGCCGGTGCTGGTGGTGGATGACGACCCGTCGGTGCGCACGGCGTTGGGCCGCCTGCTGCGCTCGCAGGACATTCCGCATCATTTGTTCGCCAGTGCCGAGGCGTTGTTCGAGGCCCGCCTGGAAACCCCCTATGCCTGCCTGTTGCTGGACATGCACCTGCCCGATACCAGCGGCCTGGAAGTCCAAGATGCGCTGCGCCGACTTGCGCTGCCCTGGCCGATCGTGTTCATGACCGGCTTCGGCACCATCCCGATGACCGTCCAGGCCATGCGTGCCGGGGCCGTGGAGTTCCTGACCAAACCGTTCGACGAAGACCAACTGCTGACACTGCTGCAGGCGGTGCGCACGCGTGCCGTGGCCGAAGGGCGCAAGTGGCACCATGCGCGGCAGGTCGAGGAAAAGTACCAGCGCCTGACCCAGCGCGAGCGTCAGGTGTTCTCGCTGGTGGTCGGTGGCCTGTCGCACAAGCAGATCGCCAGGCAGATCGGCACCAGCGAGGTGACGACCAAGGTGCACAAGAAGAACATCATGAACAAGATGCAGTCACGCTCGCTGCTTGAACTGGTGGCCATGCACAACGTTATCGGGGCGCAGCCTGAGGGCCTGGGCGGCGCATGAGCAGCACGGTGTGCATCGTTGACGACGATGCTTCGGTGCGCAAAAGCCTGGCCAACCTGCTGCGTTCGGCAGGTTTCGAGACCTTGTCTTTTGCTGCCGGGGACCTGTTCCTGGCCTCGGCACTGGCGCGGCAAGCGGGGTGTGTGCTGCTCGACCTGAGGATGCCCGGAATGAGCGGGCTGGCGGTGCAGCGCGAGCTGGCCAGGCTGGGGTGGCGGTTGCCGGTTATCTGCATGTCGGCGCACTGGGATGAAGGGGCGGTGCGGGCGGCGATGGCGCTTGGGGCGCTGGTCTGCCTGGGCAAGCCATTCTCTGAAGAGGTGCTGCTGAATGTCGTTGAAGATGCTTTGGTGGGCAGCCAGTGATGTTTTGCCTGTGCCGGCCCTTTTGCGGGCTTGCCCGCTCCCAAAGGGATCCACAACCCTTGAAACTGTGGTGACTCTTGTGGGAGCGGCCTTGTGTCGCGATGGGCTGCAAAGCAGCCCCGGCAATCTAACTGCTCCCCGGCCGGTACTGCAGGGCCTCGGCCAGATGCGCCCGGCCAATTGCCTGGTTACCTTCCAGATCCGCCAGCGTCCGCGCCACCTTCAGTAACCGGTGAGCCGCACGTAACGACAGGGTCAGCCGCTCACAGGCCCCCTCCAACCAGGCCTGGTCCGCCGCCGCCAACCCACAATGGCAGCGCAACCCCTCAAGGTCGAGAAATGCATTCGCACACCCTTGCCGCCGCTGTTGCAGTTCACGTGCCTCGGCTACCTTGGCCGCCACATCGGCACTGGTCTCGCCGCAGGGCTGGTTGTTCAGCGTGGTGCTCTCCCGGGCCACGGTCAGGTGCAGGTCGATACGGTCCAGCAATGGCCCGGACAGCTTGTTGCGATACCGCGCGATCTGCTCGGTGCTACAGCGGCAGCGGCCAGTGGGGTCGCCCAGGTAGCCGCAAGGGCAGGGGTTCATTGCCGCCACCAACTGGAAACGTGCGGGGAAGCGCACCTTGTCGCGGGCCCGGGCAATCACGATCTCGCCCGACTCCAGCGGTTCGCGCAACACTTCCAGCACGCGACGCTCGAACTCAGGTAGTTCATCCAGAAACAGCACGCCATGGTGGGCGAGGGTGATTTCGCCCGGTTGCGGCCGGCTGCTGCCGCCGACCAGTGCCGGGCCGGAGGCGGAGTGATGCGGATGGCGGAAGGGCCGCTGCGGCCAGCTGCTCAGTGGCGTATGGCCGCTGACCGACTGTATCGCCGCCACTTCCAGTGCTTCGTGCTCGTCCAGTGGTGGCAGCAGCCCCGGCAAGCGGCTGGCAAGCAAGGTCTTGCCGGTACCGGGAGGCCCGGTGAACAAAAGGTTGTGCGCCCCGGCCGCCGCTAGCAGCAGCGCACGCTTGGCCGCCAGTTGGCCCTGCACTTCGCTCAGGTCCGGGTACGGACGTTGCTGCAGGATCAGGCCGTTGGCGGCATACGGTGGCAATGGCACCTGGCCGTTCAGGTGGGCGACCAGTTCCAGCAGGTGCCCCACCGCATACACCACCAGCCCGCCTGCCAGGCTGGCTTCCTCGGCATTCTCCCGCGGCACCACCAGCGCCCGGCCTGCTTCGCGTGCCGCCAGTGCTGCGGGCAACACGCCCTGCACCGGGCGCAACTTGCCAGACAGCGCCAGTTCGCCCAGGCATTCGACCTCGGCAAGGGTGGCCGTTGGTACCTGGCCATCGGCGGCGAGGATACCCAGGGCAATTGCCAGGTCATAGCGCCCGCCATCCTTGGGCAGGTCGGCGGGGGCGAGGTTCTGGGTGATGCGCCGCTGCGGGTAGTTCAAACCGGAGTTGACGATGGCGCTGCGTACCCGGTCCTTGCTCTCTTTGACCGTGGTTTCCGGCAGACCGACCAGCGTGAGATGGGGCAAACCGTTGGCCAGGTGGGTTTCGACGCTGACCGCCGGTGCCTGCACGCCCACCTGGGCGCGGCTGTGGACGAGGGCTAGGGACATGGACGCTCCGTTGTCGCTGAAGAGGGCCGCTTCCTGCGGCTTTGCAAGAATAGCGAGCACGGCCCGGGCCGGCGAAAGAAGTGTGCGTCCTGGTTTTTCAGGCAGGGTTTTCCCCTGCATTGTCACCCCGTCAGGTTCGTGCCTGCTGTGCGCCGGAAGGGCTCAGGCGCGTACATAAACCCAGGCGGTCAGGCCCGATGCGAGCGTTACGGCCACGCGCTTGTAGTCTGCGACTTCATAGCGATCCGCCGCTGCCAGCTCTTCTTCGCTGATCTGGAAGACCATGCCGGCCACGCTGTCGTCTGTCTGGCTGCTGGGAGCGACGATAGGGTGATGGGACTTGCCGCTGGCTGCCAGCACGGCCGGGTCGGTGATCTCGACCCAGTCCTGGCGGTAGCCCAGCATGCGGTCGGCCTGGCCGCTCAGTTCGCGGCCGAAGTTGGCGAGCTGCACGGCTTTGTCCTGCAAGGTGCCGTAGGAAAACAACAGTACCGGGTATGCGCTGGAGGGTTGCATTCACTCATCCTGTGGGGTCGGGTTCAGCCGGGCTTCCAGCTCGGCCACTTGTTTTTCCAATGCCTCCAGGCGTGCGCGGGTGCGCGCCAGTACGACCATCTGGCTGTCGAATTCTTCGCGGCTGACCAGGTCCAGCTTGCTGAAGGCACCTTGCATCAGCACCTTGAACTGACTTTCCAGTTCGGCGCGGGGCTGGGCGGTATCGCTGCTGAACAGGCGCGATGCCTGGTCGCTCAGGGCATCGAGAAGGGCTTTGGGCGCGAGCATGGGGCTGTCCACTGATACTGGGAAATGGCCGGCAGTGTAACACGCATGCATGAGCATCCGGCCTCGTCGCTGGCTCCTACAGAAAGCAGCGCTCATCTGAGACTGCACATTTTTCGAGCGATGCGGCAGGTCGAAGTGCACCGAAATTGTGCATGTTTCCCATGCTGGCGACTGGCCAATCCCGACTGATTCACATAACTCCCTGTTTTCCCGAGCTTTGACGGAACTGGCAAGGTTTCTGCAAAGACCAGTGCGAGCCATGCACTGATGCAGTTCCTTGTGACCAGGCAGTGCGCACGCGGAGCCGGATGCCGACGACGCGTTACAAAGCCAACCGCTGCGCTTAGACTTGAGACGGGTTTGTTTTCCTGGGGCAAGTCCACCAAATCGGGAGAGAGTTTCATGAAGCTAGTCACAGCCATCATCAAGCCGTTCAAGCTGGACGACGTGCGCGAGTCGCTGTCGGAAATCGGCGTGCAGGGCATCACCGTCACCGAAGTCAAAGGTTTCGGTCGGCAGAAGGGCCACACCGAGCTGTATCGCGGTGCTGAATATGTGGTCGATTTCCTGCCCAAGGTGAAGATCGATGTCGCCATCGATGACAAGGACCTTGATCGGGTAATCGAAGCCATCACCAAGGCAGCCAACACCGGCAAGATCGGTGACGGCAAGATTTTCGTGGTGAATCTGGAGCAGGCGATCCGTATCCGTACCGGCGAAACCGATACCGACGCGATCTAAGCAGCAACAAAGCCTCACCAAACCCAACGCCCCAGGAGAAAACAACATGACTCTGCGTAAGATCGCAGGGCTAGGAGCCCTATTGTCCCTCGTAATGCCCGGGCTTGCCCTGGCAGAGGAAGCTGCCCCAGCGCTGAACTCCGGCGACACCGCCTGGATGCTCACCGCAACGGCGCTGGTGCTGTTCATGACCATTCCGGGCCTTGCCCTGTTCTATGGCGGCATGGTGCGATCCAAGAACGTGCTGTCGGTGATGATGCAGTGCTTTGCAATCACTGGCCTGATGAGCATTCTCTGGGTCGTCTACGGCTACAGCATGGCCTTCGATACCACTGGTATGGAAAAGGGCGTGCTCAACTTCAATTCCTTCGTCGGCGGCTTCTCCAAGGCGTTCCTCAGCGGCGTCACGCCCTCGAACCTGACCTCGGCTGCCGCGCTGTTCCCTGAAGCGGTATTCATCACCTTCCAGATGACCTTCGCCATCATCACCCCGGCGCTGATCGTCGGTGCCTTCGCCGAGCGCATGAAGTTCTCCGCGATGCTGGTGTTCATGGGCATCTGGTTCACCCTGGTCTACGCGCCGATCGCGCACATGGTCTGGAGCGGTGACGGTGCACTGATGTGGGACTGGGGCGTGCTGGACTTCGCTGGCGGCACGGTGGTGCACATCAATGCCGGTATCGCTGGCCTGGTCTGCTGCCTGGTGCTGGGCAAGCGCAAGGGCTACCCGACCACCCCGATGGCTCCGCACAACCTGGGCTATACCCTGATGGGCGCGGCCATGCTGTGGGTCGGCTGGTTCGGCTTCAACGCAGGCTCTGCCGCGGCTGCCAACGGCACCGCCGGCATGGCCATGCTGGTGACCCAGATCGCCACCGCCGCCGCGGCCCTGGGCTGGATGTTCGCCGAGTGGATCGGTCACGGTAAACCGAGCGCCCTGGGCATCGCTTCGGGTGTGGTCGCCGGCCTGGTCGCCATCACCCCGGCTGCCGGTACCGTAGGCCCCATGGGTGCCCTGGTGATCGGCCTGGTCTCGGGTGTGGTCTGCTACTTCTGCGCCACCAGCCTCAAGCGCAAGCTGGGCTATGACGACTCGCTGGACGCCTTCGGCGTGCACGGCATCGGCGGTATCGTCGGCGCCATCCTCACCGGTGTGTTCGCAGCTCCGGCGCTGGGCGGCTTCGGTGCCGTCACCGACATCGGCATGCAGGTCTGGATCCAGGCCAAGGGCGTGATCTTTACCGTGGTCTACACCGCCATCGTCACCTACGTGATTCTCAAGGTGCTTGATGTGGTGATGGGCCTGCGGGCAAGCGAAGAAGAAGAGTCGGTCGGCCTCGACCTGGCTCAGCACAACGAGCGCGGCTACAACCTGTAACCGCGACGCGGTAAAAACTTGCCCGGCTTGCCGGGCATTTTTTTGCCAGATTTTTAGCATTTCCCGCACGGCAAACGGTTTATCCGACACGTTCGCGACGTAGGCGGAAATCTTACAAAACGCAGAGCATTCATGGTGCTTTGCTTTTTCTGCTGGCGCGCTAGAATGCGCGCCGAAGGGTGTTTGACGAGTAGTCCACACGCTTCGCCAGCCTTTGCTAGGCTTGCCAATAGCGTGTGGCCAGCAGGGGCTAAAGGATTTGTCAGGTCCTGCCAGGAGCAGGGTCTGCTGGGTGCCGCCTCCCATCAGGAGCGCCGACCCTAGGGCAGTGGCCTAACCCACGGCCAGTTGAATTTTCACTGGTGGCTGCCGGTCTACGGCTGCACTGGTCTATAACTAACCTGCTTTTCGCAAGTCATGAGGTAGAACATGAGCGACGACGATCTGGAAAATGATGACCTCGAAGTAGGCGACGAAGACGAGGGCGATGAAGGCCTCGAAGCGGCAGCTGATGATGGCGCCGAAGACGCTGGCGATGACGACAGCAGCCCGGCACCCGCTGCCAAGGGCAAATCCAAGGCCGCGGTCTCGGTAGACGAGATGCCGAGCATGGAAGCCAAGCAGAAGGAGCGTGACGCCCTGGCCAAGGCCATGGAAGAGTTCCTCGCTCGCGGCGGCAAGGTTCAGGAAGTCGAGGCCAACGTGGTCGCCGATCCGCCCAAGAAGCCGGACAACAAGTACGGCAGCCGCCCTATCTGAGTGGCTGATCGAAAAAAAGCCCGCCGTCGCTGCGGGCTTTTTTGTGTCTGTCAGTTTTGTGTTGCCTGTACCGGCCTCTTCGCGGGCTCGCCCGCTCCCACAGGGAACGCGCAGAAGCTGAGAGGGCAGTAAACCTGTGGGAGCGGGCGTGCCCGCGAATGGGCCGTGAAGCGGCGCCTGTCAGCGCCAGCGCGCGAGGATGTCGGGTAACTGCGACAGGCGCTGGATCTCAGCGTCCGGCGCCTGTTCGCCTACCCACGCCTTGCCCTGGGGGTTGAACCACACCGCCCGCAGCCCGGCGCGCTGGGCGCCGGCAATGTCATCGCCCGGGTGGTCACCGATGTGCACCGCTGCGCTGGCCTCCACGTCACCGCGGCGCAGGGCTTCGAGGAACGGCGCCGGGTCCGGCTTGCCGATGCCGAGGTCTTCGGCACACAGGGCAAAGCGGAAATAGTCCGCCAGCCCCAGCCGGCTTACGTCGGCATTGCCGTTGGTGACCACGCCCAAGGTGTAGTGGTGGCGCAGGATCTCCAGCACCGGCTGCACCTCCGGGAAAATCTCCACCTGGTGGCGGGCATGCAGGAATACTTCGAAACCTTCGTTGGCCAGCTCTTGCGCATGTTTTTCGCTGTAGCCGACTTCTTCCAGGGCATGAAACAGCACCCGTCGACGCAGGGCGCTGATACGGTGCTTCAGGCCGGGTTCGGCTTGTACCAGGCGCTCGCGAATGGCGAACAGGTGCTCCACCGGTACGCCGCCAAGGATCGGGGCGTTGGCTTCGAGCCAGTCGCGCAGCACGACTTCCGCGCTGGCAATCACCGGCGCGGTATCCCACAGGGTGTCGTCGAGGTCGAAGGTGATCAGCTTGATGCTCATGAGTCTGTGCCTTTGCTGCGTTTGGCCCGAGGGTGGGCGCTGTCGTACACCGCGGCCAGGTGCTGGAAGTCCAGGTGGGTGTAGATCTGCGTGGTGCCGATGTCGGCATGGCCGAGCATCTCCTGCACCGCGCGCAGGTCCTGGGACGATTCCAGCACGTGGCTGGCGAAGGAATGGCGAAGCATGTGCGGGTGCAGGTGCTGGCCCAACTCGCGCTCACCGGCCGCCTTCACCCGTTGCTGAACGGCCCGTGGGCTGATGCGGTTGCCTTGGCGGGTGATGAAAACCGCGCGGTCGCGCGGGTTGCCGATGCCGCGCAGGCGGTACCAGGCCTGCAATGCCTCGCGGGCCTTGCGGCCGACCGGCAGCACGCGGGCCTTGCCGCCCTTGCCCAGCACGTGCACCAGGCCGGCGGCGAGGTCCAAGTGATCGAGGTCGAGATTGGTCAGCTCGGACAGGCGCAGGCCCGACGAATAGAACAGTTCGAGGATGGCCTGGTCACGACGGGCGATGAAGTCATCGTCGACACCGCCATCAAGCAGTTGCAGGGCGCGGTCGGTGTCCAGCACCTTGGGCAACCGGCGTTCGCCCTTGGGCGCGCTCAGGCCGCTGGCCGGGTCGTGCTGGCACAGGCCTTCGCGGTTGAGATAGCGGTACAGGCCACGCACCGCCGACAGCAGCCGGGCCAGGCTGCGCGAGGACTGGCCGTGGTGGTGCTGGCGGGCGATCAGCTGGCGCAGCTGCTGGATCTGCAGCGCCTGCCAATCGGCAATGCCGTGCTCCTTGCAGTAGGCGACCACCTTGTCGAGGTCGCGACGGTAGCCCAGCAGGGTGTGCTCGGACACCTGGCGCTCGTTGCGCAGGTGTGCGCAATAAGCCTCCAGCTGGCGTTCCATCAGCGTACCGGGCGCAGGGTCTGGGTAACGCGTGGCACAACGCGGCCAAGCACCTCGGCAATGTAGCCAAGGAACAAGGTACCGACGCTGCTCTTGTAGTGTTGCGGGTCGCGGCTGCCGATGGCCAGCACCCCGTGCAGGCCCTGGTATTCCAGGGCAGCCACGGCGCTGGAGCCCACTTCCCGGCGCTGTTCTTCACCGAACAGGAATGCCAGCTCGTGCTCGCGCAGGTTGCCGCTGACCGTCTTGCCGCCGCCCAGCAGGGCACCGATGGCCTGCTGCGCTTCGGCGTTGCTCACCCAGCGCCCGACCGGCGCGACGTTTTCGCCGAACAGGATCAGGCTGACGAAGGGTACCTGAAATTCCTGGCGCAGGCTGTCTTCGACTGCCATCACCACTTCCTCCAGGCTGCCGGCGTCGAGCAGGTCGAGGATCAGCCGGCGGGTCTTGTCGAAAAGCCGATCGTTGTCGCGGGCCACGTCCATCAGTTGCGACAGGCGGTGGCGCATCTCGATGTTGCGGTCGCGCAGCAACTTGAGCTGGCGCTCCACCAGCGACACGCTGTCGCCACGCTGGTGAGGGATGCGCTGTTCGATCAGCAACTCGTCGTGCTCGGCGAAGAAGGTGGGGTGGGCGCGCAGGTAGGCGACCACCGCTTCGGCATCGAGCTCGGCGGACTGCTGGGGTACAACCTGGGGCTGATCGGTCATGGCGGTTACTCGCTTAGAGACGAACCTGTCCTTCGTAGACGCGTACGGCCGGGCCGGTCATCAGCACGGGCTTGCCGGGGCCGGCCCATTCGATGTGCAGGCGGCCACCGGGCAGGTCGAGGGACACCGGGGAGTCCATCCAGCCCTGGCTGATCGCCGCCACGGCGGCGGCGCAGGCGCCGGTGCCGCAGGCCTGGGTTTCGCCCGCACCACGTTCCCACACCCGCAGGTTGGCGCGGTGGCGGTCGATGACCTGGAGGAAGCCGGCATTTACCCGCTGCGGGAAGCGTGGGTGGTTTTCGATCTTCGGGCCCAGTTCACGCACAGGGGCGGTACGCACGTCGTCGACACGCAGCACGGCATGCGGGTTACCCATGGACACGGCGGCAATCGAATGCACCTGGCCGTCGACTTCCAGTGGGTAGTTCAGCGCCTGCTCGTCGGCGACGAAGGGGATTTCGGCAGGGATGAAGCGCGGTGGGCCCATGTCGACACTTATCTGGCCGTCGTTCTGCACGTCCAGTTCGATGATGCCGCTCTTGGTTTCCACTCGGATACGCTTTTTAGCGGTCAGGCGCTTGTCCAGCACGAAGCGGGCGAAGCAGCGTGCACCGTTGCCGCACTGCTCGACCTCGGAGCCGTCGGCATTGAAGATGCGGTAGCGGAAGTCCACTTCCGGGTTGTTCGGCGCCTCGACGATCAGCAACTGATCGAAGCCGATGCCGGTGTGGCGGTCACCCCATTGCTTGGCGTGCTTGGGCTGGATGTGCGCGTGCTGGCTGACCAGGTCGAGGACCATGAAGTCGTTGCCCAGCCCATGCATCTTGGTAAAACGCAGCAGCATGGGCTTACTCCGGCAGCAGGCTTTCGCCAGCGTACAATTCGGCGATGGTCTCGCGGCGGCGTACTTCGAAGGCCTGGTCGCCGTCGACCAGGATTTCAGCGCAACGGCCACGGGTGTTGTAGTTGGAGCTCATGACAAAACCATAGGCGCCCGCGGACTGTACGGCCAGCAGGTCACCTTCGGCCAGGTTCAGCACGCGGTCCTTGCCGAGGAAGTCGCCAGTCTCGCAGATCGGGCCGACCAGGTCGTAGGCACGGCCTTCGCCTGCGCGTGGCTTGACCGCGCTGACACCCATCCAGGCCTGGTACAGGGCCGGGCGGATCAGGTCGTTCATCGCCGCATCGATGATGGCGAAGTCCTTGTGTTCGGTGTGCTTGAGGTATTCCACGCGGGTCAGCAGGACGCCGGCGTTGGCCACGATGTAGCGGCCCGGCTCGAACACCAGGGCCAGGTCGCGGTCGCCGACGCGCTCGCGGATTGCCTTGATGTAGTCGGCCACCAGCGGCGGCTCCTCATCGCGGTAACGCACGCCGACGCCGCCACCCAGGTCCAGGTGGCGCAGATGGATGCCGCACTCGGCCAGGCGGTCGACCAGCACCAGCAGGCGGTCAAGGGCATCGAGGAAAGGCTCGACGGTGGTCAGTTGCGAACCGATGTGGCAGTCGACGCCGACCACTTCCAGGTTCGGCAGCTGCGCGGCCCGCACGTAGATGGCCTCGGCGTCGGCGATGGCGATGCCGAACTTGTTCTCTTTCAGGCCGGTGGAGATGTACGGGTGGGTACCGGCGTCGACGTCCGGGTTGACCCGCAGCGAGACCGGGGCAACCTTGCCCATCTCGGCGGCCACTACCTGCAGGCGCTCCAGTTCGTCGGTGGATTCGACGTTGAAGCAGTGCACCCCGACTTCCAGGGCACGGCGCATGTCCTCGCGGGTCTTGCCGACACCGGAGAACACCACGCGGTCGGCACGGCCGCCAGCGGCCAGCACGCGCTCCAGCTCACCGCCGGATACGATGTCGAAGCCTGAGCCCAGGCGTGCCAGCACGTTCAGCACGCCAAGGTTGGAGTTGGCCTTGACCGCGAAACATACCAGGTGCTCGGTGCCTTGCAGTGCATCGGCGTAGCTACGGTACTGGGCCTCGATGTGGGCGCGCGAATACACGTAGGTAGGGGTGCCGTAGCGTTCGGCGATGGCCGACAGGCCCACGCCTTCCGCGAACAGCTCGCCGTCGCGGTAGTTGAAAGCGTTCATCTGGTTTCCTTACTGCGCTGGCGACTGCTCGGGCTCGGACTGCAGCTCGGGTTGCTGCTCCTGCGTCGGGGCCGGCTTGGCTTTTGGCTGGTACTGGTGCGACTTGTGGCTGGCCTTGCCGTCCTTGCCATCTTCAGGCAGATACAGCGGGCCTTTCTGGCCGCAGGCCGAAACGAGGCAGGCAACAGCGACCAGCGCCGCGAGGGAGGAAATCAGGCGCTTCATGGGTGAAATCCTTAGAAATATGCAGTATTGCGCCCGAGTATACCGAGCGACCGACGGCTTGCCTATGCAAGGGCCGGCCCGCCGGGCGGGCTATTCTTACCGCCTGCAAGGGCCCTTTCGCGGCTGAAGCCGCTCCCACCTCGACCGCATTGGCCTCACGCCATGTGCAGTACTGTAGGAGCGGCTTTAGCCGCGAAGGTGCAAGTGAAGGTAGCGGCTAAACCTTTGCATTCGGCGGCAAGCGCCCGTATCTTGCCGGGCTTGCCTGTAACGCAGCCAATTTCGAGGTTCCTGCAATGAGTTTGAGTGAAGCGCGTTTCCATGATCTGGTCGACGCGACCCAACAGGCCCTGGAAGACCTGTTCGACGAGAGCGGCCTGGACCTGGATATGGAGAACTCCGCTGGTGTCCTGACCATCAAGTTCGACAATGGCAGCACGCTGATCTTCAGCCGCCAGGAGCCGCTGCGCCAGCTGTGGCTGGCCGACCGTTCCGGCGGTTTCCACTTCGACTACGACGAAGAAAGCGGCAAGTGGGTGTGCGAGAAGAGCGAGGAACTGCTGGGCGAAATGCTCGAGCGCATCGTCTGGGAGCGGGCCGGCGAGAAGCTGGACTTCGACGAGATCTGACATGGGCAGTACCCAGGCCCGGCCGCCCAAACCGCTCTACAGCAACGTCAGCCCCGCCGTGCCGTCGCCGTGCATCAGCGTTTGCCGGCTGGACGAACAGCGGGTGTGCACAGGTTGCCACCGGCATGTCGAGCATATTCGTGAATGGCGTTCGGCCGATGACGAACGGCGCCGGCAGATTTGCCGCGAGGCCCAGGCCCTGCGCGACCAGGCTAAGGCACACTGATCGCAGGGGCTTGAGTATTTACCCGGCTGTGGTAACGTCGGGTTCTGCGTCGGTGACGCCAAAGCCTTCACAAACCCCGCCCTTGGGCGGGGTTTTGCTTTATCTGCACGATGAAAACCGCCTGTTCAAAGGAGTCTGACTGGATCATGAGCACCAAGCCTTCCCTCATCCTCACCCGATTGGACGTACAACGTCTGGAGCGTCTGATCGACAGCCTCGACGAGAGTACGCCGGGTGTGCTCGCCCTGCAGGGCGAGCTGGACCGCGCCGAGCAGGTGGTCGGTCACGAGGAAGTCCCGGCTGGTGTGGTGACCATGAACTCGCGTGTGCACTGCCGTGAGGAAGCCAGCGGCAAGGACTACCACCTGACCCTGGTGTACCCGAAGGATGCCGGGCCGGAAGGCAAGGTCTCGATCCTGGCGCCGATCGGTTGCGCCTTGCTGGGGTTGTCGGTGGGCGAACAGATCGACTGGCCGGCCCCGGGGGGCAAGACCCTCAAGCTGAAGCTGCTGGAAGTGGAATACCAGCCGGAAGCGGCGGGCGATTTCGACCTGTAAGGGCCAGGGGGGCCGCTGTGGGAGCGGGTTTACCCGCGAAGAAGGCGACGCGGTGTATGGCACCGGCTTCGCCGGTGTTCGCGGGTGAACCCGCTCCCACATGTGTCCCCCGGCAACTCAGGATCCTTCTGCCAAAACCTGCTCCAACCCCTCGTTCAAAGCCTGCTCCAGCTCCCGCTTGTAGCGCAGGTACAGCTGCGTCGACCCCAGCTGGTCATCCAGCAGCTCGGACAAATCCAGGTCCGTGATGTAGCAGCGGTACTGCCCTGCACCACGTCGCTGCCCGATGATCTGCCGGGCCACCACCGCATACAACTGCTCACCATGCTCCAGTTCGGAAAACTCCTGCTGGTCGCAATACAGCGTCACGTGCGCCGCGCCTGCCACCCCGGCCTGGATGATCGCCTGCACCTCATAGTAAGGCTGGTCGCTACCCTCGACCGGCGCCTGGCGCGGCTCGATGCTGCGCGCCTTGCCTGGCCCGGAAGGCAACAGTTGCGCGTAGTGGATGTCCAGTGAAGCCGCGCGCTGGGTGTCCAGCGGCAGCCGGGCATCACGGCGCATCACCACCGAGCGCAGAAAGCGCTGCAGCGGCAACAGCAAGTGAGCTTCGTCGTGCAGCGGCAGGCGTTGCTGCCACAGGGCATTGTATTCATCCAGCACGTACAACTCGGCCCAGCCACCCTGCAGGCGGTAGAACACCTGGATGCAGGACGGCCGGCCTTGCTCCAGCACCAGGTGCAGGTCGTGGTCCTGCAGGGCGTTGGCATCCAGGTACAGTGGGCTGTAGGCGCTGCGTTCTTCGCCCAGGTGGTTCAGCAGTGCCTCATGCTCGGCCAAGGTGGTGAGGCCGACATGCCCGGCCATCAGCTCCAGCACATGGGTGTGTTGGGCCACCTGCAGCAGGTAGCGGTGGTTCAGGCCCTGGTCCAGCAGCAGTTGTACGGTGTCGAATATTTCCTCCACGCGTTGGCCTATGGCCTGGGCGCGGCTCTGGCAGAAGCAACGCACTCGCACCTTCGGCCGGTGTCCGCGCGGCACGGGGCTGTTGAGGAAGTCGCGCAGGCAGCGCACCAGTGCGTGCTCGCCGTCATAGCGCTGGACCAGTACTTCGTTCCAGCTGTTGAGGATGATCTGGTCCAGGGTCAGGACCAGGTTTTCGCGCACGCCTGCGTAGCTCAAAGAGTCTGTGCGCTCGGTGGTCATCAGGATGTTCAGGTCGCGGTGGTGGCGCAGCGGGTCGATGGCGACGTTGACCAGCAACAGCACCTCGTCGGCAACGCTCGGCTGCAACAAGCGCACCTCGCTGACGGTCGGCAAGGGCAGGGGAATGCTCTGCTGCAGGCAGCCGATCAGGTTGAATAGCTCGAATTCGCTGAGGTCGCTGACACCCGGGTGCAGCGCCAGGCGCGTGCTGCTGTCGATCACTCCGTTGCGATAAGCCCAGGTCAGCAACTCGAGCACCTCGCGGCAGCGTTTGAGCGGGCTGAAGTGGTCCACCTCATGGGGGCTCAGGTTGCCGGTGTACAGCTCCCAGTGATGGCTGCCGGGCTCCTTGCGATTAGGCGCTTGTACCAGGGTCAGGGTGCTTTCGGCCAGGTCCGGGGCGATACCGGGGTTGATGACTTCGACCTTGCCGGCGCGGCGCTCGAAGGCGGCGTAAAGGCGCCGGCCCAGCACATTGAGATCGCGTTGGTCGGCGCGGCTGCTGGCGTTTTGGGTGCGAGCGAACTGGCTGAGAAATCGGTAGCTATGGTTCAGTTCGGCCACCAGTTCACGGCGCTCGATGGCAACCTGCTGCACCTTCCATTGGTTGCGACTGTCCAGCAGGGCCAGCTGGCGCTCGTCCCAGCCCCATTCGTCGGCCAGGCGCTGCAACAGCCGGCGTTGCCAGCCATTGGCCCGGGTCGGGTCGCTGAGCTTCTTGTTAACCTTCAGGTACAGGCTGCGCCGCACCAGCTCCAGGCGCGCGTGTTCGCCACGCTGCAGCAGGTAGCGCTCGATGCGCCGGTACACCATCACGTAGGGGTCCAGCTCGTCGAGGTCTAGCTGGTTGGCGAACACTGCCTGCTTGTAGTCCAGGCTCAGGCAGCGAACGGTGGGGTGCTCGCTGGCATAGGACTCGGTCAGCAGCAGCTTGAGCAGCGACTTGTAGGGCGAGTCGATGCCTTTGAACAGCTGCCACAAGCCGGCGCCGACGAACTCGCCGGGCGGGATGTGCGCCAGGTTGCCGAGATCGAGGGCGTCCTGGCTGCGGATGAAACGCTTGGACAGCAGGGTCTGGGTATAGGTGTGGTAATCGTGTTCCTGGTAGACCGGCACCAGCCACCACAGTGGCGTGCGCCCGGCCAGCCAGATAGTGGTGCGGTAGAACTCGTCCAGCAGCAGATAGTGCTGGGTGGTACCGCAATCGTCGGAGCCGAGCTGGCCTTCGCGCTGGCCCTGGGCGAAACCTTGCGTGTCGATCAGGAAGAAGTGCGCCTCGGCACCCAGGCTTTCCGCCCATGCCTCAAGCAGCTGGCATTTGCGGCGCAGTTCGTCCAGCAGCTCATCGGCCAGGCCCGGGGCGTGGCAAACCCACAGGTCCATATCGCTTTGCTCGGCCTGGGCCAGTGAGCCCAGGCTGCCCATCAGGAACAGGCCGTGGATCGGCCGCGGTGGGTTGCCATGGCGGGCCTTGTAGGTGAACGAGCGGGCAAGACGCTGTGCCTCGACTACAAGATCGGCGCCTGGCTCGTAGCCCGATACGCCGGCAGGGGTGCTGCCGGAAACATAGCCTGGCAGCAACGGGTGGTTCACATGAAACAGCAGCGGCAGCAGTGTCAGCACCTGTTGCTGGCGCGTCGACAGGCCCTCCAGGGCCCGCTGCAGCCGGCCTTGGTTGAGCCGCAGGAAGCGCGCACGCAATGTCGCCAGGACCTTGCGGTCGATGCCTTCGTCCAGGTCGGGGCGGATTTCGTGGGGGTGGTTCATTGCGCACTCGGGCAGGCCAGCGGGGCTGTGGCGAGTGTAGCCTGAGTGGCGAGGTCGGATAAGCGGCAATTGAAATATTGGCGCCATTTTTCCAGCGCCCATGGGTGACTGCTGCAGCTTTCGTTGCGCTTGAGGCATGATGGGGGCCTCAAGCTGATTGCGAGGTTTTCCGATGCGTGTGTGGATCGATGCCGACGCCTGCCCCAAGGCAGCCAAGGATCTGATCGTCAAGTTCGCCCTCAAGCGCAAGTTCGAGGTAGTGATGGTGGCGGGCCAGGCTGTGGCCAAGCCGGCGTTCGCTATCGTGCGCCTGATCGTGGTACCCAGCGGCATGGACGCAGCCGACGATTACCTGGTGGAGCACGCCGTGCCTGGTGAGTTGGTGATCTGCAGTGACGTGCCGCTGGCCGACCGCCTGGTGAAAAAGGGCGTGGCGGCACTGGACCCGCGCGGGCGCGAGTTCGACGAGCGCAACATGGGTGACCGGCTGGCGGCGCGCAACTTGTTTACCGAGTTGCGCGAGCAGGGCCAGGTGGGGGGAGGGCAGGCGCCTTATGGCGAGCGCGAGAAGCAGGCTTTTGCCAATGCGCTGGACCGGATCATTGCCCGGTTGTCCAAACCCTGAAGCGACCCGGCTGGCAGGATGGACACGACGTGTGGGAGCGGCCTTGTGTCGCGAAAGGGCCGCGAAGCGGCCCCAGGATTTCAGCTTCGCCGCATAAATTGCCGGGGCCGCGCTGCGGCCCTTTCGCGACACAAGGCCGCTCCCACAGGGACCGCGTCAGATTCTGAATCTTGCACCAGTTACTCGTGCGTCAGCTCCAGCACCCGATCCACCAGCTTGTAGATCCCGCCAGCCGCTTCACTGATCGACTTGGCCTCCATGTACGCCGGGGTGGTCACCAGCTTGCGCTGGGTGTCCTCGACAATATCGTGCACATCGCATTCTTCATGAGTGCCACCCATCTTCTGCACGGCCGCCGCAGTGCCAGCGTCGGTACCGATGGTGCAGACCACGCCTGGCCCGTAGATCTTCGCCGCCAGCGCCGGCGAGATGCAGATCAGGCCGACCGGCTTGCAGGCGTCGGCAAAGGCTTCGGCCAGGGCCAGCACATCCGGGTTAACGGTGCAGTTGGCGCCTTCCACGGCAAAGTTGGACAGGTTCTTCGCCGCCCCGAAACCGCCCGGCACGATCAGCGCATCGAACTCTTCGGCCTTGGCCTCGCGGATGTCCTTGACCTCGCCGCGGGCAATGCGTGCCGACTCCACCAGCACATTGCGCGATTCGGGCATTTCCTCGCCGGTCAGGTGGTTGATCACATGCATCTGCGCAATGTTCGGCGCGAAGCACTGCACCTGCGCACCACGCTGGTCGAGGCGCAGCAGGGTGATCACGCTTTCGTGGATTTCGGCGCCGTCATAAACGCCACAGCCGGAAAGAATCACCGCTACTTTTTTTGTCATGCTTTTTACTCCAGTGTCGAGGCGCTAAATGTCCTCTAGTTTGGCAGATGTAGCCATAGGGATTCCTGCAAGCGCGGCCTAATCTTGGCGGATAACGTCTGAGGTCGTACCCATGGACCTGATCCTGCTGGCCGTGCCGTTCTTCTTCGTGCTGATCGCCGTCGAACTGCTGGCCGACCGTGTGCGTGGCCAGCGCAACTTCACCCTCGCCGACTCGATCAACAGCCTCAGCACCGGCGCACTGTCGACCAGTACCGGGTTGCTGACCAAGGGGGTGGGGTTGGTGACCTATGCGCTGGTGTTCGAGCACATGGCGTTGCTGCGCCTGCCGCCGCAGGCCTGGTGGGTGTGGTTGCTGGCCTTTGTCCTGTACGACTTCTGCTACTACTGGCTGCATCGTCTTGGCCACGAGCGCAACGTGCTGTGGGCTGCGCATTCGGTGCATCATCAGAGCGAGGAGTACAACCTCACCACGGCGCTGCGCCAGACCAGCAGTGGGTTCATCTTTTCGTGGCTGTTCTACATGCCGCTGGCGTTGCTCGGTGTGCCGCCGCTGGTGTTCATCACGGTGGCATCGCTCAACCTGCTGTACCAGTTCTGGGTGCATACCCGGCACATTCCCAAGCTGGGCTGGTTTGAGTGGGTGTTGATCACGCCATCCAACCATCGCGTCCACCATGCGCAAAATCCTGCTTACTTGGATCGCAATTACGGCGGGGTGTTCATTCTCTGGGATCGTCTGTTCGGTACCTTCAAAGAGGAGGACCCAGCCGAGCCGGTGGTGTTCGGGGTGACCACGCCGCTGGCCAGCTGGAACCCGCTGTGGGCCAACCTGCAGTTCTATGCCCAGCTCTGGCACGACGCCCGGCGCGCCGACAGCCTATGGGACAAGCTGCGCATCTGGTTCATGCCCACCGGCTGGCGCCCGGCCGATGTGGCTGCACGCTACCCGCAGGCCAAGCAGGACCTGGCGTTGTTTCGCAAGTTCGAGGTTGCCCTGGGCCGTGCGCAGCAGGCCTATGTGGCGGCGCAATTCGTGGGTTACGTGGCGCTGGGCAGCTATCTAATGGAGGTGGCCGAACGCGTGCCAACCGCCGCCCTGGTACTCGGCTGGGCGCTGATGGCGTTTGGCTTGTTCGTGCTGGGCGCGTTGCTGGAGAACCGGCCATGGGCCATGCGCCTGGAGTTGGTACGGCTGCTGGCGAATGCGCCGGCGCTGTACCTGGCGGGTGCATTGGGCCTAGCGGTGGTCGTGCCGCCGACCTGGTTCGTGCTCGTGGCTTACAGCCTGCTCAGCCTCTGGGGCCTGGGCTTTGCCCGCCGCCTTGCGCTCCGCGCGCAACGTGCGGAAACGCCGGCGCAGCCACAACAGGCCGCCCAGCGCCAACAGGCCACCGAGCACCCATAGCTCGTAGCGTTTCACGTTGCCCAGCAGGCCTTCAAGGATGGCGCCGAAGTGATACGCGGCCGCGCCCAGGGCCACTGCCCAGATGGCCGCGCCGATACCGTTCAGCAGCAGGTAGCGGCGTGGCGGGTAGCCGGACAGGCCAATGGCCACCGGCATGACCGTGCGCAAGCCATAGACGAAGCGGAAACTCAGTACCCAGATGTCGGGGTGGCGACGGATGTGGTCCAGCGCCCGGTCACCCATCGCCTGCCAGCGTGGCTTGCGTGCCAGGATCCTGCGCCCGTGGCGGCGGCCCATGAAGTACCACAGCTGGTCGCCGGCATAGCTGCCGAAAAATGCCACCAGACACACCAGGTTTATGTCCATGTAACCGCGGAACGCAAGGAATCCTGCAAGCACCAGGATGGTCTCGCCTTCGAAGAAGGTGCCTAGAAAAAGGGCGAAGTAGCCGAAATCCTGCAGGAATTGTTGAAGCATTTTCTGAGGTGCTGGCGAAATGAACGCGAAGCCTACCCCTTCGCGCGCGTTCGTGAAAGTGTCCAGATGTGTCTCGACATGAACAATTCCTGCTTGGAGAATGCCAGAAGCCACGCGCCACGGCTTGCCCTGGCGTGTAACACAGGCGTCATAATGGGCGCTTATCTTGCCGCTCAATAGATGATAGGGCGTTAACGTCCTCAGGAACGCCAGATGAATAATGAAGTGCTAACCCCTGTCGCGATCAAGGATGCTCAGGAACTCCCCGAAGAGATGGTGCAGACCCCGCCAGACCTGCCGCCAGCGCCCCTGCCTGCCGAACCGGTGGCAGAGACTGCGGCCCCGGCCCCTGCGCCGGCCCCGGCGATCGTCATCCCAGGCCTGGACGACAGCAGCCTGTACATTCATCGCGAACTCTCGCAGCTGCAGTTCAATATCCGTGTGCTGGAACAGGCGCTGGACGAGAACTACCCGCTGCTCGAACGCCTCAAGTTCCTGTTGATCTTCTCCAGCAACCTCGACGAATTCTTCGAGATTCGCGTCGCCGGCCTGAAGAAGCAGATCAACTTTGCCCGTGAACAGGCTGGTGCCGACGGCCTGCAGCCGCACCAGGCGCTGGCGCGCATCAGCGACCTGGTGCACAGCGAAGTGGAGCGCCAGTACGCGATCCTCAACGACGTGCTGCTGCCCGAGCTGGAAAAGCACCATATCCGCTTCATCCGCCGGCGTTACTGGACGCCGAAGCTCAAGACCTGGGTGCGCCGCTACTTCCGCGACGAAATCGCCCCGATCATTACCCCGATCGGCCTCGACCCGACCCACCCGTTCCCGCTGCTGGTGAACAAGAGCCTCAACTTCATCGTCGAGCTCGAGGGTGTCGACGCCTTCGGCCGCGATTCGGGCCTGGCGATCATCCCGGCCCCGCGCCTGCTGCCGCGGGTCATCCGGGTTCCGGAAGAGGTGGGTGGCCCGGGCGCCAACTATGTGTTCCTGTCGTCGATGATCCACGCGCACGCCGACGACCTGTTCCAGGGCATGAAGGTGAAGGGCTGCTACCAGTTCCGCCTGACCCGTAACGCCGACCTGGCGCTGGACTCCGAAGAGGTCGATGACTTGGCCCGCGCCCTGCGCGGCGAGCTTTTCTCGCGCCGCTACGGTGACGCCGTTCGCCTGGAGGTGGCCGACACCTGCCCGAAACACCTGTCGGACTACCTGCTCAAGCAGTTCAGCCTCAGCGAAAGCGAGCTTTACCAGGTCAACGGCCCGGTCAACCTTACCCGCCTGTTCAGCATCACCGGCCTGGACAGCCATCCCGAGCTGCAGTACACGCCTTTCACGCCGGCGATCCCCAAGCTGCTGCAGAATGCCGACAACATATTCAGCGTGATCGGCAAGCAGGACATCCTGCTGATGCACCCGTTCGAGTCCTTCACCCCGGTGATCGACCTGCTGCGCCAGGCCGCCAAGGACCCGCATGTGCTTGCCGTGCGCCAGACTCTGTACCGTTCCGGGGCCAACTCGGAAATCGTCGATGCGCTGGTGGACGCGGCGCGTAACGGCAAGGAGGTCACTGCGGTGATCGAGTTGCGGGCGCGCTTCGATGAAGAGTCCAACCTGCAGATGGCCAGCCGCCTGCAAGCGGCCGGTGCGGTGGTGATCTACGGTGTGGTCGGCTTCAAGACCCACGCCAAGATGATGCTGATTCTGCGCCGCGAGCACGGCGAGATCGTGCGTTATGCGCACCTGGGCACCGGTAACTACCACGCCGGCAACGCCCGTCTGTACACCGACTACAGCCTGCTGACCTCCGACGACGCCCTCACCGAGGACGTCGGCAAGCTGTTCAGCCAGTTGATCGGCATGGGCAAGACCCTGCGCATGAAGAAGCTGCTGCACGCGCCGTTCACCCTGAAGAAGGGCATGCTCGACATGATCGCGCGGGAAACCCAGTTCGCCCTCGAAGGCAAGCCGGCGCATATCATTGCCAAGTTCAACTCGCTGACCGACGCCAAGGTCATCAAGGCGCTGTACAAGGCCAGCCAGTCGGGCGTGAAGATCGACCTGGTGGTGCGTGGCATGTGCTGCCTGCGCCCAGGCATTCCGGGGGTTTCGCACAACATTCAGGTGCGCTCGATCATCGGCCGCTTCCTCGAGCACACGCGGGTGTTCTATTTCCTCAATGGCGGCGAAGAGCAGATCTACCTGTCCAGTGCCGACTGGATGGAGCGCAACCTCGACAAGCGCGTCGAGACCTGCTTCCCGGTGGAAGGCAAGAAGCTGTTGCTGCGGGTGAAGAAGGAGCTGGAAGGCTACCTGACCGACAACACCCACGCCTGGACCCTGCAGCCGGACGGGCGCTACGTGCGCAGCACGCCAACCGGCAACCAGAACCCGCGCAGTGCCCAGGCGACCCTGCTGGAGCGCCTGAGCAACCCGGTCCTCAACGTACGCTGAGGACGAAGCCGACCCGGGCCAGCCACTCCGCCTCGTTGGCGAAGTCGGCCTGGGTCAGCTGGTTCTGTTCCAGCCAGCCCTCCGGGAAGGCGACATCGAGGCTGCTGTCGGCAGCCTTGAGCTCGACCTTCGGCATCTGCTGATTGCCACGGATGTGGTGGAACAGGATGGCGAAGCGCAGCAGCACGCACAGGCGCAGCAGTTTGACCCCTTCCTCACCCAGTTCGGCGATCTTGTCCTTGGGGATGTTGCGGCGATGGCCGCGTACCAGCAAGGCCATCATCTGCTGGTCCTCGCGGGAGAAGCCCGACAGGTCGGAGTGCTCGATCAGGTAGGCGCCGTGCTTGTGGTAATGGTAGTGGGCGATATCCAGGCCGATTTCGTGCACTTTCGCCGCCCAGCCCAGCAGATCGCGCCAATTCCCGTCTTTCAGGTCCCACGCGTCGGCCACTTGGTCGAAGGCGTGTAACGCCTTGCGCTCGACGCGCGCAGCCTGGCCCTGGTCCACGTGGTAGCGCTCCATCAGCGAGTTCAGGGTGCGTTCGCGCACGTCTTCGTGGTGGTGGCGGCCCAGCAGGTCGAACAGTACGCCTTCGCGCAGGGCGCCGTCGCAGTGGTCCATGCGCTGCAGTTCCAGGGCATCGAAGATCGCTTCGAGAATCGCCAGGCCCGCCGGGAAGATGGTGCGGCGGTCCGGCTTGACGCCTTCGAAGTCGATCTTGTCGACCTCGCCAAGCTTGAACAGCTTGCGCTTGACCCAGGCCAGCCCTTCGGCGTTGACCTCGCCATTGCCCAGGCCGCCTGCCTTGATGGCGGCGCCGATGGCACGAATGGTACCGGACGAGCCGATGGCCTCGTCCCAAGTCAGGCGGTGCAGGGCATTCTCGATGCTCATCAGCTCCAGGCGCGCGGCGGTGTAGGCCTGGGCGTAGCGGGCCGGGGTTATCTTGCCGTCGCGGAAGTAGCGCTGGGTGAAGCTTACACAGCCCATCTGAAGGCTTTCGCGCAGCAGCGGCTCGAAGCGCTGGCCGATGATGAACTCGGTACTGCCGCCGCCGATATCGGCCACCAGGCGCTTGCCGGGGGTATCGGCCAGGGTGTGCGACACGCCCAGGTAGATCAGGCGCGCTTCTTCACGGCCGGAGATCACCTCGACCGGGTGGCCAAGGATGGCTTCGGCGCGCTGGATGAATTCGTTGCGGTTGCGGGCTTCGCGCAAGGCGTTGGTACCGACGATGCGCACGGAGCCTGCCGGCATGCCGTTGATCAGTTGGGAAAAGCGCTTGAGGCAATCCAGGCCTCGTTCCATTGCCTCTTCACTGAGCATGCGTTCTTCGTCGATGCCGGCGGCCAACTGAACCTTCTCGCCGAGCCGCTCGAGAATGCGGATTTCGGTATGGTGGGCCTTGGCCACGACCATGTGGAAGCTGTTGGAGCCAAGGTCGATGGCGGCGATCAGGGACAGGTTCTTCGCGATGGTATGCGGCATGATCTGGTTGTTCTCGGTCGTTAACCCGGCAATCGTGCCACGATAGCAGGCTGTCGCCAACGCGTGGCACACAGCCGTTGAGCTGGCCTTGATGTAAGGCAATGTGCCATTCGATGCTATGACGTCTGTATGACAGTTTCGATTCGTGGCGTCTTGCACAACTATAGTTACACTCAATCGTCCGCGGCTTCCTGTAGGAGACGGGTGCGGCTATGATGGGCAACGTTTTTTATTGCTTACGACCTTGGAGATTTCCATGAGCGACAAAATCAAACACGTCACCGACGCCAGCTTCGAAGCCGACGTACTGCAGGCTCAAGGCCCGGTGCTGGTCGACTACTGGGCTGAATGGTGCGGCCCATGCAAGATGATCGCTCCGGTTCTGGACGATATCGCTGCCACCTACGAGGGCAAGCTGACCGTCGCCAAGCTGAACATCGACGAGAACCAGGAAACCCCGGCCAAGCACGGCGTGCGTGGTATCCCGACGCTGATGCTGTTCAAGAACGGCAACGTCGAAGCCACCAAGGTCGGCGCCCTGTCCAAATCGCAGCTAGCCGCGTTCCTCGACGCCCACCTGTGATGTGAAAAAGCCCCGCAGATGCGGGGTTTTTTTTGCCTCTGCAAAGGCAGTCTTGCCCATGTAGGAGCAGCCTTGTGCTGCGAAAGGGCCGGTAAGGCTGACGTTGTCGCTGCGGCTGATGGCCTCTTCGCAGCACAAGGCTGCTCCTACAGACAGGTGTGTTGCAGCTGAAAATGGCAGGGCAAAACCACTAGACGCAGAAAAAAGCAAGTGTTACATTCGGCCTCGCACTGCTTCTCCAGTGCCCTCTACACGCCGTCGCCGAAGCATCCCTAATTCGAATCAGTACGCGATCCTGTCGCCATCTAGCGGCGCGGCCTCATTAAGCCAGAAGCTTAATTCTCCCTTCTTACATGATTACGTCATTCCCCTTATGAACCTGACTGAACTCAAGCAAAAGCCGATTACCGATCTTTTGGAAATGGCCGAACAGATGGGCATCGAAAACATGGCCCGTTCGCGCAAACAGGACGTGATTTTCGCCCTGCTGAAGAAGCACGCGAAAAGCGGCGAAGAGATCTCGGGTGACGGCGTGCTGGAGATTCTCCAGGATGGTTTCGGTTTCCTGCGTTCGGCTGATGCGTCCTACCTGGCCGGCCCTGACGATATCTACGTCTCGCCCAGCCAGATCCGCCGCTTCAACCTGCGTACCGGCGACACCATCGTCGGCAAGATCCGCCCGCCGAAGGAAGGGGAGCGTTACTTCGCCCTGCTGAAGGTCGACACCATCAACTTCGACCGCCCGGAAAACGCGAAGAACAAGATCCTGTTCGAAAACCTGACGCCGCTGTTCCCGAACAAGCGCCTGAAGATGGAAGCCGGTAACGGCTCCACCGAAGACCTGACCGGCCGCGTCATCGACCTGTGTGCCCCGATCGGCAAAGGTCAGCGTGGCCTGATCGTTGCTCCGCCGAAAGCGGGCAAGACGATCATGCTGCAGAACATCGCGGCCAACATCACCCGTAACAACCCCGAGTGCCACCTGATCGTCCTGCTGATCGACGAGCGCCCGGAAGAAGTGACCGAAATGCAGCGCACCGTGCGCGGCGAAGTGGTTGCCTCTACCTTCGACGAGCCGCCAACCCGCCACGTGCAGGTTGCCGAAATGGTAATCGAGAAGGCCAAGCGCCTGGTCGAGCACAAGAAGGACGTGGTCATCCTGCTGGACTCGATCACCCGTCTGGCGCGTGCCTACAACACCGTGATCCCGAGCTCCGGCAAGGTACTGACCGGTGGTGTCGACGCCCACGCCCTGGAGAAGCCGAAGCGCTTCTTCGGCGCCGCGCGTAACATCGAGGAAGGCGGTTCGCTGACCATCATCGCTACCGCGCTGGTCGAAACCGGCTCGAAGATGGACGAAGTGATCTACGAAGAGTTCAAGGGCACCGGCAACATGGAGCTGCCTCTGGACCGCCGCATCGCCGAGAAGCGCGTGTTCCCGGCCATCAACATCAACCGCTCCGGTACCCGCCGCGAAGAGCTGCTGACTGCCGACGACGAGCTGCAGCGCATGTGGATCCTGCGCAAGTTGCTGCACCCGATGGACGAAATCGCCGCCATCGAGTTCCTGGTCGACAAGCTCAAGCAGACCAAGACCAACGACGAGTTCTTCCTGTCGATGAAGCGCAAGTAAGCGTTTCAGGCCGGAATTTATGGGGCCGCTTCGCGCCCCATCGCGACACAAGGCCGCTCCTACAGGATTACGCATTCCCTGTAGGAGCGGCCTTGTGTCGCGATGGGGCGCAAAGCGGCCCCAAGTCATTTTTGGCTATTAAGCACTGAACGGCGCTACACTCTGCACCCCCGACCGATACGGCCAACATGAGGCTTCTGCATGCAGTATCGCGACTTGCGCGACTTCATCCGTGGCCTGGAACAGCGCGGCGAGCTCAAGCGCATCCAGGTTCCGATCTCCCCCGTCCTGGAAATGACCGAGGTCTGCGACCGCACCTTGCGTGCCAAGGGCCCTGCATTGCTGTTCGAAAAGCCCACCGGCTTCGATATCCCGGTGCTGGGCAACCTGTTCGGCACCCCGGAACGTGTGGCCATGGGCATGGGTGCCGAGTCGGTCGATGAACTGCGGGAAATCGGCAAGCTGCTGGCCTTCCTCAAGGAGCCGGAGCCGCCGAAGGGTCTGAAGGATGCCTGGTCCAAGCTTCCGATCTTCAAGAAAGTCGTGTCGATGGCGCCGAAAGTGGTCAAGGACGCGGTGTGTCAGGAAGTGGTCATCGAGGGCGATGACGTCGACCTCGGCGCTCTGCCAATCCAGCACTGCTGGCCGGGCGACGTGGCACCGCTGATCACCTGGGGCCTTACCGTCACCCGCGGCCCGAACAAGGACCGTCAGAACCTGGGCATCTACCGCCAGCAGGTTATCGGCCGCAACAAGGTCATCATGCGCTGGCTCAGCCACCGTGGCGGCGCCCTGGACTACCGCGAATGGTGTGAGAAGAACCCTGGCCAGCCGTTCCCGGTCGCCGTGGCCCTGGGCGCCGACCCGGCCACCATCCTCGGCGCCGTGACCCCGGTGCCGGACACCCTCTCCGAGTATGCCTTTGCCGGCCTGCTGCGTGGCAACCGCACCGAACTGGTCAAGTGCCGCGGCAGCAACCTGCAGGTACCAGCCACCGCCGAAATCATCCTGGAAGGCGTGATCCACCCGGGCGAAATGGCCCCGGAAGGCCCGTATGGCGACCACACCGGCTACTACAACGAAGTGGACAGCTTCCCGGTGTTCACCGTCGAGCGCATCACCCATCGGCAGAAACCGATCTACCACAGCACCTACACCGGCCGCCCGCCAGATGAGCCGGCGATCCTCGGCGTGGCGCTGAACGAAGTGTTCGTGCCGATCCTGCAGAAGCAATTCCCGGAAATCGTCGATTTCTATCTGCCACCGGAAGGCTGCTCGTATCGTATGGCGGTGGTGACCATGAAGAAGCAGTACCCGGGCCACGCCAAGCGCGTGATGCTGGGTGTGTGGTCGTTCCTGCGACAGTTCATGTACACCAAGTTCGTTATTGTCACCGATGACGATATCAATGCCCGTGACTGGAATGACGTGATCTGGGCCATCACCACACGCATGGACCCCAAGCGTGATACGGTGATGATCGACAACACCCCGATCGATTACCTGGACTTCGCGTCACCGGTATCCGGGCTGGGGTCGAAGATGGGCCTGGATGCCACGCACAAGTGGCCGGGCGAGACTACACGCGAATGGGGACGGGTCATCGTCAAGGACGAAGCCGTCACCCGCCGTATCGATGAGCTGTGGGATCAGTTGGGAATAGATTGATGCAGGTAACGTTGCAGCCGTCCGGGGCGGTGCTGGCGCTCGAACCCGGGGAACGGATCCTGGATGGAGCGCGGCGGCTGGGCTATGACTGCCCGAACAGCTGCCGCAATGGCAATTGCCATGTCTGCGCCGCGTTGTTGGTCGAAGGCCGGGTACGCCAGGACGGCGAAGTCCGCGACCATGGCGAGCTGTTCACCTGCATTGCCGAACCGCTGGAGGACTGCGTGTTGCTCTGGGATGGTGTGCTCGCCCTTGGCGAGCTGCCGGTGCGCAAACTGGCGTGCAGTGTCAGTGAGTGCGTCGAGGTCGGTGGCGACGTCTGGCGCGTGCGGTTGCGCGCGCCGGCTGGCAGGCCGCCGCGCTATCACGCGGGGCAGTACCTGATGATCGAGCGCGAAGGCGGCAAGCAGGCGGCGTTTTCGCTGGCTTCCGCACCCCATGCCGGACGCGAGCTGGAGCTGCATGTGCTGGCGCGCGAGCCCAGTGCGCTGCAACTTATCGAGCAGCTCAAGCGCGACGGCCTGGCGCGCATTGAAATGCCGTTCGGTGACACCCACCTGGCCGAGTTGCCCGATGGGCCGCTGGTGCTGATCGCTGCTGGCACCGGCATGGGTCAGATGCACAGCCTGGTCGAGCATTGCCGGGCACAAGGTTTCAAGCACCCGGTGCACCTGTACTGGGGCGTGCGTCGGCCCGAGGACTTCTACCAGATCGAGCACTGGGACGAATGGCAGCGCCTGCCCAACCTGTTCCTGCACCAGGTGGTCAGCGACCTGTGCGGTTGGGAAGGCCGTTGCGGCATGCTGCATGAGGCGGTCTGCGAAGACATCGCCGACCTAAACAGCGTGCATGTATATGCCAGCGGCTCCCCGAACATGATCTATGCCACGCTCGACGCCTTGGTCGAAGCCGGCATGGATGCGCATCGCATGCGTGCCGATGTGTTTGCCTACGCACCGCGCGGCTAATAACTGAAGTTTGAAAGTATTGGTATAAGGCGGTAATTGTTACCGCCTTGGCTAATAACTTTCACAGTTGCTGAAACAGTACTTTCCAGTCGTCGGGAGCGCGGATGAAACTCTGGCGGGAGGGCTTGAGTATTCCTGCACTTCTGTCCTATGGTTACTGCAAGCGCCCCTGGTACAGAGGCTTGGGGTCGCATCTTAATCGAATCTCGCTACATCCGTAGTTCACAGGGATAATGGCGGCAGCTTATGTCGGCACTTGAAAGTATGTCCTGGGAAGTTTCATATCCACCGACACTCGACTTCGGTCAGCAACATACTCGCGAACAGTTGTTCAACTCCATGAAGACAACCATGTCTCGCCATCAGGGTGGGCCGGTGTGGCTGTTCGCCTATGGTTCGTTGATCTGGCGGCCGGAATGCAACTCGGTGGAGCGCCAGCGCGCGCGGGTGCATGGTTACCACCGTGGCTTGTACCTGTGGTCGCATGAGCACCGTGGCACCCCGGAAACCCCTGGCCTGGTGTTCGGCCTGGACCGTGGTGGCTCCTGCAGCGGTTTTGCCTATCGGCTGGATGACAGCAGCCTGGACGATTCGCTGATGGCCTTGTGGCAGCGCGAGATGCCGTACCCGGCGTACCGGCCGCACTGGCTCAGCTGCCGGTTGGGTGATGGCAGCAAGGTGCAGGCCCTGGGCTTCGTGCTGGAGCGGCATTTGCCGTGCTATGCCGGGAACCTGCCGGACACCCTGCTCAGCCAGATCCTGGCCAGTGCCAAGGGGCGCTATGGCACCACGCGTGATTATGTCGAACAGACCCTGAATGCCCTGCGCAGCCACCAGATGCCCGATCGCAACCTGGAGGCGCGTTTCAGGCGCTGCCATAACCTGCGGGATGTTTGATCACCTGTGCCGGCTTCTTCGCGGGTGAACCCGCTCCCACAGGTACTGCACCTTCCTTGAGGGCGGTGCGGTCCCAGTGGGAGCGGGTTCACCCGCGAAAAGGCCAGAACTGTCTTACCTGGCCAGCACCACCAACTTACCCACAGCCTGACGCTGCCCCAACTTTTCAATGGCAGCCCCAGCCTCTGCCAGTGGATAAGTCTGCGACACCAGTGGCTTCAACTTGCCTTCGGCATGCCATGCAAACAGCTGCCGGAAGTTGGCCGCATTGTCCTCCGGCTGACGCTGGGCAAACGCCCCCCAGAACACCCCGAGCACCGCCGCGCCCTTGAGCAACACCAGGTTGGCCGCCAGCTGCGGGATGGTCCCGCTGGCAAAGCCCACCACCAGCAACCGGCCATTCCAGGCCAGCCCGCGCACGGCCTGCTCGAACAACTCGCCACCCACCGGGTCGTAGATCACGTCTACGCCCTGGCCGCCAGTCAGGCGCTTGATCTCTTCACGCAGGCTGGCCTGGCTGTAGTCGATCAGTTCATCCGCGCCGGCTGCCTTGGCCACGGCCAGTTTTTCCGCACTGCTGGCGGCCGCGATCACCCGCGCGCCCATGGCCTTGCCGATCTCCACCGCCGCCAGGCCGACCCCGCCGGACGCACCCAGCACCAACAGGGTCTCGCCCGCCTGCAACTGGCCGCGCTGGCGCAGGGCGTGCATGGAGGTGCCGTAGGTCATGCCGAATGCCGCGGCAGTGGTGAAGTCCATGCTCGCCGGGATCGGCAACACATTGTAGAACGGCACCGCCACCTGCTCGGCGAATGCACCCCAGCCGGTCAGCGCCATGACCCGGTCACCGACCTTGAACGCGCCGGCCTTTTCCCCGACGGCGGCCACCACGCCCGCTGCCTCGCCGCCGGGGGAGAACGGCAACGGTGGCTGGAACTGGTACTTGCCTTCAATGATCAGGATGTCGGGGAAGTTGACCCCTGCGGCCTGCACATCCAGCAGGATCTCGTTTTTCTTCGGCACCGGGCTGGCCACCTCTTCCAGCACCAGGTCGCGCGCCGGGCCCAGGGTTTTGCACAACACAGCTTTCATCGGGGCTATTCCTTTGCGGGTCGTGGCCGATAAGTGTAGGAGGGCCGCCTGCCCGGTCAACGAGCATGGGGCGCCCTGATGTGCAGGCATAAGCGGCGGCACAAGCACGGGCTTGGGTTTGAGCGGCATGCTGGGTAAGCTGGCACCAACTGTATTGAGGAGCGAATTCTTGAAAGCGTGGATCTTGATGGTGCTGGCGCTGCTGCTGCCGGCTGCGGCCATGGGCGAGGAAGCCAAGGAAGGGGCGCCGAAAGTCGCCTACATCAGCCTGAGCCCGCCCTTTGTGGGCAACTACGCCCTCGACGGTAGCCCGCGGCTGCGCGTGTACAAGGCCGACGTGGCCCTGCGCGTGACCGGCGACGAAGCCGCCAAGGCGGTGAAGCACCACGAGCCGCTGATCCGCAACCAGCTGGTGGCGCTGTTCACCCAACAGTCGGTGGACAGCATGAGCAACGTCGAGGCCAAGGAGCATCTTCGCCAGGAAGCGCTGAAACAGGTGCAGCAGGTGATGGAAGCCGAAGAGGGCAAACCGATCGTTGAAGACTTGCTGTTCAACAACCTGATCGTGCAGTGACCGGCAAGCCGGCTCTCTCAGGAACAGCGCAGTCCGCACTGTGGCGCGATCCCTGTGGGAGCGGCTTTAGCCGCGAAGAATCCAACGCGGTGCATGGCACCGGCTGCGCCGGTGTTCGCGGGTAAACCCGCTCCCACAGGAATCGCGCAATCTTTCAGATTTTGAGCCGGGTATGCGCGGATCAAGACGCCAGGCTTCGGCGAAACCGCGCCAGCGCCACGCCGAAGAACACCAGCCCGATCACGGCCAGCGCCAGGATGTCCGGCCACACCACCGTCCAACCGGCATCACGAAACAGAATTGCGGCGCCAAGGCTGACAAAGTGCGTCGACGGCGACCCCTGCATCACCCACTGCAGCCACTGCGGCATGCTGTCCAGTGGTGTGCTGCCGCCGGACAGCAACAGCATCGGGATGATCACCGGGATCGCCAGCAGGCCGAATTGTGGCGTCGAGCGCGCCAGGGTGGCGAGGAAGATGCCCAGTGCGGTACTGGCGAACAGGTAGAGCGCCGTCACGGCCAGGAACAGGCCCATCGAACCGGACAGCGGCACGCCAAGCGCGCCCTTGACCACCACCACCAGCGAAATCCAGGTACAGATCACCACTACCAGCGCGTTGCTGGCAATCTTCGCCAGCATGATTTCCAGCGCGGTCAGCGGTAGCACCAGCAGGTGGTCGAGGGTGCCGTGCTCGCGCTCGCGCAGCAACGCGGTGCCGGTGAGGATGATCGCCAGGATGGTGATGTTGTTGACGATCTGGATCACCGCAAGGAACCAGCCGCCCTCCAGGTTGGGGTTGAACAGAGCCTTGGCGTTTATTACCACCGGGCTCTGGGTGTTGCTGCGCTGGCTGTAGTCGAGCAACTCGCGTTCGAAGATGCGGCCGATGTAGCCGGCACCCATGAACGCCTGGCTCATGGCCGTGGCGTCGACATAGATCTGCAGTTCCGGCGAGCGCCCGGCCAGCAGGTCGCTCTGGAAGTTCACCGGCACGTTGATCACGAAGGTGTACTGGCCGCTGTCCATGGCCTGGTCCAGACGCTGCGGGGCCAGTGGCACGGCGGGCTGGAACTCGGGTGGTTGCAGGGCTTCACCAAGCTTGCGCGATAGCAGGCTGTGGTCTTCGTCCACCATCGCGACACTGGCGTTGTGCACGCCGATCACCGAGCCGGCTGCCGGCATGTAAATGGCCACGCTGAAGGCATACAGCAGGAACAACAGCAGCACGCTGTCATGGCGCAGGCTGGTCAGCTCTTTCAGGCCAAGACGCAGGGTGTGGTTCAGGCGTGACATATCAGGCCTCCTGCTTCTTCAGCATGGCCAGGCTCAGGCCGGTGAACACGGCAAAGAAGCTGAGCAGGATCAGGCACTGCGGCCACAGCTCGCGCAGTCCCAGCGCTTTGGTGAATGTGCCGACCGCGATATCGAGGAAGTAGCCCGCCGGGAACAGTTGGCCCATCACCGCCGCCGCGCCGTCCAGCGACGAGCGTGGCACGATCAGCCCGGAGAACTGGATGGTCGGCAGGCTGGTGATGATCATGGTGCCCAGGATGGCGGCGATCTGGGTGCGGGTGAAGGCCGAGATCAGCAGGCCCAGGCTGGTGGTAGCCAGCAGGTAGGCGACGCCGCCGCAGGCCAGGGCGAGCACGCTGCCTTTTAGCGGCACGGCGAACAGCCAGCGGTTCATCGCCACCAGCAGTGCCAGGTTGACCAGGCTCACGGCCAGGTAGGGCATCTGCTTGCCGAGGAGGAACTCCAGGCGGGTGAGGGGTGTGGCGTAGAAGTTGGTGATGGAGCCGAGCTCTTTCTCGCGGACGATACCCAGCGCGGTGAGCATGGCCGGGATGAAGGCGAGGATCAGCGCCATTACCCCTGGGCCGATGGCGTTCACGCTGACCACATCCTGGTTGTAGCGAAAACGGGTTTCCAGGCGCACCAGGTCCTGGCGCGGCTGCGGCTGTGGGCTGGCTTTGGCCAGTTGCTCGAGGTTGGCCTGGTGCACGGCTTCCACGTAATTGCGGCTGGTTTCGGCGCGGAACGGCATACCGCCATCGAGCCAGGCGGCCACCACCGGTTGACGCCCGGCATAGAGGTCGCGGCCGAAGCCGGGTGGAATTTCCAGTGCCAGTTTGATTTCCGAGCGCTGCAGGCGCTGGTGCATTTCGCGGGTGTCGCGGATGGGCGCCTGTTCGGCGAAATAGCGTGAACCACGGAAGGCTTCGAGGTAGGCCCGGCTTTGCGGGCTCTGGTCCTGGTCGTGTACGGCGAAGGCGAGGTTTTCCACATCCAGTGAAATGCCATAGCCGAAGATCACCATCATGAACATCGCCCCCAGCAGGGCGAAGGCCAGGCGCACCTTGTCGCGTAACAGCTCCTTGCCCTCACGGCTGGCCACCGCCAGCAGGCGACGCAGGCTGAAGCCCTGGCGCAGCGGCGGCGCAGGCGCGGCGGCCTGTTCCAGCACGGCGTTGCCGGTGGCTTGCGGCGCCAGTTCCTGAGCCTGTTCCAGGCAGCGCACGAACGCGTCTTCCAGAGTGTTGCCCTGGTAGTGGCGTTGCAGGGCATCCGGCGTGTCGCAGGCCAGCACCCGGCCTGCATGCATAAGCGAGATACGGTCGCAGCGCTGGGCTTCGTTCATGAAGTGGGTAGAAAGGAAAATGGTCACGCCCTGCTCGCGTGAAAGCTCCACCAGCAGGCGCCAGAAGTCGTCACGGGCAGCCGGGTCGACACCGGAGGTGGGTTCGTCGAGGATCAGCACTTCCGGTCGGTGCAGCACCGCTACCGCCAGTGACAGGCGCTGACGCAGGCCGAGGGGCAGGGCGCCGGATGGCTGGTCGGCGATGGCAACCAGGTCGAAGCGCTCGATCAGCTCGTCGATGCGCTGGGCGCTCTCGGCCTTGGGCAGGTCGAACAGGCGTGCATGCAGAGTGAGGTTCTGCCGGGTGCTCAGCTCGCCATACAACGAAAAACTCTGCGACATGAAACCGACCCGTTTGCGCGTGGCCAGGTCACTGGCATCCACCGGGCAGCCGAGCAGGCTGGCGCTGCCTTCGCTGGCCGGCATCAGCCCGGTAAGCACTTTCATGGTGGTGGTCTTGCCGCAGCCGTTGGAGCCCAGGAAGCCGAAAATCTCGCCGCGGCCAATGGCGAAGCTGACCTTGTTCACAGCAGTGAAATCGCCAAAGCGCAGGGTAAGTTCGTGAGCCTCGATGGCGACCGGGCTGTCAGCGGCCGGGCGCGGCGGGATGATGAGCGGAGGGTGTTGTGCCTTGCCCGCGCCCTGGTAGTGAGTGAAGGCGTCGTCCAGCTTGCCACTGGGGGTGACTGCGGCAAGTTCATGGCTGGGGCCGGCGGCCAGCAGGCGGCCGCCATCGAGCATCAGGCAATGCTCGAACTGTTCGGCCTCTTCCATGTAGGCGGTGGCCACCAGCAGGGTAAGTTGCGGGCGCTGTGCGCGTACCTGTTCGACCAGCTCCCAGAAGCGCCGCCGTGACAGCGGGTCGACGCCGGTGGTCGGTTCGTCGAGGATCAGCAGGTCTGGTTCGTGGATCAGTGCGCAGCACAGGCCCAGCTTCTGTTTCATGCCGCCCGACAGCTTGCCCGCCGGGCGCTCGGCAAAGCGCTGCAGGTCGGTGGCCTGTAGCAGGTTGGCCATGCGCTGTTCGCATTCGCGACGGCCGAGGCCGAACAAGGTGGCGAAAAAGCGGATGTTCTCGCTGATCGACAGCTCCGGATACAGGTTGTTGCCCAGCCCCTGCGGCATGAACGCCACTTTCGGGTACAGCGCCGCGCGATGGCGCCGCTGGCGGATCGAGCCACCCAGCACCTGCAGTTCGCCCTGTTGCAGGCGCTTGACGCCGGCGATCAGCCCCAGCAGGGTCGATTTGCCAGCCCCGTCAGGGCCGATCAGCGCGCAACGGGTGCCCGCCGGCAGGCTGAACCCGAGGGGATGCAGGGCCACCAGGTCGCCGTAGCGATGGCTGATACCCTCGGCCAGCAGTGCCGGGGCGCTCATTGCAGGTTGGCCGGCCAGTCCACCTCAGCCGTGCGTACATAGCCGGCGCCTGGCATGCCCGGTTTGGCCTGCGGCACGGCGCCCGGGTCGGTCAGGCGCAGCTTGACCCGGAACACCAGCTTCTGCCGCTCGTCGCGGGTTTCCACCTGCTTGGGGGTGAACTGGGCCTTGGCCGCGACAAAGGCCACCTTCGCCGGCAGCGCCCGCTCGGGCAGGGCGTCGAGCACGATCCGCGCCTGGTCGCCGACGGTCAGTCGGCCGCTGGTGGCCGCCGGCAGGTAGAGGTTCATGTACTGGTCGCTGGGGTCGATCAGCATCAGCACGCGGCCGCCGGCACCCAGCACTTCACCGGGCTCGGCCAGGCGCAGCTGGATGATGCCACTGATCGGTGCGCGCAGACTGCTGTCGTCGATTTCGCTGGTGAGCTGCGCTACCTGAGCCTCGGCGGCGCCGATGGCGGCCTTGATCGCCGCCAGTTGGGCGCGGGCGGCGACCACGGCGGCGTTGGCTGTGTCGAAGCGCGCCTGCTGTTGGTCGAGCAATTGCTGGCTAGCGTATTTGCGCTGGAAGATCTCACGCACGCGCTTGAGCTCCTGGCTGGCCAGCAGCAGTTCACTTTGGCGCAGCTGCACGCTGGCCTGGGCGGCGGCGTAGTTTTCCCGGGCGCGCAGCACTTCGGCTTCGGCCTGGCTGCGCTGGGCTTCCATGGTACGGGTGTCGATGCGCGCCAGCAGTTGGCCGCGAGACACCTTGTCACCTTCGTCGACCAGCACCTCGGCCAGGCGGCCAGGGATTTTGCTGGCGATCTGCACTTCGGTGGCTTCCAGGCGGCCGTTGCCCATGCTCAGGCCTTCGGGCAACTGGTCGTGGATCGACTTCCAGTACCCCAGCCCACCGGCTGCTGCAAGTAGGGCGATCAGCGCGGTGGCGAAGATCCTGGGGGCGTATCGGTTCATCGGTCTGCATCCTTGCGGTCATGCACACTGCATCATGGCCTGCGGCCATTGGCGATGTGTTGATATCAATCAAAGGCCCCCACAGTCCCTGTAGGAGCGGCCTTGTGTCGCGAAAGGGCTGCAAAGCAGCCCCGGCAATTCATGGGGTGACGCTGATATCCCGGGGCCGCTGTGCGCCCCATCGCGACACAAGGCCGCTCCTACAGGGGACCGCGCCGGTCAGCAAGATCTGACCTTAGCCGCAGTTTCAACGCAAAGCGACAATCACCGCCCATTGCTCTGGCGTCACCGGCATCACCGACAGGCGGCTGCCCTTCTGCACCAGCGGCAGTTCGGCCAGGCCTGTCTGCTGTTTCAGCCAGCCTAGCTCCAGCACCCGTGGCAGGGTTTGCACATGGGCCACATCGACCGCGCTCCAAGGGTTCTTGTCGGCCGTGGCCTTGGCATCGTAGTAGGGGCTCTGCGGGTCCAGCGCGGTTGGGTCCGGGTAGGCTGCGCGGGTGATCCTGGCAATGCCGGCGATGCCCGGCTGCGGACAGCTGGAGTGGTAGAAGAAGAACTCGTCGCCAACGCTCATGGCCCGCAGGAAATTACGTGCCTGATAGTTGCGCACGCCATCCCAGCGCGCTTCGCCAAGCCGGCCGAGGGCTTCGATGGAGAGCTCGTCGGGCTCGGATTTCATCAGCCAGTAGGCCATGGGTGCTGCTCCTGAAAAGGTTTGAAATAACCTGTTGCACGAAACCGACAGCCGGTTGGCGTCAAGGTTTGCGTGCAGACGCAGGTTGTCGGAAAATGCGCCCCGTTTAAAGCGCGATGCTCCGGCAATACCCAGAAAGTTGCCGAGCGTGAACAGTTTGCCTGGGGGGCAATCTTCGATGAATCAACGTAACAAGCCGGATCTGTTGTGGGTCTTGGTGTTCATTTTCGGCCTGGGTGTGGTCACTACCGGTTATGCGCAAGGGTTCTGGGAGCGCAAGCTGGACAACGCCTATCAGATGCCGGTCGACGCCAGCCAGCCGCAACGTTGATGCCCCCGCTGGCGCCGCTCAACGCGGCGCCAGGTACCAGCCACGGTCCGAGACCGTCCCCTGCAGCGGTACATCCCAACTGGCCTGAGCCAGCCGCTCGACCTTCTGGCATTCATGTGCCAGCCCTAACAGCAACGGCTTTTTCCAGGTCTGGCGACGCGCCTGGTAGGCTAGGCTGCGATCATAGAAACCACCGCCCATTCCCAGGCGACCGCCCACTTCGTCGAAACCGACCAGCGGTAGCAGGATCAGGTCCAGCGACCAGATCGGGCGCTGGCGCTTGCGCTCGGTGACCGGCTCGGGAATGCGAAAGCGGTTGGGCTTGAGCTTCTCGCCCTGCTCGAAGCGCTGGAACACCATGCGCGTGCGCGGCCAGGCGTGCAGCACCGGCAGGTAGGTGCGCTTGCCGCGGCGCTGGGCTTCGCGCAGCAGCAGGTAAGGGTCGATCTCGCCGTCGTTGGGCAGGTACAGGGCAATGTGCCGGGCGCGTCGGAACAGCGGGTGCTGCGCCAGCTGGCGATACAGGCCAAGGGCGGCCTGGCGTTGCTGGGCAGGGGTAAGGGCGCGGCGGGCATTGCGGAGCAGGCGACGGAGCTGGGGGCGGGTGAGCTGCGCGGTGTCGGTCATGGCACGGGCGATCCCAGGTGCTGGCCGACGTGGTCGGCCAATACGAATTGCCCGCCGGAAGGGGCGGGCAAGAGAATTCAGGCTCCCCGATAAGACCGCTATCGGTGTAGCCCTTGAACCCGAAAGTTCAAGGTGGAGATTGCAGGGGGCGTTAAGGCTTTCCGTCGGGCGGACATGCACACCGGCCCCAGCGTGCAACCCCCGTGGTTGTGCGTATCGGCTCAGGGACATAACCGACTGGCGCATCCCCCAGGGAGTGGCGCCAGTATACCAATCTCAGCCGATTTTGGTATCCGCGTCGTCGGACAGTGCCTGGTCGACCCGTTCCAGCAGGTCGCGCACCTGTTCGCGGGTGGTGCCGCCTGCCGGGGCATCGTTGCGGTCTTCCTGGCGGTGCAGCATTTCGTGGGTGATGTTCAACGCTGCCATGACCGCGATGCGGTCGGCGCCGATCACCTTGCCGCTGCTGCGGATTTCGCGCATCTTGCCGTCCAGGTAGCGCGCGGCACTGACCAGGTTGTTGCGCTCTTCCGGCGGGCAGATGATCGAATATTCCTTGTCGAGGATCTGCACGGTGACGCTATTGCTTGAACTCATGAGTCTTGCTCCAGAGCCTTGAGGCGTAAAATCATCGACTCGACCTTGCGCTTGGCGATCTCGTTCTTTTCGATGAGGTGGGCGCGCTCTTCGCGCCAGGACTTTTCCTGAGCTACTAGGAGTGCATTTTGCCGTTTTAGTTGCTCGACACGTTCGATCAGCAACTCGAATCGGCTCATCAGTGCCTGCAGGTCGTTCTCTTGCGTGGGTTGCACTCGATTCGCTCCGTCGTTGAGTCACCTGGCGATGATGCCTCTCCCTGGGCGGCGACGGCCAGTGCCGATGGTCTTGGCGCGCCTGCCGGTGCTAGGATACAAGGTCTCCATTCTAGTCATTGCGCCGTCTGGCGCCTAGCTGCCCATGCCCAATACCCAATCGCCCTACATCGCCTTCGCCATGCTGCTGTCCAGCAATGGCCATCCTGTAACCCCGGCCGAACTGCACGGCCTGCTGATCGGCCGCAGCTGCGCCGGTGCCGGCTTCGACGCCGACGGCTGGCTGGCCGATGCCGCCCAGCTGCTGGAAACCGAGCCCGGTGACACTGTGCGCAACGCCCTGGTCGGCCTGCAGGAAATGGTCAAGGGCGAACTGACCAGCGACGAAATGGCGATCGTCCTGCTGCTGCCTTCCGACGACGCCGCCCTGAGCGATCGCGCCACCGCGCTGGGCCAGTGGTGCCAGGGCTTCATCACCGGTTTCGGCCTGAATGCCGGTGGCAAGGACCTGTCCGACGAGGCCAAGGAAGTGCTGCAGGACCTGGTGGCCATTTCCCAGGTCCAGGAAGCCCTCGAGGAGTCCGAGGATGGCGAGAGCGATTACATGGAAGTCATGGAATACCTGCGTGTGGCGCCGTTGCTGCTGTTCTCCGAGCTGGCCAAGCCGGCCGCCCCTGCACCCAAGCCATCGCTGCACTGATCAACCAGGGGTAGTCTGCCCATGAGCCACATTCCCAAGGCCGAGTATGCCCGTCGGCGCAAGGCGCTGATGGCGCAGATGGTCCCCAACAGCATCGCCATCCTGCCCGCCGCCGCGGTTGCCATCCGTAACCGCGACGTCGAGCACGTTTACCGCCAGGACAGCGACTTCCAGTACCTCAGCGGTTTCCCCGAGCCGGAAGCGGTGATTGCGCTGATCCCGGGTCGCGAGCATGGCGAATACGTGCTGTTCTGCCGTGAACGCAACCCCGAGCGCGAGCTGTGGGATGGTCTGCGGGCCGGCCAGGAAGGTGCGGTGCGCGATTTTGGCGCAGACGATGCCTTCCCCATCACCGACATCGACGAGATCCTGCCGGGCCTGATCGAAGGCCGTGAGCGGGTGTATAGCGCCATGGGCAGCAACCCCGAGTTCGACCGCCGGCTGATGGACTGGATCAACGTGATCCGCTCCAAGGCCCGCCTGGGTGCCCAGCCGCCGAACGAGTTCGTTGCGCTGGATCATCTGCTGCACGACATGCGTCTGTATAAATCGGCAGCGGAAGTGAAGGTGATGCGCGCTGCCGCAGACATCTCGGCGCGGGCCCACGTGCGAGCCATGCAGGCCTGCCGGGCCGGGTTGCACGAATACAGCCTGGAAGCCGAGCTGGACTACGAATTCCGCAAGGGCGGGGCGAAGATGCCGGCCTACGGCTCGATCGTCGCGGCCGGGCGCAATGGCTGCATCCTGCACTATCAGCAGAACGACGCCCCGCTCAAGGATGGTGACCTGGTGTTGATCGACGCCGGCTGCGAGATCGACTGCTACGCCAGCGACATCACCCGTACCTTCCCGGTCAGCGGGCGTTTTTCGCCCGAGCAGAGGGCCATCTACGAGCTGGTGCTCAAGGCCCAGGCAGCGGCGTTTGCCGAAATCGCCCCTGGCAAGCACTGGAACCACGCCCATGAGGCGACCGTGCGGGTCATTACCGAGGGTCTGGTGGAACTGGGCCTGCTGACGGGCGAGGTACAGGCGCTGATCGACAGCGAGGCCTATCGTGCCTTCTACATGCACCGCGCCGGGCACTGGCTGGGCATGGATGTGCACGATGTGGGCGAGTACAAGGTGGGCGGCGAGTGGCGGGTGCTCGAACCCGGCATGGCGCTGACCGTCGAGCCGGGCATCTACATAGGTGCCGACAATCAGGCCGTGGCCAAGAAATGGCGCGGCATTGGTGTAAGGATCGAGGACGACGTGGTAGTGACCAGGCAAGGCTGTGAAATCCTGACTTCGGGCGTGCCGCGCACGGTCGCCGAGATCGAGGCGCTGATGCAGGCCGCCCGCAAGGACGCGGCATGAATCGGGTAAACCTGGCGATCATCGGTGGCGGCCTTGTGGGCGCGAGCCTGGCCCTGGCCCTGCAGGCGGGGGCCAAGGCGCGAGGTTGGAAGATCCTGCTGATCGAGCCGTTCGCCCCCGGTGACAGCTTCCAGCCCAGCTACGACGCGCGTTCGTCGGCACTGTCGTTCGGTACCCAGCAGATCTACCAGCATCTGGGCCTGTGGCAGGCCATCGGCCATCGCGCCGAGCCAATCCGGCAGATTCACGTGTCCGACCGCGGCCGTTTCGGTGCCACCCGCCTGGATGCCCGGGAAGAGGGTGTGCCGGCGCTTGGCTACGTGGTGGAAAACGCCTGGCTTGGCCAGTGCCTTTGGCAAGGGCTGGACAGCGAGGTGGTGAGCTGGCGCTGCCCGGCGGAAGTGACTGCGATGCAGGCCATCGAAGGTGGTTACCGCCTGCTGCTGAACGATGACACCCAGTTGGAGTGCGACCTGGCTGTACTGGCCGACGGTGGCCGTTCCGGCCTGCGCGAACAACTGGGTATCCACGTGCGCCACACGCCCTACCAACAGAGCGCGCTGATCGCCAACATAACCCCGGGCGAGGCCCACGGCGGCCAGGCCTTCGAACGTTTCACCGAAGAAGGCCCCATGGCCCTGCTGCCGCTGCCGGATAACCGCTGCGCGCTGGTCTGGACCCGCCAGGGCATGGACGCGCGGCGTCTGGCCGACATCGACGAGCGCAATTTCCTGCGTGAACTGCAGGGCGTGTTCGGCTATCGCCTGGGCGCCTTGCGCCAGGTCGGCGCGCGGCACCTCTACCCACTGTCGCTGATCGAGGCTCAGGAGCAGGTGCGGCCGCATCTGGTGGTGCTGGGTAACGCCGCGCACAGCCTGCACCCTATTGCCGGCCAAGGCTTCAATCTGTCGCTGCGTGACGTGCAGGCGCTTGCCGAGGCGCTGCTGGCCGGCCCGCAGCAGCCTGGCGACCTGACAACATTGCAGGCCTACCACCAGCGCCAGCGTGTGGACCAGGCCATGACCATCGGCTTTTCCGACCAGGTCACCCGTCTGTTCGGCAGCAGCCAGCCATTGCTGGCCGCCGGCCGCAACCTTGGCCTGCTCGGGCTCGACCTGCTGCCACCGGCCAAAAGCTGGTTCGCCCGCCAGGCCATGGGCCTGGGCACCCGCCCCGATCCGCGAGGTCAGGCATGAGTGACAACACGCGCAGGCTGGCGCGCCGGGCGTGCCTGTTGCGCTGGCGGCTGAACCTGTTCCCGCCGCACCTCGGCGCTGGTATCCGCGTACAGCACATCAGCCCGGACCTGCGCAGCGTCAAGGTGGCGATGAAGCTGACCCGCTGGAACCGCAACTACGTCGGCACCCAGTGCGGCGGCAGCCTGTACGGCATGGTCGACCCGTTCTACATGCTGCTGTTGATCGAGCAGCTGGGGCGTGACTACATCGTCTGGGACAAGGCCGCCAGCATCGATTTCATTTCGCCGGGCAAAGGCCCGGTGTATGCCGAACTCCACGTCGATGACGCGCTGCTGGACGAAATCCGCCAGCAGACTGCCACCGGCAAGAAGTGCCTGCCGCGTTTGCAGGTCGATATCCGCGACGGCGCCGGCGAGCTGGTGGCGCGGGTCGATAAAACCCTATATGTGCGGCTCAAGCCGCAAGCGAGGCTGGCGTAAGGCATGGAAATGCGCGCAGATCTGTTGATTGTCGGTGCCGGTATGGTCGGCAGCGCCCTGGCCCTGGCGTTGCGCCACAGTGGCTTGCAAATCCTCTTGCTCGACGGCGGCCCGCTGACGGTCAAGCCGTTCGATGCCCAGGCCCCGTTCGAGCCGCGTGTCAGCGCGCTGTCGGCAGCCAGCCAGCGCATCCTCGAGCGCCTTGGCGCTTGGGATGGCATCGCCCGCCGGCGTGCCACGCCATACTCGGACATGCATGTATGGGATGGCAGCGGCACCGGGCAGATTCACTTCTCGGCGGCCAGCGTGCATGCCCAGGTGCTCGGCCACATCGTCGAGAACCGGGTGGTGCAGGATGGCCTGCTGGAGCGCCTGCATGACAGCGATATCGGCCTGCTGCCCAATGCGCGGCTCGAACAGCTGCGACGCTCCGGCGATGAGTGGCTGCTGACCCTCGCCGATGGCCGCCAGCTGCGTGCGCCGCTGGTGATCGCGGCCGACGGTGCCAACTCGGCAGTGCGGCGCCTGGCCGGCTGCGCAACCCGCGAGTGGGATTACCTGCACCACGCCATTGTCACCAGCGTGCGTTGCAGCGCCGGGCACCAGGCCACGGCCTGGCAGCGCTTTACCGACGAAGGACCATTGGCGTTCCTGCCGCTGACCCGCGACGGCCAGCAGGACTGGTGCTCGATCGTGTGGTCGACCACCCCGGAGCATGCCGAGCAGTTGATGGCGCTGGATGAAGCTGCGTTCCTGAAGGCCCTTGAGCGGGCATTCGAGGGGCGCCTGGGTGATGTACTGCAGGCCGACCCTCGGGTGTGCGTGCCGCTGCGCCAGCGCCACGCCAAGCGCTATGTGGATGAAGGCCTGGCATTGATCGGCGATGCCGCGCACACCATTCATCCGCTGGCCGGGCAGGGCGTCAACCTGGGCTTCCTCGATGCTGCGGTGCTGGCCGAGGTGCTGGTCAACGCCTGTGAGCGTGGCGAGCGGCTGGCGGATGTGAAGGTGCTGAGCCGTTACGAGCGGCGGCGCATGCCGCACAACCTGGCGCTGATGGCGGCGATGGAAGGGTTCGAGCGGTTGTTCCAGGCCAACCCGTTGCCGTTGCGCTGGTTGCGTAACAGCGGGTTGAAGCTGGTGGAGCAGATGCCGGAGGCCAAGGCGATGTTCGTGCGGCAGGCGCTGGGTTTGAGCGGTGACCTGCCGGATCTGGCCAAAGCCTGAGCTTGCTGGAGTCCTGTGGGAGCGGGCATGCCCGCGAAACAGGCAACGCGGTGTATGGCACCGGCTTTGCCGGTGTTCGCGGGCTTGCCCGCTCCCACAGGAACCTTGCAACTGTTATCCCTCTGCAACATCCGGTAACGCCTATGTAGATGAGTCGGAAAATGGGATTCACTACCATTTGCGCCTCTCATACGATCCGAGGAGTGCTTTCCATGTTGCCACGCAAGCCCCTACTGGCCGCCCTGGCCCTGACCCTGTTCGGCGGCACCGCCCAGGCAGCGGACGAAGTGGTGGTGTACTCCTCGCGCATCGACGAGCTTATCAAGCCGGTGTTCGATGCCTATACCGCCAAGACTGGGGTCAAGATCAAGTTCATCACCGACAAGGAAGCCCCGCTGATGCAGCGCATCAAGGCCGAGGGCGAAAACGGCGTGGCCGATCTGCTGCTGACCGTCGATGCCGGCAACCTGTGGCAGGCTGAGCAGATGGGCATCCTGCAGCCGATCAAGTCAGACATCATCGACCAGAACATCCCGTCGCAGTACCGCGCCTCGTCCCACGACTGGACCGGCCTGAGCCTGCGCGCGCGCACCATCATCTACTCCACCGAGCGGGTCAAGCCGCAAGAGCTGAGCACCTACGAAGCCCTGGCCGACAAGCAGTGGGAAGGCCGCCTGTGCCTGCGCACGGCGAAGAAGGTATACAACCAGTCGCTGACCGCCACCCTGATCGAAACCCACGGCGAGGCGAAGACCGAGCAGATCGTCAAAGGCTGGGTCAACAACCTGTCCACCGACGTGTTCTCCGACGACAACGCAGTGATCCAGGCCATCGAGGCCGGCCAGTGCGACGTGGGCGTGGTCAACACCTATTACTACGGCCGCCTGCACAACCAGAACCCGAAACTGCCGGTGAAAATCTTCTGGCCCAACCAGGGTGACCGTGGCGTGCATGTGAACCTGTCGGGCATCGGCCTGACCAAGCATGCGCCACACCCGGAGGCGGCGAAGAAGCTGGTGGAATGGATGACCGGTGAAGAGGCGCAGAAGCTGTTCGCCGACATCAACCAGGAGTTCCCGGCCAACCCGAAGGTCAAGCCATCGGAAGAAGTGGCAGCGTGGGGCAGCTTCAAGGCTGACAGCATTCCGGTTGAAATCGCTGGCAAGCGCCAGGCTGAAGCGATTCGCTTGATGGATCGGGCTGGCTGGAACTAAGCGCCAGGCTTTATCCTTCCGGGGCCTGCAAGGGCCCTTTCGCGGGTAAACCCGCTCCCACAGGGACCGCACAACCCTCAAAGGCAGTGCAGATCCTGTGGGAGCGGGTTTACCCGCGAACGACCGCGCAGCGGTCGCCATCGCAATCGAGAATCAAACCTTGCCCCACGCCCCCCAACGCCGCTGGTACCTCCCGGTCACCCTGGTCGCCGCCCTGGTGCTCCTGCCCCTGAGCGTCCTGCTGCTGTCCTGGCAGTCGATCGACCTGCAGATCTGGTCGCACCTGCTCGACACCCAGATGACTCGCCTGCTGGGCAATACCCTGACGCTGGTGGCGGGTGTGGGCTTCGGCGTCACGGTACTGGGGGTCAGCCTGGCCTGGTTGACCAGCCTCTGCGAGTTCCCTGGCCGGCGCTGGCTGGACTGGGCGCTGATGCTACCGTTCGCCATCCCGGCCTATGTGCTGGCGTTCGTCTTCGTCGGCCTGCTGGACTTCGCCGGCCCAGTGCAGAGTGCCCTGCGCGAGGTGTTCGGGCCGATTCGCCTGCCGCGGGTTCGCTCCACCGGCGGGGTGATCGTCGTACTGGTGCTGGTGTTCTACCCCTATGTCTACCTGTTGGCGCGCAGCGCATTCCTGGCCCAGGGCAAGGGCCTGATGGAAGCCGCGCGGGTGCTGGGGCTGTCCCCGCTGCAAGCGTTCTGGCGCGTGGCCCTGCCCATGGCTCGGCCTGCGATCGGCGCCGGTATTGCCCTGGCCCTGATGGAAACCTTGGCCGACTTCGGGGCGGTGGCGGTATTCAACTTCGACACTTTCACCACGGCCATCTACAAGACATGGTACGGCTTCTTCAGCCTGTCCAGCGCTGCCCAGCTGGCCAGCCTGCTGCTGCTGGCGGTGATGCTGGTGCTGTATGGCGAGCGCCGTGCCAGGGGGGCCAGCCGCAGCGGCAACGAGCGGCCGCGCGGGCAGGCGCTGTACCACCTGCACGGGGTCAAGGCGTTGCTGGCCAGCGGTTGGTGCTTGCTGGTGTTCGCCTGCGCCTTCGTCATCCCGCTGCTGCAACTGCTGGCGTGGTTCTGGCAGCGTGGCCGACATGACCTGGACGAGCGCTATGTCGGCCTGGTGTTGCACACCCTGTACCTGGGCGGTATGGCGGCGCTGGTCACGGTGTGCGTGGCGTTGCTGCTGGCCTTCGCCCGGCGCCAGGCGCCGACGGGCGGTATCCGCGCCGGAGTAGGCCTGGCCAACCTGGGCTATGCCTTGCCCGGCTCGGTGCTGGCGGTGTCGATCATGCTGGCCTTCAGTTACCTCGACAACCACCTGGTCATCCCGCTGTCCAACTGGCTGGGCGGTGCCGGCAAGCCGCTGCTGCTGGGCAGCCTGGCCGCATTGCTACTGGCCTACCTGGTGCGCTTCATCGCGGTGGCCTACGGGCCGCTGGAGAGCAGCCTGGAGCGTATCCGCCCGTCACTGCCCGAGGCGTCCCGCAGCCTGGGCGTCGGTGGCGCGGGGTTGTTTTTCAAGGTGTATCTGCCGCTGCTGGTGCCTGGCGCGCTCAGCGCCGCCCTGCTGGTGTTCGTCGACGTGCTCAAGGAAATGCCGGCCACCTTGCTGATGCGCCCGTTCGGCTGGGATACCTTGGCGGTACGGGTGTTCGAGATGACCAGCGAGGGTGAGTGGGCGCGTGCATCGCTGCCGGCACTGACCTTGGTGCTGGTGGGCCTGCTGCCGGTCATCGGCCTGATCCGCCGTTCGGCACGTCGACCTGGTCACAGTCACTGAGGGTGCCAGCCCGCGCCCTTGCGGCTACAATGCGCGGCATTCGCGCGGCGGGTCCTACACAAGAAGAGCTGACGACCCGACGTCATCGACCGCCGCCGCTTCGCCACGCCCGGAAGGAGAAACCCATGGGACAGCGCACGCTTTTGTATGACCTGCACCTGGCGCTTGGCGCCAAGACGGTCGATTTCGGTGGCTGGGACATGCCCCTGCACTATGGCTCGCAGGTCGAGGAGCACCATCAGGTGCGCAGCGATTGCGGGGTGTTCGATGTTTCCCACATGACCGTGATCGATGTCGATGGTAGCGACGCCACTGCCTGGTTGCAGCGTCTGCTGGCCAACGACGTGGCCCGCCTCGACGACACCGGCAAGGCGCTGTACAGCCCGCTGTTGCAGGAACAGGGCAGGGTGATCGACGACCTGATCGTCTACCGCACACAACCTGGCTATCGCCTGGTCACCAACGCCGCCACCCGTGCCAAGGTACTCGACTGGCTGCAGCGGCAGCGTGAAGGTTTTGCCGTGGACTTCCAGGTCCGCCCAGACCTGGCCATCCTTGCCATCCAGGGCCCGCATGCTCGAGAAAAGGTTGCAGCCCTGCTCAGCCCCTCGCGTGCTGCGCTGATCCGCGAACTGCGTCCTTTCGAAGGCTTTGCCGAAGGCGACTGGTTCATTGCCCGCACCGGTTATACCGGTGAAGACGGCCTGGAGATCATCCTCCCCGGCGAGCAGGCCGTGGCCTTCTTCAACGACCTGGTCGGTGCCGGCATCGCCCCCAGCGGCCTTGGTGCCCGCGATACCCTGCGCCTGGAAGCCGGCATGAACCTGTACGGCCAGGACATCGACGAAAACCACACACCGCTCACCTCCAACCTCGGCTGGAGCATCGCCTGGGAGCCTGCCGAGCGCGACTTCATCGGGCGCGCCGGGCTGCTGGCGGAAATCGAGCACGGCGTGCAGGAAAAACTGGTCGGCCTGGTGCTGGAAGAGCGTGGCGTGCTGCGTGCCCACCAGGTGGTGCGTGTAGCCGGGATTGGCGAAGGGGAGATCACCAGTGGTAGTTTCTCGCCTACGCTGAGCAAGTCCATTGCCCTTGCACGCGTGCCCATGGCCACCGGCGACCGGGCCGAGGTGGAAATTCGCAGCAAGTGGTACCCGGTGCGGGTGGTCAAACCGACCTTCGTGCGCCACGGCAAGATTTTGATCTGAACAATATTTAACCGGCGGGTGTACCGCTGAGCCAATCGAGGAATTCAAGACATGAGCAATATCCCCGCCGACCTGCGTTTTGCCGAAAGCCACGAGTGGGCTCGCCTGGAAGCCGACGGCACCGTGACCGTGGGTATCAGCGATCACGCCCAGCAAGCCCTGGGTGACGTGGTGTTCGTCGAGTTGGCCGAAGTCGGCAAGGTATTCGCCGCTGGCGATGCGGCCGGTGTGGTCGAGTCGGTCAAGGCCGCTTCGGACATCTACGCCCCGGTCGGTGGCGAAGTGATTGCGGTCAACGAAGAGCTGGCTGACAGCCCTGAGCTTCTCAACGAAGAACCTTACGATTCGTGGATCTTCAAGCTGAAGCCAAGCAACCCGGCCGAGCTGGACAAGCTGCTGGATGCTGCGGGCTACAAGGCCGCGATCGGCGAGTAAGACCGCGTCGCCTTCTTCGCGGCTAAAGCCGCTCCCACAGGGACTGCACAGCGTCTGATACCTGTGCGGTCCCTGTGGAGCGGCTTTAGCCGCGAAGAGGCCGGGCCTGCGAGCAACTTTCCCCGCAGAATCGGCAATCCCTTCCTAGACTTGTAAGTCTCCATGAGAGCTGTTCCAGGAAGAGAGCGTCGTCATGTCCCAGTCGCCATCCCTGCATCAACTGCAAGAGCTCAACCCGTTCCTGCGTCGCCACCTGGGCCCGGATGCCACGGAGCAGCAGGCCATGCTCAATGCGCTGGGTGTCGCCAGCCGCAGTGAGCTGATCGAGCAGACCGTACCGCCAGACATCCGCCTCAACCGCCCCCTCGACCTGCCGCCGGCACTGGACGAACAGGCCGCTCTGGCCAAGCTCGCCGGTTACGCCGGGCAGAACCAGGTCTGGACCAGCCTGATCGGCATGGGCTACCACGGCACCATCACCCCCACGGTCATCCTGCGCAACGTGCTGGAAAACCCGGGCTGGTACACCGCCTACACGCCCTATCAGCCCGAGATTGCCCAAGGCCGGCTGGAGGCGCTGCTGAACTTCCAGCAGATGGTCATCGACCTCACCGGGCTGGCCCTGGCCAATGCCTCGCTGCTCGACGAAGCCACCGCCGCCGCCGAGGCAATGGCCCTGGCCAAGCGGGTGGCGCGCAACAAGAGCAATGCCTTCTTCGCCGATGAGCACTGTCACCCGCAAACCCTGTCGGTACTCAAGACCCGTGCCGAGGGCTTCGGCTTCGAGCTGATCGTCGACTCTGTGGATAACCTTGGCAAACACGCGGTTTTCGGGGCCTTGCTGCAGTACCCGGATACCCACGGCGAGGTGCGCGACCTGCGCCCGCTGATCGACCATTTGCACAGCCAGCATGCCCTGGCCTGCGTTGCCGCCGACCTGCTCAGCCTGGTGGTGCTGGCACCGCCTGGGGAGCTGGGTGCCGATGTGGTGCTGGGCTCGACCCAGCGCTTTGGCGTACCGATGGGCTATGGCGGCCCCCACGCGGCCTATTTCGCCTGCCGCGATGACTACAAGCGAGCCATGCCGGGGCGCATCATCGGCGTGTCGCGCGATGCCCGTGGCAACACCGCGTTGCGCATGGCCCTGCAGACCCGCGAGCAGCATATCCGCCGCGAGAAGGCCAACTCCAACATCTGCACGGCCCAGGTGCTGCTGGCCAACATTGCCGGCTTCTACGCGGTGTACCACGGCCCGGAAGGCCTGCAGCGCATTGCCCAGCGCGTGCACCGGCTGACCTTCATCCTGGCCGCCGGCCTCGAGGCCAAGGGCATCAAGCGCCTCAACCAGCACTTCTTCGACACCCTTACCCTGGACGTCGGCGGTGCCCAGGCGGCCATCATCGAAAGCGCCGAGGCCGCCCAGATCAACCTGCGAATCCTTGGCCGCGGGCATCTGGGCGTGAGCCTGGACGAGACCTGCTCGGAGCAGACGGTGCTGCGCCTGTTCGATATCTTCCTGGGGGTGGACCACGGCCTGGATATAGCCGCACTCGACCAGCTGGCCCTGCCCGAAGGCATTCCTGCCAGCCTGGTGCGGCGCACGCCGTTCCTCGGCCACCCGGTGTTCAACCTGCACCACAGCGAAACCGAGATGCTGCGCTACCTCAAGCAACTCGAGAACAAGGACCTGGCGCTGAACCAGTCGATGATCCCGCTGGGCTCGTGCACCATGAAGCTCAACGCTACCAGCGAGATGATCCCCATCACCTGGCCCGGCTTTGCCCAGCTGCACCCGTTTGCCCCGGCGGCCCAGGCCACCGGCTTCAAGGCGATGATCGACGAACTGGAAAGCTGGCTGTGCGCCATTACCGGCTTCGATGCCATCTGTATGCAGCCCAACTCCGGCGCCCAGGGCGAGTACGCCGGCCTGATGGCCATTACCCGCTACCACCGTAGCCGCCACCAGCCGCAACGCACGCTGTGCCTGATCCCGTCGTCGGCCCACGGCACCAACCCGGCATCGGCGCAAATGGCCGGCATGGAGGTGGTGATCGTCGATTGCGACGACGATGGCAACGTCGACCTGGCCGATCTCAAGGCCAAGGCCCACTCGGCCGGGGATCGGTTGTCGTGCCTGATGATCACTTACCCATCGACCCACGGCGTGTACGAGGAGGGGATTCGCGAAATCTGCGAAGTGGTCCACCAGCATGGTGGCCAGGTGTACATGGATGGCGCCAACCTCAATGCCCAGGTGGGCCTGGCGCGTCCGGCGGATATCGGCGCCGACGTTTCACACATGAACCTGCACAAGACCTTCTGCATCCCCCACGGTGGTGGCGGCCCGGGCATGGGCCCGATCGGCATTCGCGCGCACCTCAAGCCGTTCGTTGCCAGCCACCCGGTGGTACCGGTACCCGGCCTGGACCCGAACAACAGCGCGGTCAGTGCTGCGCCCTGGGGCAGTGCGAGCATTTTGCCGATCAGCTGGATGTACATAGCCATGATGGGCCCGCAACTGGCCGATGCCAGCGAGGTGGCGATCCTCTCGGCCAATTACCTGGCCAGCCAGCTGGGTGGTGCCTTCCCGGTGCTCTACCGCGGGCGCAACCAGCGGGTGGCGCATGAGTGCATCCTCGACCTGCGGCCGCTGAAGGCGCTGACCGGCATCAGTGAAGAGGACGTGGCCAAGCGCCTGATGGACTATGGCTTCCATGCCCCGACCATGTCGTTCCCGGTGCCGGGCACGCTGATGGTCGAGCCGACCGAGAGTGAATCGAAGGCTGAACTGGACCGCTTCGTCGAGGCGATGCTGGCGATTAGGGCGGAAATTGGCGAAGTTCAGGAGGGCAACTGGCCGGCGGAGAACAATCCGCTCAAGCATGCGCCGCATACCCTGGCCGATGTGCTAGCGGAGTGGGACAGGCCTTACAGCCTGGAGCAGGCGGTGGCGCCCAGTGCTCACGTGCGCCAGCACAAGTACTGGCCAGCGGTGAACCGGGTCGACAACGTTTATGGGGACAGGAATCTGTTCTGTGCTTGTGTGCCGGTGGAGGCGTATCGCTAATTGTGGTTTGCCTGTGCCCGCCCCTTCGCGGGTAAACCCGCTCCTACAGGGCTTGTACAAGTTTCGAATACTGTGCAGTACCTGTGGGAGCGGGTTCACCCGCGAAGCAGGCGACGCGGTTACTCGGCTACCGCATTCTTGGCCAAGATGGCATTGGCCAGTTCCATGTCGGAAGCCTGCATCCCTGGGTTCTCCGCGCGGGCCTGACGAATCGCCGCTTCGAGGAACGGCCCACGGATCGCGCCTTCGCTGGCCACGAAGCTGCCGGCGTCATCCTGCGCCGCCATCACCAGCTTGTGATCCCCGGAAGTCAGGTAGCTCGATGCCGTGGTAGCACCAGTAGTCATCACGTTACGCCAGAAGGTATCGGCCATGGCCGAGCCGATAGGCAGCGAAAGCAAGGCAGCGGCAGCGATGGCGGTTTTGAAACGCATGTTGAAACACCTCGAAGGGTGAGGGTTGAAGATGCGCGATTTGATCCTGTCGCAGGGGTGCAAGTTCCTTGAATACAAAGGATTTTTGCTCAGGAACAGGCCCGTAGCACTTCCTCTTGGCGGGTCTGCCCGCAGGCTACCTTGGCATCGCCGCAGCGACGCAGATCGAGCAATCCGTCGGCCACGGCCTGACGACGCAAACTGGCCAGATCGCTGTCCGGGCCTATCAGGGCGCGCAGGCTGTCGCTGGGTATCAGCAGCTCGAACAACCCTGTGCGGCCATGGAACCCCGTGCCACGACAGGTACGGCATGGCTGCCCTTCGCGCAGCGCTGTATCACCCCGGCAATCCGCGCACAGTGTGCGCACCAGTCGCTGGGCCATGACCCCCACCAGCGTCGCCTTGATCAGGTAGTCGGCCACACCCAGTTCCTGCAGGCGGGTGATCGCGCCACAGGCGTCGTTGGTATGCAGGGTCGACAGCACCAGGTGCCCGGTCAGGGCTGCCTGCACCGCCACCAGGGCGGTCTCGCGATCACGGATTTCGCCGATCATGATGATGTCCGGGTCCTGGCGCAGCATGGCCCGCACACCATTGGCGAATCCCAGGTCCAGGGCGGGTTGCACCTGCAACTGGTTGAAGGCGGGTTCCAGGCGCTCGATCGGGTCTTCGATGGTGCACAGGTTGACCTGCGGCGTGGCCAGCAGCTTGAGGCTGGCGTAGAGCGTGCTGGTCTTGCCGGACCCGGTAGGGCCGGTAACCAGGATGATGCCCTGACGATGATGCAGCAGGCCTTGCCACTGGTCCAGTTGCGCCCCGTCCAGGCCGAGCCGGTCGAAGCCTTCTTGCAACTGATGCGGGTCGAACAGGCGCAGCACCAGTTTCTCGCCGAACGGCGTCGGCAAGGTCGACAGCCGCAGTTCCACCTCGCCGCCGCCAGGCAGGCGGCTTTGCAGCCGGCCATCCTGCGGCCGGCGCTTTTCCGCGACGTCCATGCGCCCCAGGTGTTTCAGGCGGCTGACCAGCGCCAAGGTCACGCCGGCAGGGAAGGCATAGACGTTGTGCAGCAGGCCGTCGATGCGGTAGCGCAGCTGGCCCTGTTCGCGGCGTGGTTCCAGGTGGATATCGCTGGCGCGTTGCTCGATGGCGTACTGCAGCAGCCAGTCGACGATATGCACGATGTGCGCGTCGTCCGCACTGGCCTCGGCCTGGCGCTTGCCCAGCTCCAGCAGCTGTTCGAGTTCGCCCAGGCTGGCTGACTGCTGGTGTTGCGCGCCCTTTACCGATTGGGCCAGGCGGTGGAACGACTGCCCTGCCTGGCGGACCTGCTGCGGGCTGGCCAGAACGCGCCGGATCGGCCGGCCCAGGCTGCGGGTGAGGTCGGCCAGCCAGTCGTCCTGGTAGGGCTGGGCGCTGGCGACGGTGACGCTGGAGGCGTCTGCGGCGACGATAAGGATGCCGTGGCGCTGGGCGAAGGCCGGGGATATCAGGCCGGTGACCTGGGGCAGGTCCAGTTGCAGCGGGTCGATGCGCAGGTAGGGCTGGCCGACCTTGTTGGCCAGCCATTGGCAGAGGCGGTCCAGGTCCAGGGACTGGCCAGGGTGCCGGCGGTCTTCCAGGGCGCAGGCGGCGATCTGTTCCAGCGGGTGGGCGGTGGGGTGATTGGCGGCGTGCTCGAGTACCTGCAGGGTGTCGTTGGCGTACAGGTGCTGGTCGGCGAGCAGGACCTGGAGCACGCGCTTGAGGTCGAGTGCCGGGTTGTCGGGGGTATGCATGGTTGGCGTCCGTGCCTGATAGGGGAGTGCTGATCAAGGCTAGCCGGGCGAGGGAGGGTTACCGAGGGTGAAAGGTTTCGAAATTTTGCTTTGCTTGTGCCGGCCTCTTCGCGGGTAAACCCGCTCCCACAGGACCGCACAAACTTGAATGTTGTGCAGTACCTGTGGGAGCGGGTTTACCCGCGAAGAGGCCGGCACAAGCACCGAGCATGGCTCAGACCACCGCCAGCTCCACCCGCTGCAGGTTGCTCAGGCTCACTTCACCCACACACACCAGGTTACGCAGTTTTTGCGCAATCACCTCAGCCCGGTGCCAGCTCAGGCCGCCGATGCCGACCTCGATATCCAACCAGTCATCCTGCTGGCTGACCTGCACGCTGTGCGGGGTCAGGAACTGCAAGGCAAACAGGTTGAGCACCCGGCACAGGCTGTCAGGCTCGGCCTCGGCCTGCAGGCGATAGTGCACGGTGCTGTGGGCGCTGCTGGCGGCCCAGGCGTCGGTACGGGGCTGTGCGTTCATGCTGGTCTCCGCAAATGTTGGGGAAATTCTTGCACGTTGGTGGCGGTATTTTTTCGCTATGATTTGATCATTTCGCTGTATTGGCGAATTGATCTATTCATAAAGTTATTCTCCGGAGAATTGTTTATGCACAGCGATCTGGATGCCTACGACCGCCGTATCCTTGAACTGCTGCAGGAGGACGCTTCGCTGTCCAGCGCGCAGATCGCCGAACGCGTGGGGCTGTCGCAATCGCCGTGCTGGCGGCGTATCCAGCGGTTGAAGGAGGAGGGAGTGATTCGTGGGCAGGTGACCTTGCTGGACCGCAAGAAGGTCGGCCTGAACACGCAGATTTTCGCCGAGGTGAAACTGAACGCCCACGGGCGCTCCAACTTCACAGAGTTCACCGACGCGATCCGCGGGTTTCCGGAGGTGCTGGAGTGTTATGTGCTGATGGGGTCGGTGGACTTTCTGTTGCGCATCGTCACCCCGGATATCGAGGCTTATGAACGGTTCTTCTTCGAAAAGCTGTCGAACGTGCCGGGGATTCAGGAGGTGAACTCGATCGTGGCGCTGTCGGAGATCAAGTCCACCACCAGCCTGCCACTGTCGCGCTGAGGCATTCGCGGGTAAACCCGCTCCCACAGGGTTATCAGTGAGCCAGAGAGCAGCGCGA